>JBCBLB010000174.1:0-15086 GCA_038520555.1 Myxococcota bacterium | reverse complement strand
TTCCCGGGCGATGGTAGACAGATGGTCTCGCAGCAGGCTCATCGCGGTGAACATGTACCGTTGCGGCAGCCCGACCCGCACATGCACCCGTCCGATCCGCTGGCGGCGGGTCCAGTACGCTTCATCATGGGGGCCTTTGAGCAGCTGATGGGTCCAGTCCTGGAGGCTGCTCTTGAGCCGATTGACCTGGGCTTCGTTTTCAAAAACAGCTTTTGCAGATGGAAATTTATCGATTGTGCTGTAGAAGCGGTCAGCGATCTCTTGAAGATGCGGTGTCACATGTGGCAGGAGATTCGACAATCGTTGGGCATCATCGTGGTTGAAGCCCACATAGTCGCCCATTTCTTCCCAATGCTTCACGAGACGTTCCTGAAGGGGTGAAAGATTCTTCAGGATTATATCGCTCGCTGCAGAGTCAATGCGGGCAGATAGACCGCGATCTGATTGATCCCGGTTCGGTTCCATTGAAAACCGGCGCCTTGCATCCGGCCCAACATTTCCATCGCTGCATCGGTATTGTTGCAGTGAAGACGGACGGTTCCCGGCTCTTGCGGAGAGGCTTGCACGACAAACACGGGGGCATCTGCGCGCCGCATCACCGCCTGCGCGACGCGCCCGGGGATGTCCTCCCCCCCGTTGAGGACCACCCACTCGGTGCGTCGTTCTCGAATGGCGCGGCAGATCTGATCGGCGGGGTTGCCGCTTGTGATCCGAAGGTGCGCGTTGACGTTCTGCTCACGGATGGGCTTGAGCATGTTGTGGAGGTAAGCCAACCGGTTGAGGGGGTGTGGTCGGTTCTGGATCTCCAGGACATCCACATCCACCTGGAGCTGTCGTGCGATGGCGGCGCTGACCAGCATGGCCGGCAGGAATGGCGCCTGAGCGTCGATGGGCAGGAGGATGGACATCAGCTCAACCCGGAGTGGAGTGGCAGACGGGAAGATCAGTGACGGTGCCTTGTGCGTTGAGTGTGACCGGCAATCGAATAAACAACGCACTCAGTCCCAATATAAGGACTGCGCCCGCCATAAGCTGTCGCCCGTAGGGCATCTGCTGCATGATCGCTCGGGCACCGACGGCGGCAAAAGCCAGGGCGGGCATGGTGCCCACTCCGAAAGCCGCCATCGCCGCGGCGCCGCCGAGCGTCGAGCCCGCCCCCAGGGCGAGGCCCAGGGCGGCGTAGACCAGCCCACAGGGCAGCAGCCCGGTGAGCAGACCGAAGCCGAATCGTCCCGCCCACCCGTCGCGACGCAATGTGGCTGCAGCGAGGCGGCTGAGTCCGGGGATGGGCCGCGCGGGCAGCCGCACCAGTCCGCTGAGCTGTGCCGCAAACAACACCAGACAGAACGCCGCGGCAGCGAGCGGCAGCCACCCCGGACCGGGCAGATGTCCGCTGAAGGTTCCTGCCAATGCACCCAGCGCGGCATACGTGGTCAGCTTTCCGGTCTGCCATGAGAGGGCGTCGAGCGGTGTCCGCGCGGTCGCAGCTGCGAAACCGCCGCACATCCCGACGCAGTGCGGTGCACCCATCAGGCCCGCGAGCAGCGCTGCGCTGAGCAGAGGCAACATTGTTCTGGTTCTCCAGTGACAGTCGACTGCGCTTTGTGACTGCAAGTTCAGGGCCATGGGGGAGTCGATGAGATGGGGCGGGGAATGGTTGGGGGGGTGTGTGATAACTCACCCCCCAGCGGTTGAGATGCCCCATACGTTCTCACTCACTCTGGGGTTTGTGGGTTTTCCTCGCAGGATCGTTCTTTGCAGAAGGGGGCAACGATTCTGGAGGTTGCCGTGTCTACTGATCAATCCAACACACACGCCCCCGCAGTCTCTGTCGCGCCGAACTATGACGACGCGACGACCCGGAAATTCGTCGTTGCCACCATCCTCTGGGGTGCGGTCGGGATGCTCGTTGGTGTCCTTCTCGCCCTTCAGCTGGCATGGTGGCCGGCGAACCTTGGGCTGCCGTGGACGACGTTCGGCCGACTCCGGCCGCTTCACACCAACGCTGTCATCTTCGCGTTCACGGGGAACTTTATCTTCGCGGGCATTTACTACTCGATGCAGCGGTTGCTGAAGACCCGCATGTTCAGCGATGCCCTGTCGAAGTTCCACTTCTGGGGCTGGCAGGCGATCATCGTCTCAGCGGCGATTACGCTGCCGCTCGGGCTGAGCCAGAGCAAGGAGTACGCAGAGCTGATCTGGCCCATCGACCTGGCCATCGCGGTCGTCTGGGTGGCGTTCGCTGTGAACTTCTTCGGGACCATCGCCATCCGCAAGGTCAAGCACTTGTATGTGGCCATCTGGTTCTATATGTCGATGGTCATCACCATCACGGTGCTGCATGTCTTCAACAACCTCGCGTTGCCCGCGTCTCTGACCACCTCTTACCCGGTCTACTCGGGGATGACGGATGCGCTGGTGCAGTGGTGGTATGGGCACAACGCGGTCGGGTTTTTGCTGACCACGCCCATCCTCGGGGCGATGTACTACTACCTGCCCAAGGCTGCACAGCGGCCGGTCTACAGCTACCGCCTGTCGATCATCCACTTCTGGGCCCTGGTCTTTTTGTACATCTGGGCGGGCCCACACCACCTGCTGTACTCGGGGCTCCCGGACTGGGCACAGACGCTCGGGATGGTCTTCAGCCTCGCGCTCATCGCCCCATCCTGGGGCGGGATGCTCAACGGTCTGCTGACGCTTCGGGGCGCCTGGAACAAGCTGCGCACCGACCCGATCCTGAAGTTCTGGGTCGTGGCGGTCAGCTTCTACGGCATGAGCACCTTCGAAGGTCCGATGATGTCCATCCGCGCAGTCAACGCCCTGTCGCACTACACCGACTGGACGATCGGCCATGTGCACTCTGGCGCGCTGGGTTGGGTCGGGATGGCGGCGTTCGCCACAGTCTATTGGCTGGCGCCCCGGTTGTGGAAGACCGATCTGCATTCGGTTCGGTTGGCGACGGCCCACTTCTGGATCGCGACCATCGGCATCGTGCTGTACGTGGTGGCCATGTGGTCATCCGGCGTGACCCAGGGGCTGATGTGGCGGGCCATCGACGCGTCCGGTCAGCTTCAGTACCCCAACTTCATGGACACGGTCACGGTCCTGATCCCTTTCTACGCCATTCGCCTGGTCGGCGGGTTGATGTACCTCAGCGGTGTGCTGCTGATGGCCTACAACGTCGCCATGACCGCCCGCAACGCTGGCAGCGCCGAGAAGGCTGCTGTCGCCGCCAAGTGAGGAGCTTCCCATGAGCGACAAACCCACGCACGACAGCTGGCATCGCCGGATGCTGGAGCACCGCGGCGCGCTGTTCGCGGTCCTCACCACAGTCGCGATCTCCATCGGCGGCATCGTGGAGATCCTCCCGATGTACTCGGTGAGCGCCGGGCCCTCCGCTTTGGACGGCATCGAACCCTACACCCCGCTCGAGCTGGCCGGCCGTGATATCTACGTCCGAGAAGGGTGCTACAACTGCCATTCTCAAATGGTGCGCCCCTTCCGGGCCGAGACCCTGCGCTATGGTGAGTGGTCTCGCGCAGGCGAGTATGTCTACGACCGCCCCTTCCAGCTCGGCAGCCGTCGCATCGGCCCCGATCTCCACCGGGTCGGTGGGAAGTACCCGGACGCATGGCACTACGAGCACATGCGCGACCCCCGAAGCACCTCGCCAGGCAGCATCATGCCGCCGTACACCTGGCTGCTCGATGACACCTACACATTGTCCGCGATCAACGCGACCATGTCGGTGATGCAGACCCTGGGCGTCCCCTACTCCGATGAGCAGGTCAGCGCCGCAGGCGTCGAAGACGCGGTCACCACACAGGCCGCGGGGATCGTCGAGCGCCTCGCAGGCGCTGGCATTGAGACCGCCCCCGATCGAGAAATCGTCGCCCTCATCGCCTACCTGCAGCGTCTGGGTGTGGACGGGCGCGCTGCCCTGAAGGACGGCGCCGCCGATGCAGGGGAAGCCCCTCCTGTCGATGTTGAGGTGCCGCGATGAACCCGATTTTTCACGCTGCCTCCGAGGCGACCACCATGGGGTGGCTGATGGCGACCATGACGGTGGTGTTCTTCCTCTTCTTCCTGGGGTGGGCCTGGTACGCCTACCGCCCGGGCAACCAAGAACTCATGAACATGGCGGCCCGGATGCCGCTGGACGATGGAGGTGAGGCATGAGCGCCTATAAACCCGACCAGATCCTGGGCCACGCCGATGAATGCGATGGAATTGAAGAATATGACAACCGCTTGCCCGAGTGGTGGCTGGGACTGTTCTACTTCACCATCATCTTCGGGGTCAGCTATGCGATCCATTACCACTTCATCGCAGATCGATCCCAAGCCGGCGCATATGAAGCCGAGATCGCCGCCGCCGCTCAGCGATGGCCACAGCCCGAAGCCGGCGAAGCGCTGGTCATGACAGCGGACGCAGTTGAGGCGGGTCGGTCGATTTATGCGACCAACTGCATCGGCTGCCACGGTCAAAACCTCGAAGGCGGCCTCGGCCCACAGCTCACCGACGATGAGTGGCTTCACGGCGGTACGCTCGAAGAGATCAACCAGACCATCACCGACGGCGTCCCTGAGAAGGGCATGTTGTCCTGGGGGCCGATCCTGGGGCCCCAGAGGATCGCCCAGGTCGCCGCGTTCGTCTACAGCCAGGGTGGTGGAGAGGAAGCCAAAAACGACTGATTGCCGCCCGATCCGGTCTCGGCGCCTCCCAGATGGGGGGCGTCATTGCGTTGGGCGACGGGACTCCTCGCCCATCAGCGTGTGACTTTTCCCACATCTGGGCCAATGAGAGTGCGCGGTGGTCCCCGATCCGGGTTGGTCTTCATCTTGCATAGGCAATCGGTGTCTGAATTCCTGGAGGATCTGATGTCCCTGCTTGGTGCGGATCGCGGCTGGATCTACGCTGCGAAGGTAAAGGGACGGTTTCAGCGATTTCACCGCGGCATCAGCGCGGTCTTGTTCGCGATCCTGCTCATCACGCCCTGGGTTCCCATCAATGGTCGGCCGGCGCTGCTCATCGATCTGTGGGCCCGCCGGCTGTATATCTTTGGCGGGATCTTCACCCCTCGCGACACCATCTTTCTGGTGCTCATCGGCCTGTTTGCAGCGTTCGCCCTGTTCTTCTTTACGTCGCTATATGGCCGGCTGTGGTGTGGGTACGCCTGCCCCCAGACGGTCTTCCTCGAGGAGCTGATTCGGCCGCTCGAGGAACGCATCGAAGGCTCGCGGGGCAAGCGGATGGCGCGGGACCGGGGCGGCTGGACCTTCGACCGGATCTGGCGCAAGGCCGTGAAGTGGTCTGCGTTCGCCGCCATCGCGGGAGGGTTGGCGATGGCGATGGGCAGCCTGTTCGTCCGACCGACGCTGTTGTGGACCGGCCAGGGGCCGCTGGGCGCCTACGCCGTCGTTGGCGTCGTCGGCGCCGGTCTGTTCTTCGATTTCGCCTGGTTCCGCGAGCAGTTTTGCAACTACCTGTGTCCCTACGCACGGTTCCAGGGGGCCCTGACCGACGAAGAGAGCCTGGTTGTTTCCTATCAAAGCCTCCGTGGCGAGCCCCGTGGGAAGAAGCGGCTCCAGAGCGCCCGCAAGGCTGCCGGAGAAGACACAGGCGAGTGCATCGACTGTAAGAAGTGCGTCGCAGTCTGTCCTCAGGGCATTGACATTCGCGAGGGCTTCCAGCTGGAGTGCATCAATTGCGCCCGCTGCATCGACGCCTGCGCTCAGGTAATGGGCCGGTTGGGGCAGGAGAGTCTGGTCCGATACACCACCATCGCCGAACAAGAGGGTCGCAAGCCCCGGATCCTTCGGGGGCGGACCGTCGCCTATGGGGCACTGCTCGTCGGCATCGCGGCGATGTTCTTCGCCCTGCTCCTCAATCACACTTCGATCGATGCGACCGTCAACCGCGCGCCGGGGACCTTGTTCACCGTCGACGATGACGGCTACATCCGAAACACCTTCTGGCTCCAGATCGAGAACAACGCCGGCGAAGCTGCGGATGGTCCTGTCGCGTTCACTGTGCGCCTGGAAGGGCTCGATGACGCAGAGCTCATCGTCCCGCCCATCGCGGTGACCGCTGGGGAAGCCCGGAAGGTCCCCCTGGTTGTGCGCGTCCCCGCTGACCAGCTCACCGAACGCACCACGCCGATGACGGTCATCGTGGCCTCTCCCGCGGAGACCGTCGACGTCCAAACCACGTTTAAGGGCAACGCCCGCCTGGAAGGCTGAATCTCATGACCCTGATCAAGAAAATCGACCCCTGGATGGCTGGAATCCTCGGCGCCTTCGCGGTGCTGGTCGGAGTGTATGTCGTGTTCATCTCCCTGGCCCTGGAGCAGCCGCTGCAGATCGAGCCGTCCTATATCGAGACGCCCCGGTGAATGCCGCGCCCGCCCCCGCTGTACAGCCCTGCGCCCACTGTGGCGCTCCCACCGAGGGCATCGGCGAAGTGCTGTACTGCTGCCATGGCTGCGAAGCGGCGGCGGCGATCATTCGTGGTGCGGGCCTGGAGCGCTACTACGATCGACGGGAATCCTATGCCCCACGGCCCGACGCGGTCTCCCGGGCTGCCGCCTGGGAGCAGATCCCCTCCAGCGTACAGCCCGATGGGACGGAACAGGCTGACCTCTGCATCGACGGGCTGCGGTGCGCCGCCTGTGTCTGGGTCACCGAACAGGTCCTCGCCGATGCCCCCGGTGTGGTCTCTGTCCGGGTCAGCTACGCGGACGGCCGGGCGCGGCTCCAGTGGGATCCGGAACAGACCTCGCTGAGCGCCGCGCTCGCCCAGGTGGCTGCGTTGGGGTACGCCCCTCGGGCCCCCCATGCCGAGCCGGTTCGCGACGATACGCTGCTCACCGCCCTTGGCGTTGCGGTGTTCGCTGCCATGAACGTGATGATGCTCTCGGTGAGCGTCTACCTGGGCTGGAGCAGTGGGATGGAAGCCCGCTACGCCGCCCTGTTCCGGTGGGTCAACCTCGTCCTGGCCACGCCGGTTGCCCTCTGGTGCGCCCGGCCCTTCTACCAGGCTGCGCTCAACGGGCTGCGGCATGGGGTCCTCCATATGGACCTGCCTGTCAGCCTGGGCGTTATCCTCCTCTACTCCCACGGTTTCATCGCCACATGGATGGGACAGGACGCCTACCTGGACTCCATGACCATGCTCGTCGCCCTGCTGCTCGGCGGTCGCGTCATCGAACAGGGGGGGCGTCGACGGGCGGCTTCTGCCGCCCGCACCCTGTCGGCGCAGATCCCGACCAGCGCGAGGCGTGTCCTGGATGCAGGGCTGGAAGAGGTCGCCCCCGATGCCCTCAAGACCGGCGATCGGGTGCGGATCCTCGCTGGGGAGACCTTCGCCGCAGACGGCGTCGTTTCTGCAGGACAGGGGACTGTACAGATGAGCCTGGTCACCGGCGAATCGGCTCCATTGGTCACCGAGGACGGCATGTCGGTCCCCGCTGGGGCGACGCTGCTCGACGGGGAGATCGATCTCACCGTCACCGCTGTGGGACAGCAGACCACGATTGCTGCCATGGTTCGGCGGTTGGAGCAGGCCATCGGCCGCCCCACCGCGCCACGCATCACAGACCGGCTCGCGCCGTGGTTTGTCGGGCTGACCCTCGGCGCGGCCGCGCTGACCTTCCTGCTCAGCGCGCCGAGCGCGGGGTTGGATGACGCCCTGGCCAGGACCGTCGCGGTCCTGGTCGTCGCCTGCCCCTGCGCCCTCGCGCTCGCCTGGCCGCTGGCCATCTCGGTGGGCATGGGCTCGGCCGCGCGCCGCGGTCTGATCCTCCGCTCCGGAGCGGTCCTCGACGAACTCGCCACGGTCGACGTGGTCGCCCTGGACAAGACCGGAACGGTCACCGGCGGTCGGCTGGCGGTCTGCTCCGCAGACGATGCGACCCTTCGCATCGCTGCGGGGTTGGAGCGCTCCAGCGCCCACCCCATCGGCCGCGCCATCGTCGCAGAGGCCACTCGACGCGGCGTCGCCATCCCGCAGAGCCATGGCATCGTCGAGCACCCTGGCCTCGGCATCGACGGCGTCGTCGACGACCGGCGCTGGCGCATCCGCAGCGCCGGCCCCGGGCGGGTCGCCGTTGAAGCCGATGACGGCCTGTTTGGCGAGATCGCCCTACACGATCGGATTCGGCCAGATGCCGCGCGTGCCATCGCCCGAATGAAGGACGCCGGCCTGGAGGTCGTCCTGCTCACCGGTGACCACGAAGATGTCGCCGTCCGCATCGCTGCACAGGCCGGCATTCCGGATGTCCTCGCTGCGATGAAGCCCGAAGAGAAGGCCGACTGGATCGCCGCGCGCCAGCGCGCGGGGCAGCGGGTCCTGTTCGTCGGCGACGGCCTCAACGATGGGCCCGCCCTGGCCGTCGCCGATGTCGGCGTGGCCATGGGCGCGGGCGCGGCCAGCAGCGTCCAGGCCGCGGACGCCATCGTCGCCGCGGAGCGGCTCGGACCCGTGGCCGCGGGCGTATCCGCTGCCCGGTGGTCGCAGCGCGCCATCCGAAAGAACCTCCGCCGCTCGATCAGCTACAACGTCGGCGCGGTCCTCGCTGCCGCCGCTGGGCTGGTCAACCCCCTCGTCGCCGCGATCCTCATGCCGCTGTCCAGCGGGATGGTTCTGATCGGGGCCTTATCCATCGAACGAAAGATGCGCCGCATGGAGAACACATGAACGCTGTCTTCTTCCTCCTTCCCATCGCGGTCGGCCTGGGGGCGCTGTTCACGGCCCTGTTCCTCCGCGCCGCCCAGGACGGTCAGTTTGATGACCTCGATGACCCGCCCACCCGCATCCTCATGGAGGACTGAGCGCCGCAGTGCGTTACCCTCCGCGACATGAATGAGACCCTCCTGCGTGCCTTGCGCTTGCATGAAGATGGTGATTTATCTTCGGCTGAGGCCAGCTATCGCCAGGTGCTGAGCAAAGAGCCGGACAACGTGGGGGCGACCTGCCTCCTCGGGAAACTGCTCCTGCAACGCGACGACTTCCGAGATGCAGAGCGCGTCCTCCGCGGCGCCCTCAACCAACACCCCCGCCACGCAGAGGCCTGGGGACTGCTCGGCGACGCCCTCCAGCTCCGCCAGCGGTTCCATGACGCGATCCATGCCTACCAGACCGCGCTTCAGATCGACGGCCGGCGCGCGCTGCTGTGGAACAACCTCGGCCTCGCGCTGCAGGCCTGCGCCAGCTACACCCGCGCACAGCGGTGCTACGAATCCGCCCTGGAGCGCGATCCCGAAAACCTGGAGGCCCTCTACAACCTCGGGCTGCTCCGCTATGAACTCGGTGACTTCGAGGGCGCCGTCCGGTGCTATCGTGGCGCCCTTCAGGTCGACCCTCTTGAGATCGATGCGATCAACAACCTCGGCAACGCGCTGCTCGCCGCAGGAAGGCCGGCGGAGGCCGCGGCGGTCTATCAGCGCGGCCTTCAGATCGAGCCCAACCACGAGATCATCCGCGACAACCTGAAGCTTGCCGCGGCGGAAGGGGGCCTCGCCGACGCCGATCAGATCCTGGAGAAGCAGGAGGAGGACGCGGAGTACTGGTGCAGCGTCGGGCTGTCTCTCCAGCGAAGGGGGGACTTTCCCGGTGCCATCGATGCATACCGAAAGACCCTCGCCCTGGAACCGGAGGAGCCGACTGCGCGGCATCTGCTCGACGCCCTGACCGGCGCGCGCCCCGATCGGGCCCCACAGGTCTACGTCGAGGGCCTGTTCAACAATTACGCGCCGCGGTTTGAGGGGCACCTCGTCAACCAGCTCGGCTACCAGGTGCCCGCCCTGATGCGGTGGATGACCGAACAGTTATTGGGAGCAGACGTCCGGTTTGCCCGGATGCTCGACCTGGGGTGTGGGACCGGCCTCGTCGGCGCGGAGTTCCGGGAACGGGTCGACCATCTCGTGGGCATCGACCTCAGCCGAGAGATGCTCGACCGGTGCCGCCGAAAGGAGCTGTATGACGCCCTGTACCTGGCCGACTTCCTCGAGTGGCTCGATGCCCGAGATGAGACGTTCTCCCTGGCCACCGCCGCAGATGTGATCATCTATATGGGCGATCTGAGCGGGCTGTTCGCCGGGGTGGCGGCCCATCTGGAGCCGGATGGCCGCTTTCTGATCTCTACCGAGCGGTTGGACGATGAGGCGGCGGAGTATGCGCTGCGCCATACCGGCCGCTATGCACACGCCCGGGGGTATATCGCCCGACTGGCCCAACAAAACGGCCTGGTCATCGAGCAGCAGGGCTCGACCGAGATCCGGCGGGACCGTCGGGGGTGGACGGTCGGCGACGTCATCATGATGCGCCGACCGGCCGATCCGGCTCAGTCCACGCCCTGGCCGACGCCTTCGAGGTAGTCATAGGCGTCTGCGTCGTCGAAGTCGGTGCGGCGAGCGGTGAAGCTGGTGGCGCTGTTGCAGGTGCTGCTGACGGCAAGCTGGCAGTTCTCTTCGGTGCAGTCGTCTTCAAACGCGTCGTTGACGATCGAGAAGCCATCGGCGTCCTGAAGGTAAAGCGAAGACGGGATCTCGCTGTTGAAGACAGGCACAAGCTTGGGATCCCAGGAGTCTGTCTCCGTCCACGTCTCCGAATTGCTGGACGAGGTGGAGACCTGACCGCTCGCCGAGTTGTCGGTCTGGGTGAACGTGATCGTGCTGGAGAGGCTCTCGTCAGAGGCGTCGGTGTAGTCGTACAGCTCCTCATACGACCGCGTCTCATCGCTGTTCTCGAAGTCAACCCAGGTGAACGTCCAGCTGTCTCCAGACGGCACGCCCGGCCAGACCTCATCGCCGGCGATGAGGATGGCTTCGTCTTCACCGAGCAGCTCAATCTGGAAGAACGCCAGCTGATCGCTGACTTCTTCGGTGAACGTGATGGCCCACGGGCTGTCCTCAACCTCATCTTCTTGTGGTGTGACCGCGTTGATAAAGTTGTGGGAGATGGTGGTGTCGCAGGTCGTGTCAGCGATGACGCCCGGGATCTGAACCAGCCAGATGCCTGCGACGGTGTTTTCTGCCTCTTCACTGTCGGCGCAGGCGAACAGGCAGAGGGCGAGCAGGCTGAGGGGGATGCGGGATTTCATGAGGTCTCCATCGTATTTCGATCGCATGGATCGATGAAACGTCTCAGGTCAAAAAGGATTCGGACAGAAAACGGCCACTTACCGGTTGTCGCCAACCGTCCCCGCGTCAAACAGGTAGTCATAGTCGCCATCTTCGTCGAACTGTGCCCGACGGGCAGTGAACGGTCCCGTCCCTTCACAGTTCGTCGACTGGTTCAGCTGACAGCTGTCGCCGTTACAGTCGCTGTCGTCTGCGCGGTTGGTCAGCCCGAAGCCGCTCTTGTCGAAGATGTAGTCGGATGACGGGATCTGGCTCACGGAGAAGCCCGTCAACTTCGGATCCCAGGTCTCTGACTCGGTCCAGTCGATCAGGTCGGTGGACCGCAGCGTGGCCTCACCGGTCGCCTGTGCGCCGTTCCGGTTGAAGGTGATCGTCGTGGTCGCGGTCCGCTGCTGCTCTTCGATGAAGACATAGCCGTCGTCTTCATGTCGTTCGGTCTCTGTCGTGGTCTCTGCGTCGGTCCAGGTGAAGGTCACGATGCCTTCACGCTTCGTCCCGGGCCATGCCTGATCGCCAAGGATCAGGACCGCCGAGTTTTCGCCCAGGTCTTCGATCTGGGCGAAGAACAGGTCATCGCTGACTTCAGCCGTCTGGGTGATCGTCCACGGGCTGATCTCATCGTTGTTCTGCTCGAGCGCGTTGGTGTAGTTGTGTGCCTGGGATTCGGTGCAGGTGAGCTGATCGTTCTGGGTGACCTGGAACAGCCACACCCCGGACAGGCGATCTTCCGTCTCTTCGCCATTGTTGCAGCCGATAATCGCGAACAAAGCTGGGAGAAGGAGAGAGTGAAACGAGCGGGGGGTCATTCGTTCTCCTACATGTCCCATCCAGTGTAAGCAGAACTTCCCCCGATGTCGCATGTTTGAACGTCAAAACCACAACTTCAACGTCAAAGTCACAGCTTCGTTCACTCTTCTTCGGCGCCGCGCTTCAGGGCCGCGACGAGCTTCTCCGCGATGGCGGCCCCGAATCCCGGGAGCGCTGCGATCTGTTCAGCGGTCGCCGCTTCGATGGCTGCCATACTACCGAAGTGCTTCAGCAACGCCTGACGCCGCTTCGCCCCGACCCCCGGCAGCGACTCCAGCGGGCTGCTGAACTGACGCTTCTTTCTTCGCTGCCGGTGATACCGCACCGCCGTCCGGTGGCTCTCATCTCGGATCGCCTGCAGCAGATGGAGGGCGGGGTGGTTGTTTCGCAGGACGATCGGGTTCTTGATGTTCGGGAGCACGATCTTGTCGGGCGTCTCCCGGTCGCCCTTCTTCCGCTCCGTCCGTGGCTTGGCCAGCCCAATCGCGGGGACGTCGGTGATGTTCAGCGCGCGGAGCACCGCCAGCGCGGCGTTGAGTTGACCCTTTCCGCCGTCGACCACCAGCAGATCCGGCTTCCGCCAGTCGCCCGGATCCGCCAGCAGCGAGCGCCGGAACCGGCGCTCCAGGATCTCGCCCATCGTCGCGTAGTCGTCAGAACCTTCGATGGTCTTGACGTTATAGCGGCGGTACAGCTTCCGGGCCGGCTTGCCGTCCATGAAGACGACCATGCTGGCGACCGGATCGGTGCCCTGGATGTTTGAGTTGTCGAAGCACTCGATCCGGCGAGGCAGGCGAGGCAGTCGGCAGATCCGCTGCAGCGCGCTCAACACCTGTCGCTGCTTCTCCGTCTCCGATCGGGCCCGCTCCATCGTCGAGCGCGCGTTCTTCGTCGCCAGCTCCACCAGCCGCTTCTTGTCGCCCCGCTGCGGGATCTTCAACGTCACCTTCCGACCCCGCCGCTCGGTGAACAGCTCGCTGAGGCCGTCGATGTCTTCCGGCGCCGTCGGCAGCAGCAGCTCCGCTGGCAGCAGCTCGCCGAACTCATAGAAGCCGTTGAGCAGGCTGCTCAGCAGCGGCCCGTCGTCCTCGAGCGCGCCCTTGAAGCGCATCGGCTCCGGCTCCTGCATTCGACCATCTCGCACCGGTACCCGGACCGCGACGCCTTCTTCGCCCTCGCGGTACACCCCCCAGATGTCTCGATCCGAAAGCTTCGCGTCGACCACCTTCTGGCGTTCGGTCACCGCCTCGATCGCCCGGATGCGATCCCGGACCCGGGCCGCCTCTTCGTACTGTTCGGCCTCAGCAAGCTTCATCATCTTCTCACGGAGCCGGTTCAGCAGCTCGCTCGACCGCCCCTCCAAAAACAACAGGCTGTCCTGAACCGAAGCATCATACTCTGCTTTCGTACATAGGCCGACGCATGGCGCCAGACACCGCTTCATCTGGTACAACAGGCACGGCCGCTTCCGGCTCTTCAGCTCTCGATCGGTGCAGGTCCGCAGCGGGAACCGGCGGTTGACGAACTCCAGCGTCGTTCGCGCCCGACTCGCGGAGGGGATCGGGCCGATATATCGGACCCCACGGCGGACATCCCTGCCGATCCGGCGGGTCAGGCTGTATCGCGGCCACGGGCCGTTGACGTCCAGGCGAAAATGAAGGAAATTTGCCCCATCCACCAGCCGGACGTTGTACCGCGGCTGGTGCTTCTTGATCAGGGTGCTCTCCAGGATCAACGCTTCCTTCTCGGTGTGGACCAGCACAGCATCGATCGTAGACGCCGACTGCACCAGAAAGCGGACCATCTGCCGCTCATCCTGCCCCAGGATATACTGCCGCACCCGGCTATACAGGTTCTTCGCCTTGCCGACATAGAGCACCTCGTCCTTCTTGTCCTTGAACAGGTAGACGCCGGGGCTCTTCGGCAGACGATCGGCCTGCTCGGCCAATGTCATCGTGGTCGCTGCCATGCTCCGTTCTTTAACGCCCTCTCACCGCTCCATGGGCGCCGCTGCTGACGGCTGCTGTCACTGCGCTGGTGGGTCGAACAGGTAGACGCTGCCGCCAGCGGTCAGCTCTTCCCGGGTCACCGCACGACACGCCGACCCCACGCAGAGCTCGCGCGCCTCGTTGTCTTCAGGGAGCGGAATCCCCGCTGGGGTCTCGCCGTAGTCGATGCCCTCAAACGTCACCGCCCCACCTTCGCCCCGGAGGACGTCGATCTGAACCCCCTCCACGTCCGGCGAGGCCTCGATCGTCGTCGGTGCGCTCGGCGGCGGAAGCGGGTTCGGCGGCTTCGCCCATGGCTTCGCCATCACCACCCAGCCGCCCCCCACGAGCATCGCGACCACCGCGGCGATCGCTGCAACCATCAGCCAGTCCCGGCCCTCTTCCGTGGACAAATCCAACTCGCGCGGCGTGGTCTCGGCCAACGCTTCACGAATCTCATCCGGAGAGCGACCCTCAGCCACCCACTTCCCAGCGCCCAGCTCACCCTCGCGATCCGACCGGTTCGTCACGCCCCGAACATCGCCCCACCGCGGCTCATCCAGGATCTTGCGCGGACCCTCGAACGAATCCGGTGCCTCCATGTTTCGTGGCAGAGGCTGCCGAACCTCCAATTCGATGACCGTCTCCGTCTCGGTCTCCTCAAGGAGCGCAGTCTCATCCGTCAGCGGCTCCAGATCGTCATCATACAGCTCTGCTGTCGGGTACGGCTCCCCTTCCGGCTCCAACTCCGGTTCTGGCTCCGCTGGTTCCGCTGGTTCCGCTGGTTCCGCTGGTTCCAACGCGCGAGAGGGCACGAGGCGAGGTGGCTCCGGTTCGGCAGGCGGCTCTATGTCCAGCTCTTCGGCCAGCCAGTCCTCGAAGTCATCTTCTTCGTCGACCTCCAGGGTGAAGCCCGTCGTGCCGGGTTCATCCTTTCCTTCTCCGATGTTCAGCTCCAGCTCGTGTACCGAATCAGTCGTCTCATCGAAGAGGACCTCCAGATCGATCTCAGGGAATTCCACGTCGATATCCGGGTCGTCAAGGTCCAGCTCGGGAACCGGCGGGGTGTTGACGGCTTCTGACACCGACGCAGCGGCGCCGCTGGCGAAATCCGCGAGAAACTCTGTCGGGGGTATGTGTTGCGTCATCG
>JBCBLB010000445.1:0-8258 GCA_038520555.1 Myxococcota bacterium | reverse complement strand
GTCTGCCGTCGGCGGTCGGAACGCTGCGGCTTCGGGCTCCTATTCCACCGCCACCGGCGGCGACGGCGAGCGCGTCACCGACTACGCTGGCTACGGACCTCGATAACCATGCTTCTCTCCACCATTTTTCGTTCGGAGTTCGTCATGCTGCGTCTTACGCCCTTCCCGCTCGCTGCGCTCGCGCTGGCGGCCGGGTGCGACATCGAGCAGGATGTCAAGGACATCACAGACCCTCGCTTCGACGCCCTCCAACAACAACTCGACGAGCTGTCTGCGGAGAACGATCGCCTCCAGACCGCCCTGACGGATCTGGACAACCGACTGTCCGGGCGGGTCGGCGCGATCGAGGCGGATTACCTGACGTCTTCTGACCTTGCCCCGCTGGAGGGCCGGGTCTCGACCATCGAGGCCGACTACCTCACCGCGGCGGACCTCGACGGCACCGCGACGGAGTCCTGGGTCCTCGCGCAGGGCTACATCACCGAGGCCGGGCTCAGCTCGCTGAACACCGCGGTCACCGAGCTGAGCACCCG
The DNA here is from genome assembly GCA_038520555.1 of Myxococcota bacterium. GTDB lineage: Bacteria > Myxococcota_A > UBA796 > UBA796 > UBA796 > JBCBLB01. The sequence continues at coordinate 7,725 of JBCBLB010000445.1, read as the reverse complement.
GTCCGAGGCGGTCGACGAGCAGGTGACGGCGCTGGAGGCCCGGGTGACCACCATCGAGGGCGACTACCTGACCGAAGCGGATCTCGACGGCTACGCGACCGAGGCATGGGTATCTGCACAGGGCTATCTGGGTGCGGACGCTGTCGACGCCGACGCCCTTGAGGCGCTGCTCGCGGCCATCGACATCGATGAGGACAACGACGAATTCGTCATCAGCGGCTACAACGTCTTCATCCAGTCCGGCTCTGGGGCGACCGACGACGACTGCTCGACGGACGACGACCTGGACTGCGAGTCATCGCTGACGGGGCTGGGCAACCTGATCCTGGGGTATAACGAAGGCTTCGGCAGCGAATCCCGAACCGGCAGCCACAACCTGATCCTGGGCATCTGGCACGACTACACCAGCTATGGCGGCATGGTGACCGGCTACCTGAACAAGATCACCGGGCCCTACGCGGTGGTCGCAGGTGGCCTTCGGAGCACCGCATCCGGCGCGACGTCTGTGGTCGGCGGCGGGTACCAGAACACCGCAACCGGGGACGACGCTGCGGTCTTCGGTGGAGAATTCAATCAGGTGCCAGGTGCCGCCGCGGTGGTCATCGGCGGGTACCAGAACACCGCCTCTGGCGACGACGCCGTCGTGGTCGGCGGAACGAACAGCACCGCGTCCGGCGACGACGCCGCGATCGTTGGCGGCAACCGCAACATCGCCAGCGGCAGCCATGCGGTCTCCGTTGGCGGCAACCAGGGTCGCGCCGAAGGCGACGATGCGCTCACCTTCGGCGGCTCTCTGAACATCGCCTCCGGAGAATACAGCGTCATCGTCGGCGGAGTCCGAAACACCGCCAGCGGCAGCCACGCCCTCGCTGGAGCGGGCAGCTATAACGAGGCCACCGCCGAGGACGCGGTCGTCATCGGTGGCAGCTACAACACCGCCGCCGGGACCGCGTCGATCATCTTCGGCGGCACCACCAATGTCACGGGTGCAGACACCACTGGGGGCGCCATCCTGGGCGGCCAGAGCAACGAGACCGCCGCCGACTATGCCACGGCTATCGGTGGCTCCCAGGCCCTGGCGTCCGGTCAGTACGCGACCGCCCTGGGCGGGTCTGAGAACACCGCCTCAGGCCTCGCGGCCACGGTCCTCGGCGGCAGCAGCCAGACCATCTCCACGGACTACGGCTACGGCCCCTGAAACCATCGTCCCAGGCGCAGCGTCCCCGAACTCACCGAAGTCAAGCACATCCACTCCGGAGCGCTGAGCCGTATCCCTGCCGTCTCTTCAGAGGGTGTACATCGTCGCCTCCATACAATAATCATGATGTACAAGCGGGGGATAGACCTGCACGCTAAAGCGAGGACGGTGCGTTTCCGATGTCGATAAGCACGCTGGCGCTGGATCTGGAGGGCACCCTCATCTCCAACGCGATGAGTCAATTTCCCCGCCCTGGTTTATGGGACTTCCTCACCTTCTGCTTCACGCGCTACGACGTGCTGTTGTTCACCGCAGTTCGTGAGGCCCGCGCCCGCCGCGTCGTCGAGCGCCTCGTCACAGAGGGGGACGCGCCCGCGCCGTTCGCCACGATCCCATACGTCCCCTGGGAGGGCGAATACAAGGATGTGCGCTTCCTGTTGCGGCTCCGGCCGTCGCTGGACATTGCGCAGGTCCGGCTGGTCGATGATCTGGAGATGTACGTTCACCCCGAACAGAAGCATCTGTGGATCCCGATCGTCGGCTGGCACGCGCCGTACCCTGCAGAGGACACGGCGCTGGCGTCGTTGATGACGGATCTTCAGGCCTGAGCGTCTGATACCCTGAGCATCAGACATCGAGGCGCTTGTCGGGATTGTCGCGAAATCACCGTGGCCAGCATGGTTGAACGCAGTAGAGAGGAAGCGTTTGCTTTGAAGCCACAAGGAGACATCATGAACACAGAGAAGATTCCGACAACGGGGATTAATTTTGTACGCACCGGCCGCGAACTGACGACGGTCACCCTGGAATCGTTGTTGCAATGGCAGCGGGATATGGGCTCGCTGTACTACATCGATATGGGTCCGCTACCTGGCTTTTATGCGACCGCTGATCTGGAGATGATCGACCATATCCTCGTCAAGCAGCGCGAGCGGTTTCGGAAGTCGGCGCTATATGACGGGCTGGCGCTGATGACCGGGCGCGGGCTGGTGACCAATGAGGGGGCGCACTGGAAGCGGCAGCGCCGCCTCGCTGCGCCAGCCTTCCATCGGGAGCATTTGCAGAAGGTCTTCTCGTTAATGATGGAGGAGATCGACACCTGTATGGACACGCTCGACGCGCGGGTGGGAGAACGGATCCATTGGGAGAAGGTCATGATCGACCTGACCATGAACGTTGTCGTCAAGGGGCTCATCGGCTCGACGCTTGAGGGCGACACCGAGCGCTTCTCGTCGGCGTCTCAGCTCGGCCTGACCCATGCGATGCGCCTGTGGAAGGACCCGTTCTTCAAGTATACCCAGCACCTCACCGGCGCGAAGCGCGTATTCGACGCGGAGAACGCTTTCCTTGGCGGGTTAATCGACCGGTTCATCCAGGAACGACGAACCGTCGGCAACGACGGAAAGCGGGACATCCTGTCGATGTTCATGACCGCGGTCGACGAAGAGACCGGTGAGCCGATGAACAACCGACAGCTCCGCGATGAGATCATGACCATGTTTCTGGGCGGTCATGAGACGTCCTCCCATACGCTCTCCTGGGGGCTGCTCCGGCTCCGCGACCGCCCAGACGTGATCGCGAAGATCCGGGAAGAGGTCGATCGGGTCGCTGGCGATGCGCCGCTGCGCTACGACCATGTCCGCCAGCTCGACTATACCAACATGGTGCTCAACGAGATGATGCGGATCGATGCGGCGGTCTGGACCATCGCCCGCACCTCCACGGAGAAGGTCATCTTCCCGAACGGCCGTGGCTTCTCCGCGAACACCCAGTTCATGATTCCGATCTATGCCATCCACCGAAACCCAGAGTACTGGCCCGATCCAGACGCGTTTCGCCCGGAGCGGTTCGAAGGGGGGCTTCCGAAGAAGGAGCGCAAGCACACGTTCATGCCCTTCGGCGCCGGCCCACGGATCTGCATCGGCCGCAACTTCGCGATGCTGGAGCTGTCGGCCATCCTCGTCTCACTGCTGCGCCGCTTCGACGTCCAGGTGCTCTCCGAATCCGCGAGCTATGAAGCCGCCATCACCCTGGCACCGACCAGCCACATCGATATCCAGGTGACCCGCCGGCAACCCGCCGACACCCCCTCGACGACATCGCAACAACCCGTCCACGTCGCAAAGTAGCGAAGCCGGGGGACAGAAGGCCGTTGACGGCTTCGCGACCGTCTCCTGTCGGAGGAGAACGTTCCTTGATCATAAGTTTCCTTCGAAGTATGACTTTGAGGATCTGGTCGGCGAACCACCGCGTATCATTGGACCGTTCTGTGTTGCAGGCGGTACCGCCGAGAGAGTCATCCATGACCTCTCTTCCAGCCCGACCGTTGGGAGCTCAGATGCTTCCGCCTTCATCGTTGAGCGCGTTCGAGTGAGGGACCGGAGCTGGATGGTGTGAATAAAGAGGGAGACCTGAATTGACGGCGAAGAAATCGCTTGAGCCGAAAGAACTTATCCTCGACGCGTTGTCCGTCAGCGAAGATGCGTTGACGTTGTCGGGGCTCGCCCGGGTGCTGTCCCTTGCGGGTGTGCGGATCGCTGAACGATCGCTGCGCGCATCCGATGTTGAGCCCTGGGTCCGTTCGTTAGTTGCTGCCGGCTCTGTGGAGTATCAGGGCCGCGTTCAGTCAACGCAGCCGGCTGCGGAGTTGCGCGCGCGGACGCTGCTGCGGAACGGTCGCTACGATGTCGTCGTAGGATGGGTTGCACGTGCAGAGCCGCTGCAGACCCAACAGAGATATGGCTACAACTCGGATCGTCCCGGGACCATCGCCCGAGAAGCGCGCAGGGCGCTGATGCGCGGAGACATCAACCGACTGCGTGCGTTGGAGACGTGCGCCCCATTGGACATCTGGCGGTGGTTTTGCGATCCGATGGCCCCTGATCTGATCGAAGGGCTGTCGGTGCCGACGAGGGCGCATGTGCTCACGGCACTGGCTCGGATCTCGTTCGAGCGGGCGCAGCGCGCCGGGTTTGTGGAACCTCATCTACCAATTGGCGGAAGAGAACCCGACGCATTCACCGGCGATGGTGGCGGCGGCGAACGCATCGCTGCTGCATGGGGAGCACGATCGGGCGGCGGCGTATCTGGGGCGGCTCGACGCGGACCAGGGGCTGTATTCCCGTGGGTTATGGGCGCTGATCAACGGCGATGTGGATCAGGCGGTCAAGCAGTATGCCCGCGCGCTGGCCGCGGAGCGGAAGCAACAGGGCACGCCGAAGGTGCTCCCGCGGGATCCGGCGAGCGTGTTCCTTCCGCTGGCGTATCTGCTGTCGACGAAAAAGACGCGCGGCCAGCAGGCCCAGCGTCTGATCGTCCAGGCTGCGGACGCTGGGCTCGTCGTCGCGGAAGCGCCCTGGGGCGGTTGGGATCACCTCACGGCCCTCGATGAAGTGCTCCCAGACGATGGCCTTCGTTGCGTCCACCCGGTCGCGGTGCTGCTCGAAGGGCTGTGCACGTGGTGGCGGGGAAAAGAGCTCTCGCCCAGACACCATGAGACCGCGATCGCAGCGGCACATGCGTGTGATTGGGGGTGGATCGCCGATGAGCTGGTCTGCGGCGAGCAAGGGGAGGGGCTGGGCAGCCTCCGGGCGGTGCGTGCAGACTGGGAGCACCGTCTGACGTTGCTCTCCGCGGTGTTGCAGAACCAGCCGGCAGTGTCCACGTCACCGACGGACGCGCGGCTGGCCTGGACGTTGGAGACGGGTCGGGGGTGGATGTCGCTGGATGCCCGGGAGCAGCTGTGGCGAAAAGGCAAATGGACGGTCGGTCGAAAGGTCGCCTACGCGCGTCTGCTCGGCGGGGGCATACCGCAGTCGGCCACCCCCGCAGACGCTGCGCTGATCCGGGCGCTGCGCGTCGAGCACAGCAGAAGCTACAGGGGGTATCCGGAGGTCGAGTACTTCTGGGAGCCGGACGTCGCGTGGCCAGCGCTCATCGGCCATCCTGCCATCTTCGATGGGAAGAGGCGGCCGCTGACCATCGTGGGCATCACGCCGCGGCTGGTGTCGAAGCGGGTCAAGGGGAAGACCGTCGTGCGCGTCGAGCCCCCGCCCTCTGGCGAGCGGGTCAGGGTGGTCAAGATCGGCAACGGCTACGAAGTCACCGTCTTCACTGCAGAGCAGCTCCGCATCGCCGAGGTCGTCGGCGGCGGATTCTCGGTCCCTGCGGCAGGCACGGCGAAGCTGAAGGACGTGCTCTCATCGATGGATGGGGTGTTTGCCACCACGACCACGCCCGCCCGCGCGAAGACCCGACCCGGCGATCCGCGCGTCCTCGTCCGGCTCCGCCCGGTGGGTCGGGGTGTCGAGGTTGAGTTGGTGGTTCAGCCCGCGGGGCCGGACGGCGCGCGGTTCCCCCCTGGTGAGGGGAGCCCGGTCGTGCTCGGCCACGACGATGCCGTGGCGGTCCGGTTCCGCCGCGATCTTGCTGAAGAAGTCGAGAACATGGAGGCGATCCTGGCCCTGCCCGGGCTCGCCGACGCAGAGGCGACCGGCGATCGGTGGCGGCTGTCGAGCCCCCAGAGCAGCCTCACGCTGCTCGAAGCGCTCAAGTCCGAAGAGATCGGCGTGTTCTGGCCAGACAAGGTCGGCTTCCATTTCCGGAAGACGGCCCGCGCCGCAGACCTGCGCGTGACCATCCGCGAGGTCCGGCGCTGGTTTCACGCAACCGGCAGCCTCACCGTCGATGAAGACATCATGCTCGACCTGACGGCGCTGCTCGATCGGATCCTGTCCAGCGGGGACCGGTTCATCAAGCTCGATGATGGGTCGTTCATTGCGTTGGAGCGCAGCCTGCAGCGGGATCTGGAAGCGCTCGCGCGGACGTCTCGCAAGAACCGAACGGCGCTGGCGGTCCATCCGCTGGCCTCCAGCGCGCTGGAGTCGCTCGCGTCCGCTGCCCAGACCACTGCAGACGAAGCCTTCACCCGCCACCTCACCCAGCTGGATGCGATCCCCGACGTTCACAAGGTCCCCACAGACCTGCGCACAGAGCTGCGCGCCTACCAGAAGGACGCCTTCCAGTGGCTGGCCCGGCTCTCCCACAGCGGCGTCGGCGCCTTGCTCGCCGATGATATGGGTCTGGGAAAGACGGTGATCTCCCTGGCGCTGCTGTTGCATCGCCGACAACAGGGGCCGATCCTGATCGTCGCTCCCACCTCTGTGGGCGGAAACTGGATGCAAGAGATCCGGCGCTTCGCGCCCGCGCTCCCACCACACCGCCTCCGCGACGCCACCGATCGCGCCGCGCTGATCGGTAACGCCGCGGTGGGAGATGTGGTGATCTGCAGCTACGGGTTGATGGTCAGCGAAGCCGAGCAGCTGGCACAGAAGCGATGGGGGACGGTGGTCTTTGATGAATCCCAGGCGCTGAAGAACCCCGCGACCCAACGCCACAAGGTCGCCGCCCGCCTGGACGCCGAGATGCGGATCGCGCTGACAGGGACCCCGATCGAAAATCACCTCGGCGAGCTCCATGCACACTTTGCAGTCCTCAACCCCGGCATGCTTGGAAGCCGCGCGACCTTCCGCGCAAACTTCCAACGCCCCATCGAAGCCGGCGATCACACCGTCCGCCGGCACCTCAAGGCGCTGGTCTCTCCTTATCTGCTTCGCCGGACCAAAGAGCAGGTGCTCGATGAACTGCCATCGCGGACCGACATTAACGTCCCCGTCGAGATGGGCGCCCAGGAAGCGGCGCTATATGAGGCCATCCGTCGCAAAGCCCTCGCGGAGATCGAGGCCCGAGACGAGACCGATGACGCCATCGCCGTACTGGCACAGCTGACCCGGCTGCGGCTGTTGGCCTGCTCTCCCCGGCTGGTCGACCCAGCCTTCGCCAGCGAGGGCGCCAAGCTGGCCACGCTCGGCGCGCTCATCCACAACCTCCAGGATGGCGGCCACCGCGCCCTGGTCTTCTCCCAATTTGTCAAGCACCTCACGCTGATCCGTGCATGGTTGGAGGAGCGCAGCATCCGGTATCAATACCTCGACGGATCAACCCCGGCGAAGAAACGCGACCAGCAGATCGAAGCCTTCCAGTCCGGCGACGCGCCGCTGTTCCTCATCAGCACACAGGCCGGCGGGCAGGGGCTGAACCTGACCGCCGCCGACTATGTCATCCACATGGATCCGTGGTGGAACCCCGCCGTCGAAGACCAGGCGACCGGCCGGGCACATCGAATCGGCCAACGTCGTCCGGTCACCGTCTACAGGCTGTTCGCCCAGGGCACCGTCGAAGAGCAGATCCTCGCTCTCCATCAGACCAAACGCTCCATGGCAGATGGGATCCTCCAGGGCGCAGACGTCGCGACCCGGCTGTCTGCCGATCAGCTACTGGCGATGATGCGCGCGGGCATGGACGAGCGCACCTGATCCAGCAGCGTGAAACGGATTCAACCCGACAACAACAAACTACACATGCCGGAGATTGACCAGGGCGACGGCGGTCCAGCTCAACGGCTCGAGCAGCTCCGGGCCGAGCTGCTCCGCCAGCGCAGCCAGCTCCTGGCGAGATGCTTCGGAGAG
>JBCBLB010000541.1:0-6857 GCA_038520555.1 Myxococcota bacterium | reverse complement strand
GTCACGGCCATGAGACGCCCACAACACCATCGTGGGTCACGATGCTGGGGCAACCTGCAGAGCGGTCTGCGCTACCCGTTCAGTCGCGCCCACACCGCGGCCGCGAGCGCGCGCGGCGTGAACGGTTTGGCGAGGAAGCTGCCGGGCAGCTTCTGAACGTCCTCTGGCGGGCGGCCGGAGATAAACAGCACCGGCTGCGGCGAGTCGAACGACTTGACCAGCTCAATGCCGTTCATCTCAGGAAGATCGATGTCGACGATCCAGACATCGAAGCCCGCGGCCATGCCATCGCCGCGCGCCGATTTGACGGCCTTCTGAAACGCTGACGGCGTCCCCACCGGATAGACGTTATAGCCCAGCGGCGCCAGGATCCGGTGGACGAACTGCCGGATCTGGGTGTCGTCCTCTACCAGCAGGATCCGGGCCGGCTCGGGCATCGCCTGGGTGGTCTCGGGCAGCGGCTGGGTGATGATGTCCCGGTCGGGGCCCGGCTGAGGCCGAACGTATCGGGGCAGGGCGATCCGGAAGGTCGCCCCGGCGCCCGGGTGGGTCTCCAGACGGATATATCCCCCCATCTGGCGGACCACCCCGTAGACCATGCTCAACCCAAGGCCGGTGCCTTTGCCCTGGGGCTTGGTGGTGAAGAACGGCTCGAAGACCCGATTGGCGATCTCCGGGGTCATGCCGACGCCGGTGTCTCTGACCCAGACGACCGCATACGCCCCGGGCTGCGCGGCAGGAAGCCGGGCGGCGTTCTCTTCGTCGAGGACGATGTTTTCTGTGCCGACGGTCAGCCGTCCGACCCCGTTCATCGCGTCGCGGGCGTTGATGGCGAGGTTGAGCAGGACCCGCTCAAGCATCCCCGCGTCGGCCCGGATCGCCCACAGATCCGCCGTCGACTCATAGCCAAGCTCGACGCCGCTGCCCAACACCCGGCCGAGCAGGTCCCGCATATTGGCCAACAGCTTGTTGAGCGAGATCTTCTGGAGGGTCATCGGCTGGCGGCGGCTGACGGTGAGCAGCTGCCGCGTGAGCGCACCGGCCCGGTGCGCGATCTGGAGCACCTCTTCGATGTCATCGCGGGCTTCGTTCTCAGGCGGCAGGGCTTCCAGAGCCAGCCGCCCATACGATCCGATGGCGGTGAGGAAGTTGTTGAAGTCATGCGCCAGCTCGCCGGCGAGCTGCCCGACCGCTTCCATCCGACCGACCTGCTGGATCTTCTGCTCCATCTGGCGGCGCGCGGTGATGGCCCGCATCGTGGTGATGGTGTAGAGCAGCCCCCCGCCACGATCTCGCACCGGGGCTGCGGAGATCTCCAGCGCGACACGCAGATTCTCGACCGTGACCTCCAAATCATCCACCACAGCGACCTCACCCCGCGCCGCACGACGAGCAGGCAGCCGGCGACGCGGGTAGGGCTTGTCGGTCCCCGCGATCCAGGTCCGCCCCCCCTCCAGCAACCAGTCGTGAATCTCCCGAGAGGACAGCTGCAGCTCCTCCATCAGCTCTCGGGCCCGGTTGTTGATGTACTGCTGCGGCGACGCGGTCGTCGAGATGATGACGGCCATCGGGATCCCCTCCAGCAAGCGCAGAAACCGCCGCTCGAGGTTGCGGAGCTGGACTTCGGTCTCGCGATGGCGGGTCTGATCGCGGCAGGTCAACAACCACCCCCCGATGTCTACGTCCGCGCGGCGATCTTCAAGTCGTCCATCCAAGAACCACCGGCGGCCCGTGGCGCCCTGGATCCAGAACCGAACCCGGGCGCTGCCCGCAGCGAGCGCCTCGACCACGTCCATCTGGTCCTCTGGTTCCACCAGACTCGCCAGGGGATGTCCGAGCAGTGACCGTCCCATCTGCGACAGGCTGGAGTTCTGATACAAGACGACACCATCATCATCCAGAATCAGGGCGAGCGAACCCGACGACGCGGCCGGACCGCGCGGCGCCGAGATGATGAGCACAGCCCGGTCGCCCTGTGCCACACGCTCGACGATGAGCCGATGTCCATCGTACCAGCCAGCGCCAGACTGCACACGGGGCGGCCAAAGACCGCTCATCTGTTGCTGCAAGGCGTCTGCGGCGGGGTTCTGACCCACCACATCGCCTTGCTCATCCAAAAACACCACCGCGACCGGCAACTGCTGAAGCAATGGCGCCAGGATGTCCGGGCCCTCAATCGGTCCTGGTGTCTCCATCTCCCCCTCTGAGACCCCTCATGAACTGTTGTAGCTCATCCGGATGAAAAAAAGCAGGGTACAGCGAAAGCATGGCCCACGGAAAGATCCCGAGCTGGAGGCTGACAGCGGTCCCCATATGAAATGATGCTCCGATAAGCAGGTATAACGTTCGAAAATTCAGCCGGTTCATCATCGACCGCAGCCCACCGGGCCGGATGCGGGTGTCCCGGAAGTACAAGGCGAACAGCATCATCGGAGCAGCGACCTCCCAGAGCAGCGATCCCGCCGTGAGCGCCTGCGTCGCCGGAAACACCCCCGCCAACAGCGACGGGCGGAGCATGGCGAAGGCTGGATCGTTCATGGCGATGTATAAGGCGCTGAAGTCGCCAAACGGGGTCCATGAGCTGGCATACTTATGGGTCCCCGCCGTAAAATACATCAGCACAACCTGACAGATGAGAAGATACCGCGGCCAGCTCGGGATCGGCTGGCTGTCGCCGGACCACCGCCCGGTCATCAGCTTCGCATCCACGGACCATGCTCGAAAGCATCCTGAAAAGGTCAAAATCAGCAAAGCATTTCGGCACAGCGTGTCGATGCCCCGATCGGCCAGGGGTAGCCCCCTGGCCGCCTGCGCCCAGACGAGCACCAGCGCCCCGCAGGACACCGGCGTCATCACCCCGGCCCCCACCATCACCGTCAACGTCACCAACGCCCCGAAGATGACAACACCAGCGCGCTCAGGAGGGACCACCCCATACAACCAGGGCACCGTCTCACGACCGAACGGATCGCCGATCCCGCCCCCCTCCAGCGGCGCGAAGATCGCATCCACCAGACCGAGCTGGGCGATCGTGAGCCAGTCCACCAGCAGCACCGCAGCGAGCAGAATGCGCACCGTCGCCAGCGCCCGGGGGTGCTCGCGGCGATCCCACAGCCCGACCCACCACCGAAGCGTCTTCACGGTATGTTCCGTTGTTCTTGGCGTGCCTTCAAGACCGCTCTGGTGCGCCGCTTGCGGTGACGCGCCCTCTCTGGCGGCGGCGGCCCCTCACCGGGCAACATGATCCGCATCTGATCGATCTGGAACCGGATGAGGTCGACCTCGGGGCGGTCGTTGAAAATCTGTCTCGCGAACCAGTCGACGAGATGGCCATAGGCCCTGCCAGGCTTCGGGCGATCGCCGAGATCGTCGTAGACACCACGGATTCGGCGGTAGCGAAGCTGTCGGGTGAGCCGATCGCGGCTGCGCTGGGGCGCCCGATAGATCTCCTGCTCCTGGCCATCGATCTCAACGGAGACGATCAGCCGGCCGGCGTTGGGATCGGGGTAGGCGAACAACCCCCACCCCTGGCCGGTGCCGGTCAGCCGCATCAGCGGCCGAATCGGTCGGGTCAGCAGCAGCCGCCCCTCCCTCAGCGAGCGGCCGAAGGCGAGGGCGTCGGCCTTGAACTCTTCTTCTGTCCCAGAGATGCCAGCCTGGTTGAGAACCTCGGTCCACCGGGTCAGCTCCTGCCGGGCGATGGCATACTGAAAGTGTCGCGCCTTCAGCTCTGGGAGCGGCAACGCTTCAATGGTGTGCCCGATCAGCAGGATGCTGATGAGGCCGGCCCGGATCCATGCCCATGGGGTCAACGGTCAGCCCTCATCCCCATCGAGCCGATACGCGCCCTGAACCATCGCCACGGCTTCGTCGACGCCCTTCTCGGCATGAACGAGGACAGCGAGCGCCTCTCCGGCGGCCACGTCGTCGCCGATCTTGCGGAGCACCCGAACCCCGACGCCCGGGTGGATGGGATCCGCAGCCCGCGCGCGCCCGGCACCGAGGACAAAGGCGGCCCGCCCGATCTGGAGGGCGTCGCATCGGGTGATGGTTCCGGCCCGTTTTGCCCGGACGATCCGCTCCTCGCATCCCGCACCGAGCAACGGCGCGTCGGGGTCTCCGCCCTGTGCCCGGACCATCCTGGCCCACCGCTCATAGGCCGCACCGCTGGCGAGCATGTCCTTCGCCAGCGGGTCACCGATGAGGTCACAGACGAGCGCGGACAGCTCCGGCGGGCCGCCGCCTTTCAGGCAGTCGACGGCTTCCTGAACTTCGAGGGCGTTGCCGACGGTCTCCCCGAGGGGCTGATTCATCTCACTGAGGACGGCGCGTGTGTCGACGCCAGCGCCCTGTCCGACGCTCACCAGTCGATCGGCGAGGGCCCTCGCATCGTCTCGGGTCTTCATGAAGGCCCCGGAGCCCCACTTGACGTCCATCACCAGGGCCCCGATCCCCTCTGACAGCTTCTTGGAGAGGATGCTGGCGACGATGAGGGGAATGGAGGGCACGGTGCCGGTCTCGTTGCGCAGGGCGTACAGGGTCCGGTCTGCCGGCGCGAGGTCGCCGGTCTGGCCACAGATGAAGCAGCCGACCTCATCGAGGTTCTTCCGCAGCGTCTCAATCGGCAGATCGACCCGCATCCCCGGAATCGCCTCCAGCTTGTCGAGCGTCCCACCGGTGTGACCCAGCCCACGGCCGCTGATCATCGGAACCCGCGCCCCCAGCGCAGCCCACAGCGGCGCGAGCGGCAGCGAGACCTTGTCACCGACCCCGCCGGTCGAGTGCTTGTCCACGAACGGCCCCGCCAGCCCAGCCCAGTCGAGGATCTGTCCAGAGTCCCGCATCGCCAGGGTGAGCGCCACGATCTCCGCGTCCTGCATGCCGCGAACGAAGACGGCCATCAAAAACGCGGCGGCCTGGGGGCGGCTGATGGACTGATCGACGACGCCGTGCACGAAGGACCGGATCTGCGCGGCGGAGAGGACGCCCCCATCGCGCTTTCTTTCGATGATGTCGAGGGCGTGGAGGGAGGCCATCAGTACCCGCCCGTCCCAGCACCGCCGGTGACGATGGCCACCGAGGAGGACGCCCCGATGCGGGTGGCGCCGGCCGCGATCATCTGCTGCGCGACCGCGGCGGTGCGGACGCCGCCGCTGGCCTTGACGCCCATGTCGGGGCCGACGGTCTCTCGCATCAGCCGGACATCTTCGACCGTCGCGCCCCCGCCGCCGAAGCCCGTGCTGGTCTTGACGAAGGCGGCGCCGGCCGCTTTGGCGAGAAGACAGCCGCGGACCTTCTCTTCATCGGTGAGCATCGCGGTCTCCAGGATGACCTTGACGGGCAGGCCGCCAGCAGCGTGCACCACCGCGGCGATGTCCTGCTGTACACGCGCGTCCTCACCGGCCTTCAGCAGCCCAACCTGGAGGACCATATCGATCTCACGAGCGCCGTTTTCGACGGCGTAGCGGGTCTCCGCAGCCTTCGCTTCCGAGGCCATGGCCCCGAGCGGGAAGCCGACGACGACGACGGGCATCACGACGCTGCCGTCTAGCCGGGCGGCGACCAGCGGCAGCCAGACCGTGTTGACACAGACGCCGGCGAAGCCGTGCTCCAGGGCTTCGTCACAGGTCCGCTCGATAACTTCCCGGGTGGCGGTGGGCTTGAGCTGGGTATGATCCAGAAACGACGCGAGCGAAACAGAGTCGGGCATGAGGAGTCCTCCGGCGTGCCAGTGTAGCCTGTCCGATGGTGGCGAGGGGTCGGATTGTACAATGTGACGTTCCGCCAACAATGGTCGGTTCAGGGAGAAACCAGGCATGCAGGGGCGGAGAGCTGTGGTAGTCTCTTCAATGCGAACATAACGGCGAGGATAGCGCCGTTTTCAGCGCGGCTCTGTTGATGAAATCAGCTGCGCACAGAGAGGGTGAAGACGAATGCGACAGACCTGGATTGCCGTCCTTCTGATTGGGTGCAGCGACTACGATCTCCACCGCCCGGACGATCCCGAGCTTGGTGCCGAAGAGTACGAAGAGCCGGAACCGGAAGTCCCCAGCGACGACCCCGACATCGAAGTCGAACCGATGACCCTTGACTTCGGCTCGGTCATGAAGGACTGCTGGGGCGCTCCCCTCACCGTCACCGTCACCAACAAGGGCAAGGCCGACCTCGCGGTTGAAGACATCATGCTCACCGGTGACGGCGCCAGCGCCTTCTCCCTCATCGGCGTCGATGAATCTGGCGTGTTGCTGGCCCAGGACGAGTCGATGGCCTTTGAGGTCAACTTCAACCCCAACGCATGGCTGGACTACGACCTGCACGTCGACGTCCTCAGCAACGACCCCGACGAGAGCCGGGTGCGGGTGGACACCCTGGGTACCGGCGCGCGCGGCTCCTTGTATGAAGAAGACTTCGTTCAGGAGTACAACGAGGAAGTGGACGTCCTCTGGGTCGTCGACAACTCCTGCTCGATGAGCGATGAGGTCTCCCGGATCGCATCGAACTTCAACACCTTCATTGACGAGTTCATCCGGCTGGACCTGGACTACCACATCGGCGTCATCACCACCGACATGGTCGATTCCAACGATCAGGGCCGGCTCCAGGGGCCGTTCATCACACCCTCAACACCCGACCCGCAGGGAGCCTTCACCCAGCAGACCGATCAGGGAAGCTCGGGCTCTGCCGACGAGCAGGGATTCGCCGCGGTTCAAAGTGCGCTCTCCGATCCGCTGCTCAGCGGCCACAACGCCGGCTTCCTTCGCGAAGACGCCGCGCTGTCGGTCATCGTCGTCAGCGATGAGGACGACAGCAGCGGCATCTCCGCCGGCAACTTCACCAACTTCCTGTTCGGGCTGAAG
>JBCBLB010000429.1:0-8599 GCA_038520555.1 Myxococcota bacterium | reverse complement strand
CAACGCGACCATGAGCTCTAGGAGCGTAAAGCCACGCCGATACGCTCCCCATAGCAAGAGACGTTCCAGCTCGACCGTGCGATCCCATCGACGATCGCCATGACCCCGAGGGAACTTTTTTCCCCGGTTGGGAAATTGTTTCCCGCTCACGCTTCGATCCCATAGTCACGAATCTTATACAAAAGCGCTTTGGTGCTGATCTCCAGCAGGCGAGCAGCCCGAGTCCGGTTTCCTGAAGTCCGTGCCAGGGCCCGGGCGATCAGCACCCGCTCCAACGCCGCGGTCTGCTTCTTGATCGACAGCTCGGCGTCAGCGTCGGCGTCAGCGTCGGCGTCGGCGTCGGCGTCGGCTTCTGGGTTCGGGTCGACCGGCGCCGCGCTGATCTCAACGGGCAGGTCCTCCGGCATCAGGACCGGGCCGGTCGCGAGGAGCACCGCATGTTCCAGGGCGTTCTCCAGCTGTCGGACGTTCCCAGGCCAGCGGTGATGGGTCAGCAGCCGCAGCGCCTCGTCGGAGACGGTCAGCATCGGGCGGCCCAGCCGCTGGGCGGCGCGCGCGATCAGGGCATCGGCGAGCAGCGGGATGTCATCCCGCCGTTCTCGGAGCGGTGGCAGCCGGATCTGAACCACGTTGAGACGATAATATAAGTCCTGCCGAAACCGGCCTTCCGCGACCGCCTGCTCCAGATCCATGGCCGTGGCTGCGATGAGGCGGACATCGACGGAGAGGTCTCCGCTGCCGCCGAGGCGGCGAACCCGTTGATCCTGGAGCACCCGAAGCAGCCGCCCCTGAAGCGGCAGCGGCATGTCTCCGATCTCGTCAAGCATCAGGGTGCCGCCGTCGGCCTGCTCGAACAGGCCGGCGTGCGCACGAACGGCGCCGGTGAACGCGCCCCGCTCATGACCGAACAGCTCACTCTCCAGCAACGCCGCCGGCAACGCCGCGCAGTTGATCGGAACAAAGCGCGCGTCTGACCGGGGAGACAGCGCATGCAGCGCCCGGGCGAGGACCTCTTTGCCAGTGCCCGACTCGCCAGTGAACAGGACCGTGGTGGGGTAGCCCGCGACCCGGCGAACCCGATCCACCGCCGCCCGCGCCGACGCGGATCGCCCGATGAAGCCGCTGAGCCGATGGGCGCCAGAGAGCTGACGTTTCAGGTCGATGTTTTCATCATGCAGCTGTTGACGCTCTGCGACCCGGGACAGACAGCTCCGGATTTCGTCGGCCCGGAACGGCTTGGTGATGTAATCGTAGGCCCCCTTGGAGAGACAGGCGACGGCAGTGTCGGTGTTTCCATAGGCGCTCATCATGATGACCCGAAGGTCACGATCGGCGACCGCGGCCAGAAACGCCATCCCATCCAGGGTGGGCATCCGGATGTCACAGAGCACGACCCGGATCTCCGGATGGGCATCCAATTGGTGGAGGGCATCTCTTCCATGCTGTGCTTCAAAGACGGCGTGACCGTCTCGTTCGAGGATGAGTCGGAGGAGGTGCCGCAGAGAGGCTTCATCGTCAACGACCAGCACTGGCAGGGGATCACGCATTGTAGGAGGACTGTAGCCGTCGCAGAGACCAGCAGCCAAGGGCTCAAGGTTGCTCCGCGAAGACGGCAGAGGGGCTGGCGGGGCTCTCACGGTTCCCTTTCGTCGTCTTGCGGTCAGTCGCTCCGTGTCTGTCGGAGCGGCGCCGGATATGGAGGCGGCGCGTCTTCGGCGTGGTGGGGGTGATATTGATCGAAGCCCGCCTCGTCGGTAGTATCACACCCCAGTCGATGCCGGCCGGATGGCGTTCCGGCCTTGCGAGAGAGGATCCAACCATATGTCCAAAGCTGAGGCCTTCGTCATCCCCGCCGGTCTGGTGATCGAACAGACCGGGGACGGGTTGAGTATTGAGCACGACGGGGACATCGTCCTTCATGGGACCCTCGGCCAGCCGTTGCATCGGATCCGCTCCAACAGCGGCGACGTCGAATTGCACATTGACGCAGAGGTCGCCGAGCTGTCCGCAGCCGGTCGGCTGGTGTTGGGCGGGGATGTGACCGCCAAGACGCTGGAAGCCGACCGGCTGGAAGCGCACGGCGCTGTCCGCGCCGAAGAGCTGCGCTCGGGCGCCGGTGGCGCGTTGATTGAAGGGGCGGCGTCGGTGAGCACCCTGGCGAGCCGCGGCGATGTTGAGATCCGCGGCGATCTGATGGCTGAACAGGTTGAGGTCCAGGACGGCAACCTCCAGCTACACGGCGGCGTCCAGGCGCAGAAGGTCACGGTCATGGGCGGGGATCTCACCGTCGCGGGCGGGCTGACGGCCACAGAAGTGCGCGCCGATGGCGCGCTGCAAGCCAACGGCGACGTCAAGGCCGATGCCATGTCCGCTCAGGACATTCACCTCCAGGGCCAGACCAACAACGTCAAGGTGGTCGATGGCGCCCGCCGAATCGTCGTGGGCGCCGGCCGGATTCGCTCGGATATCCTCATCGCCCCCACCGTCGACCTCTCTGAGGAGAGCACCGGAAAGATCACGGTCATCGAGTCACACAACGAGCTGGCCCGCTCGCGGGTGAAGGGCTGCCTGCGCCTGGCAGACCTCGAAGAGTTTGGCCTGGATGGTGGGAAATATCTGGAAGACCGCGGGCTCTCACCGCTCTCTGCAGAAGAAGAGGACGCGGGCTACGAGGACGAAGCCACCGCCCCCCCTCCCGCACCGGTGCCGCCCCCGATTCAGGTGGCACCGGAAGAGACCCCGACGGTGACCTATGAAGACGATGATGAAGACGACATGGCGGACTTCGACATGGACGCCGCGGTCGAGGCAGAGCTGCAGGCTGCCGCGCAGGATGAGCGCTCGAACAACGGCGCTACCCCCGTCGAGCCTGAGCTGGATCTCGACAACAGTGAGCTGCTGTTTGACATCGACTCAGACAGCATCGACTCAGACAGCATCGACTCAGACAGCATCGGCTCGGGCAGCACCGCCACCGAAGCAGAGATGAGCCTGGACCCGGACGCAGAGCTCATCCTGCCCGAAGATGAGCTGGCCGACCTGGACGCCGTCGACGATCAGGACACTCTGACGCCGGCAGCGAAGATGAGCTTCGAGTCCAACGACACCAGCACCAGCGAGGACGCCTTCGAGCTGGAGCTGGCGGAAAACGCCAGTAATGACCCCGACCCCATCTATACGAAGATGATGGACACCGTCCAGCGGATCGAAGCCTGCTATGAGGGCAGCGAGCTCCCGCCGGCGGTCAGTCAGCTCCATGAGCTGGTTCAGGATCGCGACTATCTGGGCATCCGCGATGACATCACCAACATCTGGAACCGCCTGCTGAAGTTTCACCAGAAGCGGGGACTTCGAATCCAGCCACAGGTCACCACGACCTTCAACACGATCAACACCATCGTTCGCAAGCTCTGACCGGTCGCGTTCGCCCCGGCCTGCGGTCGGCGCGGACGGACGAAGCGTGGTTAAGGATGTGTCAGATCAGGCGCCCTCTTCGCCGGGCTTCCAGTTGGCCAGCAGCGTCTCCAGCTGCCGCTGATCGCTCTCCGACAGCTGGTCGAAGCGAACGCCCATCCCCGGGACCCGGCGGCCGTTGACCCGGTCGGGCATCACCGTCCAGCGGACCTCGCCGACCGCGTCGATGGCACGGCGCTCGTCGGGGAGGGTGAACCGCAAGCGGAAGCGCGTACCGACCACAAGCGGCGCGTCGGTGCGGATAAACATCCCACCGACTGAGATGTTCGCGGTGACGTCCTCGAGGAACTCGTCGAGGGTCTCATAGTCCACCTGGATCCGAATCGGGAGCCGTCGGTCGATGCGACGCTCTGAAGATTTTATCGCCACCATGGGCATAATCGGACTCCACAAGACATCAGAGGAGGCTGGCACTTAACTGTTCGGCACAAACCACAGGGCCTTGAGGCAGGATGCGGCCACCTTTGCAGGTGGCCGAGCCTCTCGGTAGACTCACCTGACGAATCGAAGGAGACCCGATGCGCAACGCGCTGCCCCTGCTGTCCCTGCTGGCGCTCGCAGGATGCAATCAGTACGAGTTCTTCAACCTCGCCGGCTATGAACAGGCGAGCTTCTCGAACGACGCTGAGGTCATCTTCGTCGTGGACAACTCGAACTCGATGACCGACGAAGCCGGCGCCCTGGCGCTGAACATCGACACCTTCGTCGCCCAGCTCGCTGACGAGTCCGGCGCCCTGGGCACCGAAACCCTCAGCGACGCGGTGGGCAATTACCTCGAAGGCGCCCTCGACCGCTCCAACGTCATCGACTACCAGCTCGCCCTGACCACCGCCTCGGTCCAGCTCTCTGAGAACAGCACCGCCGGCCTCGACCCCGGCGAAGCGGGCACCCTGGTCGGCGACCCGACCATCATCTCCAAGTTCGACGCCAACATCGAGTCCCGCTTCCGCCAGAACCTCATCTGCAACATCGTCCCCTGGAATGAAGGCGAGCTGCCTTCAGAGCTGAGCTACGAGTGTGGCACCCCCTCCGATGAGATCACCCGGGAATTCCTCGACTGTGAGTGCGGCTTCGGCGAGTGGCAGAATGACGGCGGCCACCCCGAAGAAGAGATGCTCGAGTCGGCCCTGCTGACGCTGTGCCGATCGGTGGACACCCCCCCGGACCTGTGCTTCGAATTCGAACCCTACCAGGTCTGGAGCGGTGAAGATCCGGACTTTGTCCCCGACACCGAGGTGGATCCGAACCGCGATGGCCTCATCGAGACCGGGCTGTCCTCGGCGGACATCAACTCCAACAACAATGACCGCCGCTCTCTGGTCCGGGACAACTCCACGGTGGTGTTCGTGCTCATCGGTGATGAGGGTGACACCTCCAAGCGGCGGCTGCCCGATGGAGAGGAAGACGCCACCCGATATGTTGAGGCGTTCGAAGCGTTCAACCAGCGGGTCCGCATCGTGGGCATCGGCCCCAACTACGACGATGACACCAACAATATCACCTGCAACTCCGGCAGCGCCCCGACCTGGGCGGCGGAGCGGCTGCTGATCGCCGCCGAAGCGACCGGCGGCTTCTATGCGCCCCTGGCAGAGCAGGTGAACGGGGAATGCCAGGACGCCGATTTTGCAGCGGTGCTGACCGATCTGGGTGACCTGCTCAACGAGCTGCTCACCGCCTTCCCCCTGCAGAGCATCCCCGACGTCGAGTCCATCCGGGTCTTCGTCGACGGCGAGGAGATGGAGCAGGCGGCAGAGACGGATCTCCTCGATCCGGAAGCCGCAGAGCCGGAGTACCGCCGCGGCTGGTCGTATGACTCCTCTCAGAATGCCGTCCAGTTCTGGGGGGACAGCATCCCCGACTTCAGCCAGGAAGTGGACATCTTTTATCGGCCCCTGGAAGGCAAGCCCCGCGAGCTGCCTTTCTGAGCCCGCCCTGTACAACCGCTCCAACAGAAGAAACACAAGACGATGCACACCCTCCTCGTCGCCGCGCTGCTCAGCGGGGCCGCTTTCGCCCAGGAGACCATCGACGTCGGCGTCCTCAAGCAGGGGGACATCTCGGTGGTCCAGAACCTGCTCTACCCCAAGAAGGACAAGAACGAACTCGGCGTCCACGCCGGCGTCATGCCCTTCGATCGGTACACCCTCACGCCCGTCGGCAGCCTCTCCTATACCCACCACTACAGCGAAGCGCTGGGCGCTGACGTCTCGCTCTCCGGCGGCTACGGCCTCAAGAACAGCGCCTACCGTGAGCTGGAGGGCCCCGAATACAACGTCGCCCCCGACGCCTACCGGTTCCTCGGCAGCGTCATGGGCCACATCCACTACGCCCCCATCTACGCCAAGATGAGCATCCTCGGCGGACGGGTGGTCCACCACGACGTCTATGGGCTGCTGGGCGCCGGGCTGACCGTCGAGCAGGCCATCCTGCCCGACAACACCCTCGCCTTCTCTCCCACCATCGGCGCCGCGATCGGCATGCGCGTCTTCCTCAAAGAAGACACCGCCATCCGGATCCAGCTCCGCGACGACGTGATCCTCCAGCAGCGCACCAAGACCGTCGACACCCAATCCTGGTTCGTCAAACAAAACCTGGCCGTGACCGTCGGCTACGTCCTGTTCCGGAAGTGATCATGCGCGCATGGATGTTGCCGCTGCTGCTCAGCCTCGCCGCCTCGCCATCGTTTGCAAGGCGCCCTCCCACCGATCCCGCACCGCCGACCATCGAAGAGCGGGAAGCCGTCTTCGGTGACGTCGACGAGATCCTCAAGTCCGGCGAGAAGAAGGAAGCGGCCAGCGGCCTCGTCCAGATCGCCGAAGACGAAGGCGTCCGCGTCGCGCTTCGGGCCGAAGCCTATGCCCGCCTCGCCGGGCTCTTGAAGGATCTGAACTTCCCATACGCCGGGCTCATCGCTGCCAGCAAGGCGCTTCGGTTGGACGCCGAGCATGTCTCCTCGACCTCGGAGCTGGTCCTGGAGCTATCCCGGACCACCGGCGACATCGAGCTTGCAGAGGACCTGTTCGCCGAGAACGTCGGCATCCAGGTCAACGATGAGATCCGGGGCACCATCGCGCTGATGGCGGCCCGCTCGGCCCACCGTCGGGGTCAGAGCGCCGTCGCCTCGGCCGTCCTCAAGCTCGTCCCCAACGACCACCCCGAGAAGCTCGAAGCCAAGCTGCTCGAAGGGGTCGTCCTCTCGATGCAGGGGCGCCATCAAGACGCCCTCATCCCGCTCCAGATCGCCATCGCGCTGGCCAACGAGCAGCGCCGCGACGATCCCCGGTTCCGGAACGCCCTGCAGATGAACCTCGCCCGCGCATACTTCGGCGCCGGCAACTTCCCCGCCGCGATCGAGAACTACATCAAGGTCGATCGGGACAGCGAGTTCTGGCCGACCGCCCAGTTCGAGCGGGCCTGGGCACACTTTCGCTTCGAGGACATCAACGGCACCCTCTCTCAGCTCCAGACCCTCCAGTCGCCCTTCTTCGAAGACTGGTACTTCCCCGAAGCCGATCTGCTGCGCATCTACTCGCTGTTTTTGATGTGCAAGTTCCCCGAAGCCAACAAGCAGATCGAAGCGTTCGCGGCGGATCAGAAGCCGGTGTTTGAGACGCTTCAGTCCCTCGCCGCCCGACCCGCCGACGATCTATACACCGACATGAAAGCGCACATCGATGGCGAGTCGGTCGAGCTGCCGCCGATGATCACCCGGCTGTTTGAGGAGGAGGATCGCTTCCTGGACAACCGGGTCGCGCTCCAGCGGGCAGACGCCGAGCTGAAGCGGGTTCGCAGCATGCAGGAGGCGGTCTTCGCCCAGAAGGCCTCGCAGTGGCTCAACGCACGGCATGACACCCTGTCCGCCACAGAGGCCGATCGGGTCAAGGGCGCCATCACCCGCCGTGAAGCCGAGCTGGGACAGATGCTCAACGACGCCGAATTGTTCAAGCTGGACATCCTTCGCCAGGAGACCCGCCTGTATGAAGCCGCCAGCGCCGCGGGCGCCATCCCGGACCCACCCCGGAAGGTCCGCCGCGATGTGCGCACGAAGAAGAACCAGCTGTTCTGGCCGTTCCAGGGTGAATACTGGGCGGATGAAGCCGGCTACTACCGCATCGAGACCGCGCCGGAGTGCCCGGACGGCCTGACCCCCGGCCAGTAACCCCTTACCCGTCCCCACTCGCCCCGCTGTCCCCCGATGGCGGGGTCTCTGTTGCGGGCTTTCGCCGCCCCAGGCGAATTCGCCCTTCCTGAGCCGCGAAGTCGAACAGATCGTCCATCGAGTCCGCTGAGGAGCGCTGGCGGAGGGCACGCATCCGATCCACCGCTGAGGCAGGCTTCGGCTTCGGCGGAGCGTCCCCCGCTTCGGCGGCAGCGGCAGCGGGGATGGTGGTCGGCGGCGCAGCCACCGACTCGGGCAGATTCGGCGGTGGTGATGGCATCTCACGCACCACTGGCGCTGCGATCACTGCGGTCGAGGCCATTCGCATCCGCCCCCCCTTCTTGGGCGCGCTCTTTCTTTGGGGCATCGGCGGACGGCGGCTGATCGCGTCCCCTTCTGGGGCAGCAGGTGCCGGCGTTGCCGGTGGCGAAGGCGGCGATCGGCGCATGGCCGCGGGCTCACGTCGGGGTGGGGGGATCCGCGGCGTGGACCGCGGCCCGGGTATGGGCGGCGGCGAGGTGGAGGGGCTCGCGGTCGGGCCACCTGGCTTCTGGGCAGCGGCGAGGTCGGGACGCACAGGCAACTTGCCGACGAGCGGCCGCTTCTGGGCGGCGCCAAACTCTCTGGCCAACATCGAGTTGGGTCTCGGCGGCGGCGGTGGCGGGCCCTTTTCACGGGTGGGGCGGGCCTGGGGGACCTTGGGCGGCTTGAACCCCGCGGGCCAATTGACCCCATCTGAAGAGGGCTTCGAAGGCTGGCTCTGTGAAGCAGAGGGCATCCGCGAACGCGGCTTCTGCTTCTTCTTCGGGTCGCGCGGCTTGAGGTGCCGGGCCGGTTGGCGCCGCTTCTCGCCGAGGCGAAGAGAGACAGGGCCGAGGGCGATGGGCAGCGCGGGCTCTTCAGAGCCCGGGTCCCATGGATCGGCGATGCGATACTTCTTGAACAGCCGCGCGCTGGTGGCGACGT
>JBCBLB010000419.1:0-8885 GCA_038520555.1 Myxococcota bacterium | reverse complement strand
GTCGCCAGCCGTTGAAGGAACTCCGATTCATCGACAGCGATGTGATCATCGCTCAACGCCATCGTCGTGGCAAGCTTCATCAGCAAATCCCGATCCTCACGATCAGGCAGCGCGATAAACAGCCCTTCGAAGTTCATGGGTTCGTTGGCCTCGTCGACAACACGTGACAACACCGCGCCGAGTTCAAGACCCGGAGATACGCGCATCAGCCGATCGAACTCTTCTTCATCGACCGTCCCATCCGCGTACGCCACATGAACCAACATGGCGAACAACGCATCATCTGCAGGATGAGTAGACTTCAGTTGTGATGATGGGTTCTGCAACGCATCGATCCATTGCGCAACTCTTCCAGACATCTTGACCCTCCGGTGCCGCGGATCTACCACTATCGACGGCGCGCTGTCTCCCCTGTCACGGCCCTCACCTGCAGCAAGATCCGGTCAGAGCGGCCGTTGGCGTCCGTCACGACCACCTCATGATCCCCCTCACGTGGCGTCCACCAGACCCGCGCTTCCGCGCTCGCCACCCCCACCAGACGACCATTCACAAACCAACTCAGCTCCCCCTGCGAACCGACGATGTCTGCCTCGAAGGCGACCTCCTGATCCTCTGGCGGGAGCCCCGGGATCAGCAACGTCACCTCACCCGCCGCTGGAGAACGAATCGTCGGCCCCGCCGCGCCCATCGTCCCACACCCCGGCGTCATCGGCGGCGCCGCCCCCACCAGCAGCCGCCGATCCTGTAGCCATCGTCGCACGGACGTCGGCCAGATGACCACCGTCTCCGAGCGAATCGGGCGCCCCGCCCGACAGCTCGGTGTCACCTGAAGCCCCGTCTCTTCATCGACCTCAATGCGGCGATGAAACGGACAACGCTCTGGCGGGATCCGACGTGACGGCGCCATCACCGTCGCCCGCTGCACACAGTGTGGTCCAGGCAGGTGGCCGGACAGGGCGCACACCTCGATCGGCGAGAGATCCGAAGGCGCTGGAGAGGGCGTGCCGCGATCGTCTCCCAACGCCTCCAGCAGATCGAACAGGATGGGTCCCGCCGCGCTGGCGCCGACCAGCCAGGGGCTGGGTCGATTATCCAGGTTGCCCAGCCAGACCGCCACAATGTACCGCTGCCCGCCGCCGATCGCCCAGGCGTCCCGGTTGCCGAAGCTCGTCCCCGTCTTCCACCATACGCTCCGCGGCGTCGCCGAAACCGAAGCCCGAACGGGAAAGTCCGGGCGGTCGCGCCGAGACAGCGTGCGCCGCGTCAGCCAGCTCGCCCCCGAAGAGAAGACCGGCAACGCGCCGCTCCCGCCAGGTTCATCGATCAGCCGCGGCGCGCGATAGCGCCCCTCCGCGCCCAACGCCCGATACGCTCCCGCCAGCTCCAGCGGCGTCAGCTCGATGCCACCTGCGATCAGCGACAACCCATAGAAGCCTGGCTGCGGGCGCAGGCTCTTTGCTCCTACCGCGCGGAGCGTGCCGAGGAAACGCTCAACGCCAAAATCCGCCAACAGGTTGATAAATGGAACGTTCAGTGAGCGAGACAGGGCATCTTCAAGCGTAACCACCCCGTCATAGCGGCCATCGTAGTTCTGTGGAGCATACGCACCATAGCGAGTGGGCAGATCTTCCACCAGCTGTTCTGGAAGCACCTGCCCCGCATCTACGCTCGCCGCATACAGCAGCGGCTTCAAGGCGCTCCCCGGCGATCGTGCCACCGCAAATGACGGGATCTGGCCGCCATGCGCTTCGTCCCAGAAATCGAAACCACCGACCATGGCGACGACATCTGCGCTCTCTCGCTCGATGACCACGATCGAAGCGTTGTAGACCTGCATCCGCTCCGCCAACCGGCGAGCCTCCGCGAGGCTGCGCTCTGCCGCAGCCTGAACACCGGGATCGAGTCGGGTATCTACGATCTGGCCTGGTGCTCCCCGCAACCAGAACGCCGCATGGGGTGCCTCTCTGGGCAGCGGCGCCCGCCGGACGGGGACCGGTGCATCCGTCACCATTTCAGCGATCGCTTCGACCGCGCGGCCACCCCGAGGCAGCGCGTCCGACTCCAGCAGCCGCAACGCCACCCGATCGCGTGCCGTCTTCAACGCCGCGGCGTTCTTCGGCGAGGGGGCTCGATCGGCAGGTCGCTGCGGGACCGCCAACAAGGTCGCGATCTCCGTTGCGCTCAGGGCGTCCGCTGGATGACCAAAATAGGCCAGCGAAGCCGCGCTCACCCCCTCCAGGTTGCCTCCATAGGGAACGAAGCGAAGATATGCGGACAGGATCTCCGATTTACTGAGCCGAAGCTCCATCTGGAACGCCCGCAGCGCCTCGATCATTTTGCTGCCCGGCGTGCGGGGTCGCGGCTCCAACATCCGGGCCAGCTGCATCGTCAGGGTCGAGCCGCCCGAGACCACTCGCCCTGCCAGCAGGTTCTGCGTCGCCGCTCGCGCGATGGCCAGGGGATCGACACCCGGATGCCACCAGAACCGCGCATCCTCCGCGGCGATCAACGCGGTGATGTAGTCCGGATCGATCTCCTCGGCCGGAATGTCCAGCCGCCAGCGCTCATCCGGAGACAAGAAGACATGGGCGATCGTCCCATCCCGATAGCGAACCACCGACGCCCCCGGCGTTGACAGACGCGCCGGCAACGGGAGCCACCACGCCGCCAACAATCCGCTCACCACCGCGATCGTGGCAGCGAGCAGCGCGCCGATGATCAGATTCCGACGGCCCATGGCCCGGTGATCTGAATGTCTCCCCCCGATTCGCGCGCCCACTGCCGCGGATCGTACATCGCCTCCGCCGAAACGTCAGGTTGGACGAACGCACCTGCAGTGACGGCGCGAACCGCGTAGATCACCGAGCGCTCGGCGCCGGCCTCCAGAGCGCCGAACACCTCAAGCCGATCGTCGCGCAGGTTCATGTGCTCTTTGTCCCACATCGAGATGTTGTCCGCCCAGTCTGGCAGCTCCCCCCGCCCCAGCCGCGGGTTCTCAATTTCCCAGCCCGCCGGGATCCGATCCACCATCGCGATGTTCTGGATCCGCGACCGGGTCGTGTTCTTGATCGTCACCCTGGCATAGATCAGATCACCGAGGGCATGCTCCCCGGGATCCATCGCCTGACCGGCTCCGTTGAGATAGGTCCGCGTCAACGCCAGCCCGCTCCCGCCCGTGGGCAGCGACTCCCGGGCCCGCACACCGTCCGTGGTCACATGCAGGAACAGCGGCCCATCGCCGGGTTGCGCCGCCAACATCAGCGGCTCGATGCGGCTCGTCGGCCCCAGCCGCCAGACCAACCCCTGTCCGCCCGATGACGCAGGAGAGAGCTTCTCTTTGCCAGCGAGCAGCGTAACCGACGGCAGCTTGGCGTTGAGCGACTGCACCCGACGGCCCAGACCCGAAATTCCCCAGGCCAGCTCCTGGGTGGTGTACCAGCGGCTGTCCTGATCATCGAGCGAATCTGCCACCACATCCGCCAACGCCGACCCGCTGTCGTCACCTGGGAACAGCTCTTCGAAGACGTTGAGCATCATCGCCCGCCGCCGTCGGTCCGAATAGAAGCTCCAGTCGTTCTCTCGCCGATCGGAGACCGGTGTGATGTCTGGGCGCTTCAAGGCGTCTTCGTGGCGGCGGTCGCCGGCCTGCTGGATGGCTGCCATCAGCAGATACCGTTCCTCCTTCTGCTCCACGTTGAGGCCTTCCAGGCGTCGCTGGGCGCCCGCAGCATCCCCACGGCCGGCCCGAGCGAGGACATAAGACGCATAGGCGACGCCACGGACATCCTGCGATCGTTCCGACTCTTCATTCAACCAGTCCAACGCGTCGGCGACCAGTCGGTCGGGGAGGTCGTGCCCGGCGTCCTTCGCATCGAGCAGCATATGGGTCGCATAGGCCGACGGCCACAGGTATGGCCGCGAGCCACCCGGCCAGTAGGCGAAGCCACCGGATGGCGTCTGCATCGACGCCACCCGCTCGATGCCGTAGCGGATCTTCTCGTCGACGTCGCCGCCGACGACGCCCGGCTCGATGGCCTCCAGCAGCGTCGAGACGAACAACAGCGGGCGGGTCGAAGAGGTCGTCTGCTCAATGCATCCATAGGGGTACTTGATCAGGTGCTGCATGTGGGTGAACGCCGCACCATAGGGGTTCGCCGTCAGCCAGAGCGTTGTCCGATCCGACCCTGGCGTCCAGCCGCTCAGCAGCGGATCCAGCGGAAGCTCGGTCGTCGACGTCAACGCGATCCGCTCTGACCGCCGCACTTCCGGGCGGGGCGGGACCAGCGGCACCTCCAACGTCTCGGTCGAGACGTTGTCTCCCGCCGTCGCGGTCACGGTAAACCGCGCTGCGGTCGGCGCCCGGCTGGCGCGGACCCGGAAGACCACCGAGCCCGACTCTCCCGCCTTCAGGGTCAGCGGCTGCGTCGCTGCGCCGTCCACCATCACAGGCGGCGTCTCCCCAGCAACGCCGGTCGGAGACGCCGCCGCCATCTCCTCGGCGCGCAGGGCGATCGAGACGTCTTGATCCGCACCGGTCATGTTGCTGACAAAGACCGGCACCTCAGCCATGTCGCCTTCGAGCAGGAAGCGGGGCAGCGTCGTCTGGAGCACCAGCGGATCGCGAACCGTCACCGATGTCTCTGCAGAACCGACCCGATCCTTGTCGACGCTCACCGCCATCAGCCGAAGCTCGCCGCGGTAGCTGGGGACATCGAAGGTCACCTCAGCCACACCGTCTCGATTCACCGGGAGCAGCCCCGACCACAGCGCGACCGGCTTGACCATCTGCACCCGCCCCATCCCGCCGCTTGCAGCGTCACCGCCGGTCCGGTTGCCCGGACCGCCCGCATCCGTCAAGCTCCAGCCCACGGTCTCATAGGTGTCCACGCCCAGAGCCCGCTGAGCGAAGATCTGATCGGTCGGATCCGGGCTCTCGAAGTCGGTCAGCTGCAAGATGCCCTCATCCACGGCCGCGATGGTCACGAACGCCTCGCTGACGCCGCCCGCTACCCTGGCTTTGACGGTCATCGGAGAATTCGGCCGGACCTCTTCGGGTGCCTCGATCTGGACCCGATGAACATACGCCTCAGGCTCAACCTTGATGGGCACGACGCCATGGGCGCGGCCGGGCAGGTACACCGACCGGGACTCCAGGTGCGGATCCTTGACCACCAGCGCGCTGACGTAGACGTTGGGGGCGAAGTCGCGAAGGGTGAACGCCCACGACGCCTCTCCCGCCTTCGCATCCACCCATTCGGAGCGCAGCACCTGATCGGTCTCCACCGTCCACAGGACCTCACCGTCGAAGGGCAGGTTGGCTTTCACCGTGACGTCCTGTCCGACCTTGACCACCTCCGGCGCCAGGATCCGGATCGGTGCGGGACGCTCAGGCCGTGGCGTTTGATCCACGGTGCGCTTGCCCGGATCCCACCAGTACCGCCGCCCCTCGCCCTCAACATGAAGGCTGGTCTCTGCGTTCCCCGCGCGCGCGACCAGCAGGTAGCCCGCAGCGCTCGACGTCGGCGCAAAGTCGAACGAGAACGTTCCGCCCTGCACCGCGACCGTACGCTCGTCGTCGCGGACCCGTCGAAGTTGACGTCGACGGATGCTGCTGCCGGCGTCGTCGTCCCACACCCAGCCGATCTCCTCCTCCAGATGCAGGATCTCGACCGTGATCTCCTTGACCGCCCGCGCGTCCACGTTGCCGTCCCAGTCGACGACCACGCCATCGATCTTCGCGGTCTCTCCGGCGCGCGCTTTCTGGGTATTGCTCCGCATCCCGAGGTAGTGAGGCGCTGGATGTAGCGGCGCCGTCGAAGCATCGACCGTGCTTCGGCCGCTGTCCCCCTCGAACACGGCTGCAGTCGCCGTCAGCTGGCCAGCCCCCAGGCGGGCCCCGCTGGGACCGGCGGGCGGGCAGCTCAACGTCGCCTGCCCTTCCTCGTCGAGCAACGCCTCGATCACGCCCAGCACGACCGGTCGGGGGCGGTCCTCGCCAAGCTGTGCTGGGCCGTAGTGGTAGGCGGCGTTGTTCTCTGGGTTGAACGCCGCGGACTGGACCGCACAGGTCAGCTCGACCCGGCTGTCTGCGGCGCTGCCGCCGAACAACCAGCGGGCGCCCACGTCGAAGGCCGCCGATTGATCGGGGGTGAAGCCCTGCCCCATCGCCGACACCGACACCGCCATTCGCTCCGGAACGAACTCTTCAACGTTGAACGCCGTCTCTCCCAGGGTGCGCTCGCCCGCCTCGACCGCCACACGGTATCGCCCGGTGGTCGCAAAGTCCGACATCACCAGATCTTCTGTCAACACTCCGACCGCGTTCACGGTCGTCGCGGTGCGTCGAAGCTCCTTGTTCCGCGGATCGTAGAGCCGAACCACCACCGGCAGGGGCTGATCCGGTGCCCGATGGTCGGCCTGGCGGGCGATCACCGTCAACCGCACCGTCTCACCGGGACGATAGACGCCGCGTTCGGTGAGGACAGCGGCCCGATATGGCTGCTCGTCCTGATAGTCCAGGCCAAGGACGTCGCCCTCTGGAGAGACCTCCAGATCGGCGAACTTCAGATAGGTGAGGTCATCCCCGTTCCTCGCCACGATGGCCAGCGGGGGGGTATCATCGACCGGATCGGCGGGCAGGTCCAGGACACAGCCGCCGTCCAGAGACGTTGAACAACGCGCCATCTCCTGCCCTGACGGCCGGATCAGATCGACCTCGACGTTCTGAATCGGCCAGCCGTTGTGCGCATCCAGCGCCCAGACCCAGACCTTCTGATCGCCATCCGCGTCGACACCGCCACGCTTGGCGATGAGTTGGATATCCGTCCGCAGCAGCCGGGCGGCGTCACGGGCGCCGTCTGCCTCCAGCAGGAATTCGTAGACACCGCGCCCGGCGCCGGGGAGCAGATCCTGGACGCGGATATAGGACGTCTCCTCCACGTCCTCTGGACGCTTCAGCGGGAGCGTCTTCTTGAGGATCACGTTGGAGGTGCGCGCGCTGGCCGCCTCCTGGTCACCGCTCATCCAGAAGATCAGGTTCTCTGGCGGGATGTGGCGGACCGTCAGCGCCACTTCGTCGACGTTGAGGTGGCGGATCGGGAACTCATCCCAGCTCTCCCGCGGAAGATACCGGCCCTTGCTGGCGAACTGAACCCGCGGGCTGCGCTCCGGGACCGTCAACGTCCGCTCGACGGACTTGCGGAGCACCCCGCCATCCGATGTCGTGGCGCCCGCATCGATCTCGAAGTCGTAGCGGCCCCGGTCGAAGTCCCCGAACAGTCGGAAGCCCGCCGCAGCCGGCGCCACCGTCACATCCACCGCCGGCGAGATGTGCACCACCCGATCGATCTCGTCCTGGGTCAGGCTGCACCGGGTCGAGACCCAGTATCCATCCCAGGTGTCGTCGTCCCAGTAGTACCGCTCGGTCTCTACGGCGTCATCCTTGCACACCACGTCCACGTAGAAGCCCGTGAGCCCCTCCTTGACGTTGACGGCCAGGATCTCCAGCGGCGGGCCGGCGCTCATCGAGATCGTTCGACTCGCCCGCGGCGCCGTCACCTTCGCGTCCCCGGTCCAGGGCACGCCCTCACGAACCGTGACGTTCAATGCCGCCTCTGTGGACCACTTCGCATCGATGGCGAACCGGAGCCGGGCCTCATTGGGTCGATCGCCCGACGAGGTCTGGATGGGCGTCACCTTCACCCCACCGACGGTGAACGTGGCGCGCGACACCACATCCTCTGGCCGCACCGGCGCGGCAAAAATCAGATCGACGTCCAGGATCTGTTTCTCATTGTCCCGAAGGTGGACCGCCGCCCGGTCCAAGGCCATCGCCCGGGTCTTAAAGGTGCGCGACCACTCTCCCTCGACCGGACCGTCTGCGTTGGACAGCCCGGACAGCGTCGCGGTGTACTCGGTATCCGGGGCGAACCCTTGAGACGGGATGAACACCAGGGTCTGCGAGTCCGAGATTTCCAAACGACCGTCCACCGAGGGCGTGACCGTCAGGGTCGTGCCTTCGGGCGGGGCTCCGGACCTGGTTGAGAAGAACGCGCGGCCGAGCTGGACGACGATCTGGTCGGGGACCTGGCCGGCCGGGCCGACCGCCCGGAGCCGTGGCGACAGCGGCGTCTCCGCCTCAGAGGCGTCTGCATCAACCGTCTCGGGATCGGAGAAATCCGCCACATCGGGTGGTGTCGGCGGCTCATCGCCGCCGACACAACCGAGCGGTGCCAACATCAACCATGCGAGCGATCGGGTCCATCGCGACATGTGGTTCTCCTGAAGCGGGGGGAATCGTATGGCGACGCTCCAACGGTCGCCATGTGTATCCGACCATACATACTGCGGCCGGTTCGGAATATGAAGCGATGTGAGAGGGACGAGAGCGCCTGAGAGGAGCCCATCAGATACCCCTTGCCGCAGGAGGCAGGCGACGTGGACGACGCCCAGACAACGCTGTTGATGCTGTTGGACGCCGGTCATGGCGCGCAGGCACGTGAGCTGATCGAGACGCTCGGCATCACAAACCTGCGCTTCATCGGCGAGCGGCACATCGCAGCCCTGGATGTCTTGTTGGCGGTCGGCCCTGGGGCGCCGCTGCGGGGCGCGCACCTGTCGGGCGCGCGGCTGAGCAACCGTCGCTTTCAACGTGCGGACCTGCGGGGCGCGAACCTCTCCGAGGCGCTCCTTGAGCACGCCTGCCTCAACGGCGCCGACCTGCGCGACGCGGACCTGACCTGCGCCTACCTGTGCTGGTCAGAGCTGCGCGGTGCAGATCTCCGCGGCGCGGACCTGACCGACGCGGACCTGACCCGCGCGGACCTGACCGGCACAGACCTCCGGGGCGCAAAGACCGATCGGGCGCTGCTGCGCGACGCCGACAT
>JBCBLB010000312.1:0-10844 GCA_038520555.1 Myxococcota bacterium | reverse complement strand
TTTGTTCAGTCAATATTGGTTGATTCTCTGATGATTTCTCGCTACTGAAAGTATTCTAAAAATCTTTCATAAAGATCGATCGATATTCATGCATGTTGGCCTTCCTTCAGAGCGGGATCGGACACGAAGACGAGGGCCTGGTCGGCAAATCTCTGCACAATTCAGACCTGAGGCAGATGACAGTATTGGGGTATGCTGACACCCTCTGTTGACGTATGGAGTGTGAGATGTCCCCAGGCTGGTCTCTGTTCTTTGCCCATCCTGATGGCAAACGGGTTGAGTTTGCTTTGCAGGACGGGCTCCGGGTTGGTCGCAGTCCAGAGTGTGAGGTTCGTGTGGCCAACGCCTTCCTCTCCCGGGTTCATTTTACCATCGTCGCCAGCGGTGACGGCTTCGCCGTCACGAGCAACCACCGTCACACCGCGCGGGGCGGCGGAAGCACGGGAGCGGTGCTCGGCACGTACCTCAACGACGAGAAGGTGCTTGGCACGCGCATGCTGAAACCGGGCGACCGCTTGTCGCCTGTGGCAGAGCCCACCGCCGAACACCCCATCTTCGAGATCGGGCCGACGGTCGATCCGCTGCCACCTGGGACGGACAGCCGTCCAAAGCGGAAGGGATTCTTTGCGTCCCTGTTTGGGGGGTAACCGCTCCGCTCGAAGCGTTCTTCGATGGCACATGAGGCAAAGCACCAATCCTCACCGGCGCCAACCATCTCGCTCTGTGCTCGCGCCTGCTCGTTTCTGGGAGCGGGCGACGCATCCTGGCGACCTTCCGGTCTGGCGAGCGTGGGGATGGTCAGGTTATCGGGATTCGCGAGTCAGGTGGGCGTCTACGAACGATGAAACAAGACTTCTCTGCGTCTCATCTGCGTCTCGGCGAGTGCGTCATCGATCTACAACAGGGCGTCGTCTTCCGTGGCGGCCTCCAGGAGACGATGACGCCCCGAGAAGCGGAGCTGCTTCGGTATCTGGTTGCGCACCCGCACACCGATCTGGATCGACACCGCATCCAGTCTGAGCTGTGGGGATATCATCCGACATCTCGGTCGCGTGCGCTGGACACGGTCGTCAAGCGTCTGCGCGCCCGGCTGGAGTCCAACGGCGCGCCTTCGGTGGTGTTGACCGTTCGGGGGCTGGGGTATCGGTTCGAGCCCCCTCCGCCCGTACCGGCCTCGGCCCAGTCGGTCTGGTTGACCCCGACGGCGCCGTTCTTCGGTCGTGCCGACGCGTTGGCGCTCGCCCGCCAGCACCTCAACGGCGGCGCGCGCCTGGTGACCATCACCGGGCCTGCCGGTGTGGGGAAGACCCGCTTCGCGATTGAGCTTCTACGAACGCTCACCGTGCTCCCCGCGGATGGGCTTTATGTCTGTGATTGTACACCCGCACGGACGGTGAGCGACGTCGTCACCGAGCTTGCCCATCGCCTGTCCATCGATCTGCCCAGCGCCAGGGGCGCCGACCGAAGGGCCGCATTCATCGACCGGCTCCGACAGCGCGGCCCGGTCCTGATTTTGTTGGACAACCTGGAGCAGGTCGAGCCCGATATCCACCTCATGCTGGGTGCATGGCTTCGGGCCGCGCCGGGGGTTCGGCTGCTCGTCACGTCTCGTCATGTGCTCCAGCTCCCAGAGGAGCGAATCATCCGCTTGAGCGGCCTGGCGGCCCGCGCCGCACGCACGCTGTTTCTGGATCGGGCGCTCGCCCGCGTCGGAGAGGTCGTCGCCCCCGACGATGACCCGGACCTGATCGCGCTGATCGAAGATCTGGATCGGCTACCGCTCGCCCTCGAGCTGGCTGCGGCGCAGATGGTGGCGCTCGATCCGGCGACGCTTCGCGCACAGCTCACGCATCGCCGGCTCCAGCTGGGCGCTGCGCCGCTCCATGAAGCCGAGACCCCACGCCGACACGCCTCATTGGCTGTGGCGCTCTCCTGGGGATGGGATCTGCTGGTGCCCTGGCAGCGGGTCGCGTTGATGCAGTTGGCGGTCATGCCCAATGGGTTTTCCCTCCTCGCCGCAGAACGCCTGCTCGATCTCCGGGCGTTCTCTGACGCACCGTTCCGTTTACAGGTTGTCCTTCACCAGCTGGTGAGCTTCAGCTGGTTGGGGGTGCATCGGAGCCCGCGGTTGCGGTACCAGTTTCTGGCCTGTGTTCGGCAGTTTATCCTTGAGCGCGCCGACGCTGGCGTCATCACCGAGGCGTCTTTGCGTCTGGCAGGTTGGGCGGCGGGGTTCGGGACCCCGGACGCGCTGCGTCAGATGCGCGGCCCCGCAGCCGCCGAACGGCTCCAGGAATTGTCGGAAGAGCGCAGCAACCTCCTCGCTGGCGCGCATGCTGCGCGCCAGCAGGGGGCCACACAGACCGCCGTAAACGCCACCCTCGCAGCGGCGACCGCGCTCCAGTCGATCGGAGCGCTGGAGCCCGCGCGGGAGTTGATCGATCGATCCCAG
The DNA here is from genome assembly GCA_038520555.1 of Myxococcota bacterium. Lineage (GTDB taxonomy): Bacteria > Myxococcota_A > UBA796 > UBA796 > UBA796 > JBCBLB01. The sequence goes on along the minus strand of JBCBLB010000312.1, from coordinate 8,392 downwards.
GAGACGTTGGATCTGGAGCCTGCGCTCCGCTTCCGATTGCATCGAAAGCGCATTGAGATGCAGATGTATATCCGCCCCCCGGATTCGGCCCTGTTAAACGCTGGACGCGCCCTGGCCGCTGCGCTTCCGCCGCCGGCGGCTGCATGGCTGGAGGTCGACGCCATCGAGTGGGATCTGTTCTTTGAGCGCCGTCCCGACCCGGCGGCGCTCGATGACCTGGACCGTCGCTTTCAGGATGCCGGGGATGCGCTCGGTGCCGCGCGAACGGCCGTCCAGCGTTTCCGGCTCCACTGCCGATTTGAGGCAGCGCCCGTCGATGAGCGATTTCATCAGACCCTGCTTCAGGTCCGCGCCGTTGATGATCTGCTGTATGAAGCCGACCTGCACGTCTGGTTCGGGGTCCGGCTGGCCATGGAGCGCCGTCAGGCCGACGCGCGTGAGGTCTTCCGCCGCTGCCGCGCGTACCAGGCGGCGCTGGGGGGCTTCAACCTGACCATGGCGGCACAGGTCGGGGCGATCTACGAAGCCTGGGGGCAGGGAGAGCTGGAGACCGCCGCCGCCCGCAGCGCCGCCGCCCACTCCTACGCACAGACACACGGCGCTGTAGTCATGATGGCGTTCATCCAGGTGCTCCAGGCGACGCTCTTCGAGGCGATGGGCCGCTACAGGGAGGCGCTCGAGGTGGCGCACCCGATCGCACACCTGTTCGGGACGTCGCTGCTCGGTCAGCGTGCCCGCTTCATCATCGCGCTGGTCCTGTCCCAGCAAGGCGAGAGCGACGCCGCGCGCGTCCATTGCACACAGTTGTCCGAGACCATCCTGGAGAGCGCGGACGGTTGCTATCTGCGCGCCACCCTCGCATTTCAAGACGCGCAGCTGGAGACCGCCCGCGACCTGGCCGTCCGCGCCGCACAAGCAGAGCGGAGCGACATCGATCCCGAACGGCGCGCAGCGCAGGCGCGCCGGTTCCATGAAGCCCTCAGAGACAAAGAAGGCGTTGTACCGCACCATACAGTGAGCGAACCGCGCTGAGGGGCAACGTCTACCCACAGCGCCACACAACGAACCCTGCTCGCTGGCGGTGCAGAAGAAGACATGGCGCTTACGCGCGGAGCTGGTTGAGGAGCCGCTTCGCCTGCATGACGGCATGGAAGAGCCGCATATACATCATCGGCCGGGTGCTTGGGCCCTTGGGTTGGTACTCATCGGTCAGGTACGGCACATAGACGCTGACCCGCTGGCTCTCCCAGCCCTGCCGGGAGCTGGGCTGCACCCGATGCCATGCCCGGCCGTCATGGACGGTCAGATCGCCGGGCCAGGTCTCAATGGCGACCTCACGGGCGTCCGGTCGATTGTCCAGCCAGGTCGCCTTCCCGAACAACATGTTCCGCACCCCCTGCTGGTGCGTCCCCGGCAGGATCCGGAGCCCCCCGTCTGTCGAGGGACGGATCCGAGACAGATGAAGCCCCACATTGAGCTGCGGATCGGGCATCCGCGCGTTGTAGAACAGATCGCGGAGACCGTCTGTGTGCCACGCCGCGCCCCCACGGAGGCTGCCCGGGTGGTTCAAATATCGGTTCACCACCACGCCATCCTTCTCTCGGTAGCCAATCCGCGCGTCTGCGCCGATGAGCTGGCGGACGGGCTCAAAGCGGTCGTCTTGGATGAGGGCCTCGATGTCTGCGGAGAACACGTTGGCAAACGCCAGCCGTTGCACATACGGCTGTCCATCTGGATCCTGGCCAAACCAGATCGGGACACCGAAGATCCATTTTTGCTGCGTCTGGAGGAGGTGCGCCTGGATCCGATCGATTTCTGCGAGGAACCGCTCCACCTCCAGGGCTTGAAGTACCCGATCGAACAACAGGAACCCGAAATGATGGAGGAACGCGCGCTGGACAGGGGTGACCCGGTCCCGAAGCATAAACCGGCTCGTGCTCGGTAGCGCCACCGCGACCGCATGGGCGTGTTGGGCGCTGATATCCAGCAGATCGGCTTCATCCAACGCGGACGGGGGATGATCGGGGCGAGACATGGGCTGTCAATCACTCCATCGGACCGGGTTGGTCGCTGCGCCGTACCAGCCACCGTCCATGTTGTTGGGGAACGCTTCGCCGTCAGTGTGATTCAACGTCAACACCGCTCCTGTGCCGGTGAAACCATACAACGTCTCATCTGCGTAGGCGATCCCGAAGATCTGTTGGCCGGCTCCGCGGGCGAAGAGCCCCGACTGGTCGCTCTGGATGTCGTAGGTCACGATATCGTCGAAGTCCCCCTGGACCGACCAATACAGCTTACCGTCCGGCAACGCGACGACATCGCCGGAGGTGATGAACGAATCGTTGAGCGTCTCCAGGGTCGCTCCGGTGTCCAGATCGAGAACCCGAAGATCAGAGGCGCCGCCGATCAAGGTGCCATCCTCAAGGAACGTCAACCCGATGAGATCACCCTGACGATCGAGCGTGGTGAGCTCAGCGGTCTCTGCGGTTGTTGGATCGATGGCGTACAACGCCAGCGGTGTACACCCCACCATGCGCCCCCCTTTGTCGATCGCGATGTCGGTCATCCCGGTCATCTCAATTGCGGGGCTCGTGAAGTCACCGATCCGATCCAGCTCGCCACGTTGGGGGTACCATGCCCACAGCGTGGAGGCCTCATTGATGTATATCGGTGCATCCGCGCGCGGCGTGTCGCCTCCCAGAACATCCGCGAACCGCTCATCGAGCGGACTCAAGAGTTCGGTGGTTGCCACCATGTCCAGGTGGTACTCGGAGCAGCCACCCACACCGATGAGGATGAGGGGGAAAAACCAGGTCTTCATTGCGCTCTCCCAGAGCATCGGCGCCCTGCCGCGGGTTTCTTGTATCGCAGCCACCTGCCGCAATGTGTGGCGGTGTGTGATCGTTTGTGGCAGCCTCTTCAAAAGCTGAGATGAAGGGAACCCATCCCCTTTCGACCATCAGTCGATCAAGAGCAGCCCCAGGTGTCTGGCGGTCGGATCAAACCCATCTGGCCAGCGGGTCGTCTTGTCGTATCGGGTCCCCTGAAACGAAACGCTGTGTGGCAGGAGCGCGGCTTCCCGAAGGTCCGCGCCACGCAGATCCGCCTCACACACTTCTGAAAGGTACAGGTCGGCACCGCGAAGATCGGCACCCCGCAGATCCGCACACCACAGCCCGTTTCCGTCCAACCGGACCCCGCGAAGATCCGCCCCACGGAAGTCGACGCCGGTAAGGTGGAAGTTCCTCAGGTCCATCCCCGACAGCTGCGCACCCCGCAGATCGAGGCCCGACAGATCGGTCGTCGTCAGATCGATCGTTCGCAGGTCCAGGCCCGGGCCGATCCAGATCAGTGTGGAGAGCGGAGGCGGTGGGTCTGGCCACCGCGTCGAGTCGGTATACAGGGCTCCGTCCAGCATGGTCCCCGCCAACTGGGCACCGCGGAGATCCGAGCCAAACAACGACGCACCGCGCAGATCTGCGCCACGCAGATCTGCCTTCCGAAGGTCTACATTCCGGAACCGTGCCCGAACCAGCACGCCATCGCGCAGGTCGGTCTCGCGAAGATCCGACTTCTCCAAGCCAACCGACTTGAACTTCACCCCGCGGAGCCGTGCACGGCGCAGACAGAGCCCATCCACCATGGATATCTCCCACTGTGCACCTTCCAGGACGGCTTCGGTCAGGTCTGCGCCAGACAGTTTCAAGGGGGACTCCGAAACCGAACCAGAGAGATCGGCGCGAACGAGGCAAACCCGCTCCCAATTTCCGCTCGTCAGCACCGCCCGTTGCATCTGCGCGTCGGTCAAGTCTGCCCGTTGCAACCGAACGCTGTTGAGGTGTGCATCGCGCAGATCAGCCCCACGAAGATCCGCCCCAGAGAGGTTCACGTCTGACCATCGGACACCTCGCAGATCGGCACCGCGAAGGTCTGCTCCTGCTTCGATCAAAATGGTGCCCTGGAGCGCCCCGGCCTCTGTGGGCCAACGCGTCTCTGCGTCAACCAACGCCCCCTCAACCCGAGCGCCCTGCACCATGACGTTCTGCAGATCCGCGCCACGGAGGTCAGCACGTCCAAGGTCTGCATCCGTGAGATCGGCGCCACACAGTGAGGCCTGCACCAGCTGAGCGCGCACAAGGTTCGCCCCAGCCAGATTCGCATCATTGAAGGTCACAAGGGTCAGATCAACTCCAGACAGGTCAATGCGCCCCAGGTTGGCGCCTGAAAAGTCTGCGGTCGAGAGATCGGCTTCTGCGAACACACACCCCCGAAAATCCGCGCCCTGAAACACCATCTCCACCCCGCCCGCCCGGCTCAAGCACGCGCGTCGAAAGTCGGTATCAATGGCGCGTATCTCCGTAAAATGCGCATGGGTCAGATCGGCATCACACAGCCGCGCCCCGGTCAGGTCCACCTCAGAGAAGGTCGTCCCCAGACAAACCGCGCCCGAGAGGTCCACGCCGGACAGATCGATCTCCTCCAGCTCGGCCTCTCGGAGATCGATCCCGCGCAGATCTGCGCTGCGCATCGAAGAGGTGTAGAGGGACGCCCCCTTCAGCGTCGCGTTGATGAGCTGGATCTCGGAAAGGTCTGCATCATAGACTTCAAGATTATCGAGCTTGAGCCCAGTGAGTTGGAGTATCCGAATCAGCTCTGCAGCCTGCTTGCCGAAGCCCCCTTCCAACAATGCTCTGATTTTCTGGCTCTGTTCTTCTGTCGCGCGCGGCATCGGTCCTGATTTTATCGCATACGGCACAACAGCAATATATTTAATGACAGAACCCGAACCGTGTCCCTTGCAAGAAATCAGGCACGTCGACCGTTCACAGATCAGATGCAGAGACGGATTTCTCTTGAGGGGGGCCGGTATATCAGGGCACATCCGTGAAGTGGTGTGGGATGAAACGACACCGATCAGCGGTGCATCTCAACAATGTTCATCAATCCTTATCACCGGGCGGATCCATTCTGGTGCCCAGATCAGCGGATTGTGATTATGGGTTCCGTAGCGTCGCCCGTGCGCGCATCAGGGTTTTTCCCAGCAGGTTCAACCCCTGCCACTGAGCAGGATCTTCAGCGCGGGGATCGACGCTGTGTAGACCGATTCCCCAGATTCGGTCATAGGGACTCGCCTCAACCAGGATAAGATCGCCGGTTCCCAACAGAGCTGCCCGCAAGGTGTTGTTCTGACGGAACTTCGCCAGGCTCGCCCGATATACAACGTCCTCACGCTGGGCAACCCAGACCGTTTCGACGAAACCACGCACCTTCCGTCCCAGCTTTCGCTGTTGTCGCGGATCGGCTGTCGCCAGGATTTGTCTTCGAACCGCATCATCTTGAAATAATCTGGCTTTTTCTGCCATCATGAACTGTTCGGCGCAGGTGTATGACACCCCATCGACGGTGAAGCGCGACATCGTCCATTGAGAGTACGGCGCCGGTGGTTTCCAGAAGAAGACAAACCGTTCGGTCTCATGCAGGATATCAGGATGAGTCATAATGACTCTTTATCGAGTTGCGCGATATCCCGCCATTCCCACAGACCATGATTCTACAGCACCGCACAGCAAATCGGGTCCCCCCAAAGGGGCTTCGTTGAGGGTGCGTGGTCTGGGATACAGTGAGGGGGTAGGGCGTGGAGGCTCGATGGCCAGGTTTCGGGTGATCAAATGTTACTGGTTCTGGCAGCGGGATGTGGTGGTGATGACCGGAGACATCGTCGAGGGGCCGGTCCTCCCGGGGATGTTCATCGACCTTCCCCGCAGCCTCCGTGGGCCTGGACGGGTCCCCATCGACACGCTGGAGGAGATTCAATTTCCAACCCACCGGCAACTGGCCGTATTGATCCAGCATCGGGAGTTGGACAGCGCACCGATGTTTGAACCATCGGCCGTAGAGGGGCGGGTGCTTGAGGTGACCGCTCACCGATAGCGATACCGGCCGCCCCCTCTTGTGCAGCGGTCATCATCGGCCCGACTCTGAGCGCGACGTGTATCATCAGCGGACGAATGGCCAAGAGGCGCGGATGAACGACTGGGAGAACCTGCGGGTGCTGCTGGCGGTGTTGGAGAGCGGCAGCCTGGGCGGCGCCGCCCAGCGGCTCTCTGTGAGCCCGGCGACCGTCGGCCGGCGGCTGACCGCGCTCGACGACGAGCTGGGGACCGTGGTGGTGGAACGCGGTCCTGGCGGCGTCCGGATCACCGAAGCGGGTCAGGCGATGCTCGCTGCGCTCCGGGACGCCGAGCGCGCCCTGACCCGTGCCCGCCAGCTCGCCAGCAACCGGGATGTCGGCGGGCTGGTGCGGGTCGCGTCTCTTCGTTCGACCGCGGCCGATCTGATCTGTCCGCACCTGCCTGACTTTTATGCATCGCATCCCGATATCCAGATCCAGCTGATGGTCAGCCATGAGGTGGTCAACCTCGGCCGCGGAGATGCGGACATCGCCATCCGCAGCCTGCGCCCCACCCAGCAGAACCTGGTCATGAAGCAGCTTCCCACTCCGCCCATTGTGCCCATGATCGCGGCGTCTATCCTTCGCCGCCATGGAAACGGGAGCGTCGACGTTCGGGATCTGCCCTGGGTCGCCTGGCCAGAGGACGCCAACATCATGGAGGTCCGATGGTTCCAACAGCACGTCCCCAAGGCGCAGATCGTGCTCCGTGTCGATGACCTCCACGCCCAGGCCCGCGCCTGTCAGGCCGGAGTGGGCGCGACGCTGCTGCCCGCGAGCCTGCGTGGGATTTATTCGGGGATCCGGATCATTCCAGGCGCGCCCGAGGGGTTCACCCTTCCGCTGTGGCTGGTCAGCCCAGAGGCCGTCCGTTCCCTGCCACGCGTCGCTGCGGTCTGGTCCTTTATCGACGGCCTGTTTGATCGCCTCTTTCGTCATCAATGACCGTATACGTCCGGCGCTTGCCGCGGACGTCGAACGACCAGCCGACCAGGACGTTCGCGAACACTCCATTGACGCCTTGAGGGAGCGGATCGTGCTGGAACGTGCCGGCGTCGGTCTGGATGCGGAAGCCGTCCGGCGCTGAACTCCACACCGTCGGCCAGTAGCGGATCACCGGGCTGATATAGAACCCTTCCCAGAGAAACAGCCGGTAGCCCACCTCACCACCAACGGTCACGGTTGTATACGACGAAACGTCGAGACCTGCGTCGACCTCGAAGCCATGCACCTTAACGTCCGCCATCACATACAGCTCGTCGACGATCCGCCAGCCGACCCCTCCGCCGGTGGTCCAGGGCATCTCAACGGTGACGCCGAGGTCGCGCTGATCGGCAGGCAAGATGCCCGGAACCCCCGACAGATCCAGCCCCTCTCCATGAGAGTATGACAGGATCACGCGGTCAAAGCGAAGGTCGACCGCAGCATTGAAGCCGTCGGTGAGGATCGGCTGGAGGAGGCCTGCATGGAACGCGAGTTGAACGTTCGAAGGCTGCGCCTGTTCGTGAGCCCCTGCAGGCTCTGCGGCGAGGGCGTTGAAGAGCATGGTCAATCCGAGCAGCATCGTGACTCCTGTGTTTTCGATGAGACACAGAAGGAATAGGCGCCCGCCTGATTGGATACATCCACCAGCTTTGAAGGTGGGGGGTGCAGATCTGCACCCCCTATCGATGGGATGCATGGTCCATGTCGAGTGCTCACCGGCTCGGTGACGTCGGCGCCTTGTCCAGGATGGCCTGAACTTCGGCGATCCGCTTGGCCTGTTCGGCCCTGTCGGCTTCGCTGAGGTTGTCTTCGATCGGCTTGATGTCGGAAGGTGTGGCGATCTGCTCAGCATGCGCGCGGTTTCGCAGCAACTTGTTCAACATCAGAGGGTAATTGAGCTCACGGATCAATGCTTCTCCCGCGTTGAGATGTTCCACGGCTGATTCTTTACGACCAATCGACATCAACAGTAGCCCAAGCTCCCCCAACCACTCGCCTTCGCTGCGCCGGTCCCCGATCGCGCGCGCGATATCTATCGCCTCAGCATATGCCGTCTCTGCCCGACTCATCTGGCCCTGTGCCTTGTACAGGTTGCCCTGGGTCCCCTTCAGGACGCCCTCCAGGCGTCGATTTCCGATATCTCGTGCGATGGACAGCGCCTCACTCAACATCGTCTCCATCCGATCCAACTCCCCGAGTTCAAGGTATAGGATGCTCAGGTTGCCCAGATCGATGCTTTCCCGTCGTCGATCTCCAAATTCCCGGGAGATGTTCAGCGCTTCAATGTACACCGCCCTGGCGCGATCAAGCTCCCCCAATTCACGATGTAGAACGCCCAGATTGCCCAACCAGCTCCCCTCACTGCGTCGGTCCCCGATCTCGCGTGCGATGGACAGCGCTTCGGTCAACGCGGTTTCGACCTGCCCCAGCCGTCCCTGTCTGAAGTACAGGATGCTC
>JBCBLB010000529.1:0-6969 GCA_038520555.1 Myxococcota bacterium | reverse complement strand
TCCAGATCCATCGCGAGGCCGGCAACCGTCGCAGCGAAGGGGACGTTCGAGGCAACCTGGGGAGCATGTACGCACGACAGGGCAAGCTTGAAGAGGCTGAGCCGCACCTACAGGCCGCGTCCCACATCACCCGGGAGATCGGCGATCGGTATGGCGAAGGGATGGTGCTGAACAACCTGGGCGTCTTCTACCAGAACCAGGGCCGCCACGACGCGTCTGAACAGCATTACCTCCGCGCGCTTCGTATCCACTGCGAGGTCGGTAACCGACGCGGAGAGGGGATGGTGCTGGGCAACCTGGGCGCCCTGTATCGGCTTCAAGGACAGGCCACAAAAGCCGGAGAGAATTTCCATCGCGCGCTTCGCATTCACCGTGAGGTCGGCAACCGCCGCAGCGAAGGCTATGTGCTGGGTAGCCTGGGCCTCTTGCAGGATTCACAGGGTCATACCGAGCAAGCCATGGCCTGCTTTGACGACGCCATTGATATTGCCAGAGAGGTTGGGAGTCGCGCCCTGGAAGGCACCTGTCTGGCAGAGGTGGGCCGACTCCTGACGAAGCAGATGCGACTTGAGCCCGCCATCGAAAATCTGAAAGCGGGGGAGGTTCTCCTTCGCGAGGTCAATCATCTGCTGGAGCTGGGCCGACTGCTGTGCTATCGCGCCAGGGCCGAGCACCTCGCCCACCACCCAGACAACGCCGACGCTGCGCTTGCCCGGGCCAGGCAGATCGCCGCCGATCTTCACGCCGGGCCTGATGCTGAATTGACCCGGTATATCCGAGAGGTTCAGGATATTCTTCCCGGGGACGGGCCCGCGTAGTGGGGCGCGCTTGCGCTCATGGTGAGCAGGTGTCGGTTGAAGGATCCGTTCTGGTATTCTGGGATCGATGTGATGTTCAGGTGTTTCGCTGATCGGCTGCCAACGCTGCGGTATGGGATGAGTTGATTTTGGTGTAGAGGTCATCTGGGTGAAGGCCAGGTTCGGCTGTACCGGTCTGATGGTAGCGCTCGACGAGGTGGTGGCAGGGTCTCTGGCAGACGGTGATTCCGTTCTCGGGCACATACCCGCCATTGGGCATCCGGCTGCGATCGGTGATGTGGTGGGCGTCCATTCGACCGAGCGCGGGGAGTGCGTCTGTGGCGGACCATTGCCGACCGCAGACCTGACAACGGTGACGGTCCCGCGCGAAGACCTGATTCCGGAAGCGTTGACGGCGTCTCTTCTTCTGTGCAGACACCTCTGCAGTGTAACGTTTGAGGCAGGACATGAAGCGCTCCTTCCGTAGAGACACGCCTTCTGTCGTCGCTTCATGGTTCCGGGTCAGGCCTCGGGCCCACAGTCGACGATTTGGCCCTCAATATGGGGGCGATGTACACCATCATCAAGAATTAATGCTCTGGCTGCGACCATTAATTCCCGCGTCCTGGTCCCGGCCGTCATCTTGTATCTGGATTGTACAGGTGAGCGGAAGGCACGAGGCGAACAATGTACCAGTACCAGAATTCCACTCAACACTTTCCTGAACAGGATGAGCAAACCCCTGGAGCTGTGTCCCAGTTTCCGGGAGGCATGAGCCCCTATGCGATGGCGATGTCCCAGGGGGGCGGCAATGCGTTCGCCAATCAGCTCCTCGCCCAACAACACGGGGTGGGAAACCAACAGCGCGGCGGAGCGGGCAAAGGCCCCCCGGATCAGAACGCGCCGGTCGATCCGGGCGCTGTGGGCTGGTTCTCGGTGGGTCCAAACAGCGAAGAGAGCATCGTTGAGGGGACCAACATTCGTCGAATCCCGCTCAAGGGGCTTTCTTCGGTGATTCAGATGGGTCGCAAGGGAGGGAGGGCGTTGGCCCTGGTCCCAAGCGACCTGGATCTGAACCGACCGGTCGAAGTTTTGCTGCATCTACACGGGAGGGGATCGGGCCACCAGAACGCCCAGGACGTCAAAGTCGATCAGATCGAGCAGCAGCTGTATGCCTCTGGTCGCAACATGATCGGCATGCTGCCTCAGGGGGCGGGGACGCCCACCTTCAACCCGAACTGGAACCAACGCGATGAGTCGGGTGAGCGGGATCGTTCGCACGCCATGGACGCTGACGCGTTCATCGATGAAGTCCTCGCCACGGTCTTCCCCAAGCACCCAGTCGAGCGGGGCGGGACGATGTTGACCGCCCATAGCGGCGGTGGGGACGCCGCCAGCGATATGCTGGGCTCAGAAAAGGGCCCCAGCGATCTGATGGGGGTGGCGATGTTTGAAGCCATCAACAAGTCTCCGTCCGCAAAGACGTCTGTTGAGATGGAGCGCCACCAACAGTTCCTGGCGGCCAAGCTGAAAGAAGAATGCGATCGCCTGAAGTCCATGCACACCGCTCAGCACAAGCTGGATTGGTTGTCTGCCCATGGGTTCCGCTACCGAAGCTACTATATCGAAGGGAAGCATGGCGGCTATGTGATGCAGCACACCGATGCGGATCGCAAATTCAAGGGCGCAGGGGAAGCGATGGTGCCCTCCATGAAGATCTTCCTGGACGACTGGTTCAAAGCGAACGCCGACTCTCTGGGTGGAGAGGGGAGCGTCGTCTACGACCGGATGCGGGAAAATTATCAGCTCATCGCGGTCCAGGGCCGTGACACGGAAGATCCGAGCAACAGCGCCTCTCACACCAACCTCATCGGAAAACGCGCCCTGGTTTTGGATGCCCTGGAGGGTCTTCCGCCCACGGAGAAGCACAAACGCGCCCCGATGAGCAAGGACGGCGGAGATCTGGCGCCTGACGTCACCTTATTGCAGACGGACAACGAAGAGACGTTCCTCGCCACCCGCGCCCGGTTGTTGGCTGGCGCGTTGCGGAACGAGGGTGAATATTCGCATGAAAACGGCTTCGTCAACGACGAGCTGAACCATGCGTTGGCGGTCTATGCGCAGAACTGGCTGGCTGGGCCGCCGAACTGGGCTCCTCTCGCCGATGCCGACGCGCGCCGTGCTGAAGTGGGTCACAAACGATTCAAGCTGCGCTATGTGACGGGTTGGCCGGTGTGGTTCAGCGAGCTTCAGATGGCGTTAACCAACCAGCCTCGGTGGACTTCGGACGAACAGGGGGCCAACGCAGTCCTGGAGGCGTTCCTCCTCTACCGAACCACACAGGACTCGATGGAGGCGGGGGAAGGTGACGATCCGTATGATGGAGAGTCGCATGGTGGCCTGGAGGAGTGGTACGCTCATGTTGGCAAGAGCGAGGTGAACGGGGCCTCGGACAGCGTGGTGGGGAACACGTCGGTGGCCACTCGCCAGAAGCATCGCAACTCTCCGCTGTTGCCGCAGCTGATTCAGAACGGTCGGACCTGGTGTGCGCCTGGCCATACCTCGATCACGTTGAAAGCCCTGGCGGCCCATGGCTACCAATTTAAGCGCCCGGCCTACTCTCGGAGCAAGGACAAACCTGCGGATCAGCGCGGTGGGGACTTACAACGGTGGCAGCGCGGCCAGACGCTTCCGCCGAGCCCGAGCCTGTGGAATACCCCTCTGGAGCCTGGTGATCGGGCGGAGATCGTTCGGAATGGAGGTCCGGCCTCGGGCCATGTGGTCTCGGTCATCCGCGACTTTGGCCCAGGTGACGGCTCCAGGGTCCAGATCGTCTCTGCAAACACGATGGGCGGCCAGGGATCTGTATCGGTTGAAGAGTTTGTTCGCAGACAGCCGCCCGCAGGCTACGACCACCAGATGGTCTCGAAACACTATAACCCCTACCGTACCGCACAGAGCGAGAAGGAAGCCCTGGAGCGGCAACTCGAAGGGCAGACCCTGACCCCCGCTGAAGAGAAGCTTGTCGAAGAAGGCCTCAGATATGGCCCGCCGTCTCTGGAAGCACAGGCGGCCATGGACAAGAAAGAGAAGCTGGACAAGCTGGCCAACGCAAACAAGCGGATGAAGCCCTGGGAGACGTACCTTGAAGAGGAACGCAAGAAGCATGGAAAAGAACCCGAGCTCTTCCCCAGAAAATACGAGGACGCCTGGGTCGTCTCGATCGTTCGGATGAACGAGCTGGATCCGAACGCGATCGACGCACAACTCAAGGAGCTCCAGACGCAGTTCGGTGACGATATGGCCAGGCTGACCGCAGCCGAAGAGGCTGTGCTGAAAAAGTATGGTCTGGAGCGCATTCCGGGTTGGAAGCCCCCAGGTGCTGCAGCCCAATCCGGCGCGCCGGCGCCTGGGTAGGGAACGTTGATACGGGCTTCAAGGATGCTGTGACCCCGTCTTTGTCCCTGTCTGAGATCGGTATGATGTCTGGCGCGGCGGACGACAGTATCTCTATGGTGCGCGATGAAGCGCACTCTTCAACAAGGATGGCCCCATGGTCTTCTCGTTCCTCTTCGCCTTGACGTCCGCTGCATCTGCTGCCCCCGAGTCCGGCTGTTACCTGGCCGATAGCCTTGATGGGGCTGCTCAGACGGTCATTATCGAGTCTCTCGCTGATGGAGAATGTTCGGTAGAGCTGGATGATGGGCAGCTCATCACGATCAGGGAAGACGATAAGGCCGACACCTGTCGGGTTGTCGAGGAGGATGGCGGTGTCAACATCATCCTCATCTGGCCATCGGCTCGGGTCGGCGCTTCCTGTGGCGGTGGCATCAACATCGTCGTGATCTGGCCGGAATGACCCCTCTGGATGGGGCTCCTCTGTTTGCGCCCTTCCTTACCCGCCGCCAACGCATCGTTTCACGACCCATGCTCTGTAACAAACCGTCACATCGCTCTCTTCCCTGATCCAGCATAAGAGAGGCACAGGCGAGGTCAGGGAATGGTTCATCGACACACAAGCGGAGCAGGTATGGGCAAGGTCATCGTGTTGGTCTTGATGATGGGGTGTGATGTGTCGACCTCATCTGACACAGCGCCCTCTGACGAGAGCGGGGAAGAAGGGCTTGAGCGCACGGCGTTTTCATGCGGGGCGCTGACCTGTCAACCCGACGAGTACTGTATGTTCGGCTCGAATCCGGTGATGTCTCCGGACACTGCAGATGTCCCCGATGTGCTGTACTCCTGTGAGCGCATCCCGGCGGAGTGTGTGGACACACCGAGCTGCGGTTGTCTTGAGGTAGAGGTCGATCCGGCCGTCGTAGGAGGCTGTGAGGCCGGCTGCGAGGAGCGGGACGGCGGCCTGTTCTGTGAAACGGAGATGTCGTGAGCGAAGTCGAGAAGGCCGCTGAGTCTGACGGCTGCGCGTCGATGCAGACTTCAGGCTTACCTCTCCGCGAGGGCGATCAGATAGTGGAGGAAGCTGTCGGCCTCTGAATCGCCCCAGCCATGACCGTTCAGCCAGGGGTGACCGTCGTGGTAATCGGATACGCTTCCCCACTCGCCTGCGCGGTGGCAGCACAGCTCAGTGGTGTGTTTGTCTGACCAGGAGCCGATCTCCAGCCATGCACCCGTGCCCCGCTTCGACGCGCTCCGCGGGGTCATCTCAGAGAGCGCCGCCAGGACGTCATCGAAGTCGCTGGTCGGGCGCGTCTGCTCGGTGGGCCCTTCGGCGTCGTCTCGCTGTCGATCCCATCGAAACAGCTCACATTGCGACCGGGTGTTGCGGAGCACGCCATCATGCCCCCACAGTTGCAGGGCATAGGGGCTGTCGCTGGCCGACCAGTGCCGAGCCTGCGCCAGCTGAAAGTATCGCAGCAGCGTCTGCGGAATCTCGAACTGTTCCATCAGCCATGGCGAGCCGAGCTCCAAAAACATCTCCCGAAGCTGGATGTCGAAAGCCAGCATCTGGAATGGGGAGGGAGGGCCGCGAAGCCGTGGTGCCAGCGTGGAGAAGAGCGCCTCGACCTGTGGCAAAGAGAGGGGCTGCGGGACCCAGCGCGCCAGCCCGATCTCCAGGCAGTGTAGGCGTGTTTTCAATGTTCCATCCGGCGCTTCCCGGCGCCAGGTCGAGACAGATGTGTGGGCTTGAAGTCGCCATTGTTCTTGGAGGTCTTCTGGGTTGTCTGGCGCATCTTCGTCGAAGAACCGGATGATGGCTTGAATCGACTCTGCGGTCTTCGGGCGGTCGAGGATACTTTTGAGAATCGGCATGCGACCTGTGTATCACTCTTCTGCCACGATACGCATGGCCTGATCTGCTCTGGGTCCGGCTATAGGAGAAGGGTGGGCAAAAGAGATCGCAAACGCGCTGCGGCAGCGAAGCCGACACATCTCCAGCCGCTACTCGATGAGATCGACTGCGCCTTTGACGGTGTGCCACCGCCAGATGCCGATCACCGCACCCTGCGTCAGGCTGAGGCGTGGGACGGCTATGTCCTGGTCGATCAGCGCCGGGATCACAAGGGGCGGTGGCAGGACTTGTCGTTACAGGAGCTGTTGGCCTGCCCCAACGCGCTCCCTCATCTCGACGCACAGGGCATCCACTACTATCTGCCCGCGATCATGTGTGCCGACTTGCGCGAAAGGGGCCGCCTCGGTTGGCTGTCGACCAGCCTGCGCTACACCCTCCAGCCTCGGACCGGCGATCTCAAGAGGTACCAGCGTCAGCGCTTCCAGCCCCTCACCGCTCCCCAACGCGCGGCCATCTGTGGCTTTGTCGTCCACATCGACGCCGATGTCGCGGTCCAGGACGCCTGGCGTCGGGTCGTCGCGGCCGGAGATGACCGTGGCTGGTTTCGCCGCTTCTACTGACCGATAAACGCGCAGGGCAGGCGCTTTACGGTGAACCATCTGCGTCGATGTCGACACCGGCTTCGGCTCGGGGCACGCCGGCGGTGTTCGGGGAGGCGTCCGTTCGCCCGAGCACGCTCCCGACCACGACGGGCAGGCACACCAACAGGGCGCCGAACAGGGCTCGCTTCATCTCCGCTCCTCCAGTTTCGGTTTCCTCTTGGAAGATGACACCAGCCCTGAACGGAGACAATGGCAGAATAGACACTCTATCAGTTCTGCACATCAGGTAACAGAATGCCACCATTCGATTGTATTTCTG
>JBCBLB010000616.1:0-5811 GCA_038520555.1 Myxococcota bacterium | reverse complement strand
TCGGTGATCCCCGAGGCAGGATGAGAGATGGATCCAGGCCAGCAGATCGCTGAGCTGAGCGCCCGAGAGGGCGCTCGGATCCTGGCTGCCCTTGCACGGTATACCCGTGATATCGAGCTGTCTGAAGAGTGTCTACAAGAAGCATGGCTGCAGGCGTGGGAGCGATGGCTGACCGATGGCGTCCCCACCGATCCGGTGGGCTGGGTCTATACGGTGGCTCGAAACCGCGCGCGCGATCGCCTTCGTCAAGATGCCCGCCATCGCGAGGGCCGTGAGCGCTGGCGGGCGGAGCGTTCGCTCGACGAAGCCCCGGCACCGGACGCCCCCGCGTTGGGAGACGAGCGACTGGCGTTGCTGTTCGCCTGTTGTCACCCCGCGCTGGATCCGGTTCATCAGATCGGGCTGGCGCTTCGATCGCTGTGTGGGCTGCGCACCGAGCAGGTCGCCCGCGCCTTTGTTGAAGCCCCCACAGCGACGGCGCGGCGGCTCTCGCGTGCGTCTGCGAAGATTCGAGACGCGAACATTCCCTTTGCGGTGCCGACCGAAGCACTCCCAGAGCGGGTGGGCGCGATCCTGGTGTCGATCTATCTGGTGTTCAATGAGGGGTATGCGCCCAACGACCGGCCCCAGCGCCCCGATCTGTGTCGGGAGGCGCTGCGGCTGGCGCGTGCTGTGGCGCAGCTGCTCCCCGAGCCTGAAGTCTACGGCCTCATCGCATTGATGACTTTGCACTTTGCGAGACGGGACGCCCGCCATGATCCAGAGGGCATCCCCATTCTACTCACCGATCAAGATCGCAGGCTGTGGCACACCGATGAGATCGCTGTGGGCCTCGACTCCCTGGCGACGGCGATGCGACATCGACGCCCGGGGCCGTATCAACTCCAGGCCGCGATCGCCGCACTGCACGCACAGGCACCCAACGGCGCCACGACCGACTGGACGCAAATCACGGCGTTGTATGGCGCGCTGCTTCAGCATCAACCCACACCGATCGTGGAACTGAACGCCGCGGTGGCGTTGGCGATGTCTGGCGCGACCGAGCAGGGACTGGCATGGTTGGAGTCGATCCAACGCCGCGGCTCGCTCCGCCGGTACCATCTGTTGCCCGCGGCCAGAGCAGACCTGCTGCGCCGGTTGGGTCGATCTGCTGAGGCGGCGTCTGCCTATCTCGAGGCGCTCGCCCTGGCGCCCAATCCGGGAGAGCGTGTCTTCCTCCAACGTCGCCTCGCCAGCCTTCCTCAGAAGCCTTCTCTCGCAAAGCGGCGTCGGCGGTCGCAAACCCCCGTCTCAGAGCCACCTGAAGCGCTCTTGGATAAAGGACAAATCACAGAGGATGATTGGAACACCATCTCGGATTTGTTCCCGATCCGCTCGGGAAGAGGGCGACCAGGACGCCCCGCGCGACAGCAGATGAGCGCCGTCTTATACATCCTGGTGACCGGCCAGCCATGGCGGGCGCTTCCCGAACGGTATGGCGCATGGCGCACGGCATACCATCGATTTCGCTGTTGGGAGAGAGACGGACGATTGGTGGAAGTGCTCGATCGGCTCGCAGAGCAGCGGCCATGTTGGGGGCGCGTCCGGGCCTGCTACCAGCCCCGGATTCACGATCAGCGCGCCGCCTCACCTGGAACGCGCTGATGCGAAGCATCCGAACGCTTCACTCTGCAACGTCCTCACAGGACTGTAGGGCGCTGATCAGAAAGTTACAGGTCGCCAGGTCCTCGACCTCTGCGTCCAGACAGTCCCGCGCGAGGTCATCGGCCCGTGAGCAGCGGTCTTCATCATCAAGACAGTCCCCGTCCAGGTCTGCGACACGTGCACAGAACGCCTCGGCGCCGTCCCGACAGAACGCGTTCGCATCGGACACAGAGCCACAGATCCAGTCGACGGGATCCTCACTGGCCGGGACCAGCTCAAACTCGTTGCGTTCGAAGAGATCACAGCCGCTGAAGCATGGCAGCAGGAGCAGGAGTGAGAAGGAGAGAAGGGCAGGGGTCAGTTTCATCGCGAACTCCAGGGTGGAGGGTGTGCCATAAACGTAGACGTTCCGGAGCCGAAGTCGCCAATCCTATCGAATGGAAGTGTTGTACTTTTGAGTACGGATATAAGTTGCTGCTACAGCGAGGCGATCGTACGAGATACCGGCTCATCGTCTGTAGGAGCTCAGATGCGCGCACCCGATCCAGAGCCTGCGCCAGACCTGTTCGGATATCTCAATTTCCGAGAGTATCTTCGCAGCTGGTTCGCCTGGAAGAAGAAGAAGAATCCACGATACAGTTATCGGCTCTTCGCCCGGCTGACGGGACAGCGCTCGCCGAGTCTGCTGCTGCACATCATGGAGGGGAAGCGAAACCTGACCGCTGCGATGCTAGAGGGGTACCAGAACGCGCTCCAGCTCAACGATGAAGAACGAGCCTTTTTCGAAGCGCTGGTTACCCTCGATCAAGGCGGCACGCCGCAGGCCCGAAATCAAGCATGGGAACAGATCGCTGCGACGCAACGGTTTCGACGAGCCCGCCGTCTGGACGCCGCGTCTTTTCGACGGGTATCCCGCTGGCACTACACTGCGATTTTGGAGCTGGCCCGCAGCCCACAGTTCCAACCCGATCCCATCTGGATGGCGGCCGCGCTAGAGCCCCCGATCGCCGTCGAGGACGCCGAACAAGCGCTCCAGGAGCTGCTCGAACTCGGCCTGCTGGAAGCGGGGCCCGATGGAATCCATCCTGCGGAGATCTCGGTCACGACGCCACATGAGGTGGCAGGCCTGGCAGGCTTCAACTACCATGAAGGCATGTTGTCCCTCGCCAGAGAAGCGATCATCCGCGTCCCTCCCTCACAACGGCATCTTGTTGGCCTGACCGTCGGCATCCCGGCGGCGCTGGTCCCCAGGCTGAAGCGGGAGCTGACCGCCTTCGCCGAGCGGCTCCTCGACCTCTGTGATAGCAACGACGATGCTGTCGAGATCGTATACCAGATCGGAATGCAGGCCTTCCCGCTCTCACGCGCCTTCCCCGTCAGAGGTGAAGAATGATATTTTTCTTGATCGCCTGCAGCGAGTATACGACGTACCCAGGTGTCCTGGTCGGAAACCCCGGTGAGATCAAGGTACAGACCGCCCAGACAGATGCGGGCACCTTCCGAACAGGCTCCAGCGCGACCAGCGCGCTGGTCCTGCAGACGTGCGCGGCCGACATCACGACCAACGACACAGGCTCATCGATTGACCTTCTGGGAGCCTCGACGATCGCTGTACCGCCTGGCGAGTGGTGTCGGCTTCGGTTGGACTTTGACGAGCCGTTGGTGTGGACGTTGGATACGGAGACGCGCACCGATGTCCCCATCAGCCTGGAGGTGGAGCAGCTGATCCTGCGCAGCTCTGGATTTCCGGCCGATGGCTTGACCATGGTGCTCGAGATCGGCGAACCCGGATGGATCTCTCTCGAAGATATCCCCGAAGAAGGCGGAATCAGCAACGACCCCCTTCTCATCGAAGCCGTGGTGGAAGGGTCTTCGTTGGCGAGAGACGATAACGCCGACGGGCAGATCTCAGATGATGAGCCGCTCCTCGCGGCATCAGATGAAGTCGACGCCCCCCGCCCCCCGCGCCAGGGCGGGGGATGTGGAAACGAGTTTGAACTTCAGGCCACGGATTCCGCGTTGATGGTCATGGCCATCTTCGGGATGCGATTCAGGCGCCGGCGTATGCCTGATTCTTCCTAAACGATGAAGCCAAACCAACACTGACCCTCACTCATACAACAACATCACGGTCAGGTGGCGTGCGCTAATTGGCCGCTTGATGACGGGCACCGGTGTTGACCCCATCCGCGGATGAAGGCGCCAGCGCTTCGGCCTGTGTGCCGCGCTGCATTCGGCCGACGAGGGTGAGGGCCACAGCGTATGCGGACAGCGCCACGATCATCGCCGCAGAGTAGCCGAGGGTTCGGGCGATGATGACGGTGACGAGCCCGCCGAGGACGCTCATCCAGCCGTTGACAGCCCAGGCCCAGGCGACCAGCCGCGGCGCCCGGGACGTCACCAGCCGCATCCCATACGGGAAGCAGGTGCCCATCACGAAGCTCAGCGGTGCCAGCGAGACCGCCGCAGCGAGGATGCGCACCCACAGAGACGAGGTGATCAGGACATCGGTCATCCAGCCGACCACCACGAACACCTGGAAGAGCCCAAGCGCCAGGGTGGCGATCAGGGTCATCCGCAGCCGTCTGGCGACCGCACGGTCCGGGCCCTGGTCAGCGAACATGCTGCCCAGTCCGCTGAACACCAGCATCGAAAACACCACCGTCGCGATCGTATAGGTTGGATGGCCGATGAACAGGGTCAGGTTGTACAACAACACTGTCTCAACGGACAGGTACCCCGCCCCAAGGCAGGCGACGTAGCCGATGGCGGGCAGCTCTCCGGCGACCGCTCGGCGGCCCCGCCCCAGCAGCGGCAGGCCGATGATGGCGCCGCCGAACAGCAGGACGAGCCCGCCCTGAACCAGGAGCGTCCGGTACAGCATCCCGTCGGGAAAGGTGTTCTCTCGCAGCGACTGGAGCGCCCGCTCTGGGGTGTCCAGGTAAGGGTGATCGTCGGTGCGAAACGACGGCGGTTCGGGAGCGGCACGCTGTTCCGCCTTCTTCATCTCCGCGAGCTGTTCCGGCGTCGGTGGCAGCCCGTGTGGCTGACGACGCCTGGGCGGCGGTGTCGCGCCGGGACGGGGTGGGACGATGTCGAACCGACTCGGCATAAACCGGAGCGTGTGGAGCACATCGTCAACCGGCGCCATCGGGTTGAGGATCAGCGGGCTCCGGAAATAGGTTTCGGCCGCGAAATTCAGCGTCGCAAGCTCTGCGGCGGTCCAGGGCCGAGGCCGAAGCAGCAGGACCTCATTGGGACCGGCGACATAGGCGATGTGCCGCAGCGGCTCGGCGACACCCCGATCTTCCAGCGCTGCGACGGCGCTGAGGACCAGCCACCGGGTGTTCCGCAGGTCGGTCATGCTCAACACGCCATCGTCGGTGAGCCGATCCAGGTAGACGTCGAACGCCTCTTTGGTGGTGAGCAGCGACGGCGACCATGCGTTGGCCAACATCCCAGAGGCGCCGAACAGGTTGGCGTTGACCAGCTGGATGATGGTGTAGTGGTTCGATGGCGCCCGCATCATCGCAGAGCGCGCGTCCGAGACGACCTGAGTGACCTTGTCGGAGTGGTAGGGGTTGAGCGGGCCGGGGTACCGATCGGCGACCAGCTCGAAGATCTCACCCTCAATATCGATCGCATCGATTTCATCGAAGCCATATGAGATCGCCGTGGCGACGTCCGGGCCGGCAGAGGCGGCGAGGATGGCGACGGGTCCCTGGGGCACATCCAACTGATAGATCAAGCTCCGGTTGGCCATAAACCGCATCGGGCGCAGATGACCAGGATGCTCAACGACCGTGGACAGGGTGGCGTTGTCCAACAGGATCAGATCGGTCTCGCCCTGATGAAGGACGCTGAGTCGGGTCAACGGAGTCCAGCGGGTCTCCAACAACGCACCGTCTGCCCACCCGACCGCGGAGCGGACCTGGAGCAGCCCGCTCCCACTGAGCACCCCCCCGATGGCCACAACCGAAACGACCGTCGATACACCCGCGATGCGTCGCCCGAGGCGATCAGGCGCGATCAGCAGCGAGGCCAGCGCACAACAAAGCGCAGAGAGCCAGACCGCGTCCGGTCCACGCAACCATGCGATGGCCGGCAAGAAGACCACCGCTGCCGTAGCGGCGCCGATGAGATCGGCGCCGTAGAGCTTCCCGAACG
>JBCBLB010000850.1:0-3645 GCA_038520555.1 Myxococcota bacterium | reverse complement strand
CAGCTCCGCGATCGGCGCCGTGACCTGATCGCGCGGGCGCGCAGCAATCAAATCCGGGTCCCGGAGATGAAGGGAGGCACCTTCACCCTGAGCAACCTGGGCCGATCGCGGGTGCAGTTCTTCACGCCGATCCTGAACATCCCCCAGATCGCCATCTGCGGTCTGGGGCGGATCGCGCCGCGGGCGTGTCCGAGCGAGGATGGGACCATCGCCTGGCGTCCGCATCTGGGGCTGTCGTTGACCTTCGATCATCGCGCGGTCGACGGCGCGCCCGCGGCGGCGTTCTTGACGGGGTTATGTGAGAGGCTGGAGACGTTCTCGCTGTGACCCTTCGCCATATTCCGGATCCTGCCGAGGCCATGAACCTTGAGCGGGATCTGTTCGCGCGCGGAGCGGGGCTGGTCGGCTGGTCCACCCGCCGCTGCCTGATCGTGCCCCGATCGATCTCTCGCCGCTCGGAATTCGCCGCCATTCAGCCGACGCTTCAGCGGATGGGGTGGCCGGCGGTCGAGCGATCCAGCGGCGGCGGGATCGTGCCCCAGGGCCCCGGGGTCCTGAACCTCTCGCTCTCGGTCGGGCTCCCTGCCAGCGACCGCGGCGTCACGCCGGACTTCGAGTGGCTGTGTGCGCCGATCGTCGCATGGCTGGCAGAGGCTGGCGTCGAGGCGGAGACCCGCTCTGTCCCGGGCGCCTTCTGCGATGGCCGCTTCAACGTCGTGGTGGGGGGGCGGAAGCTCGCAGGCACCGCACAGCGTCGCGGTCGAGGCGCGGCCCTGCTGCACATGGCCGTCATGGTGGACGCCGACATCGCCGATGCGATCGAGGCGATCAACACCCTGCGGCGCGCCGTGGGGCGCCCGGGAGAGGTCCGGGCGGAGGCACACACCACGCTCCGTGAGGTGCTGGGCCCCTCCGCCGATCTGGACTCGATGCGGCGCAGCTTGCTGCGACGATATGGCCAGCATCTTCAGCAGCGGCTCAGCCCAGCATCTCGGTCAGGGGGCCGGTGAGCGAGATCCGCTCGTTGTTTCGGGTGGTGACGTCTGGCAGCCCGATGAAGTCATCGGAGAGGCCCATCGCCTGGGCGCAGCTGACCAGCAGGTGCTGGTGGGGCATCCCCGCGCCCGACGTGACGCCGTGTTCGGTGATCATCTGAACCGGAGCGCTGGTGGTGGCGGGCCAGTGCACATACCGGCCGGTGTTGAAGTGCCAGTCGCCGCCGACCGTGAGCGCACAGTATCGATGGTAGCCATGCCACCCATCGCCCAGCTCGCTGCCCCAGACGATGAGGGTGTTGTCCATCAGCGACCGCCCGTCGCTGTCGGGCATCGCGCTGAGGAGGTCGATCAGGTAGGCGAGCTGGGTGGCGTGGAGTCGGGTGTAGTCGGTCATGGCCAGCGCGGCCTGGGGATCGACATAGATCCGATGGGCGAAGTCGTTGTGGGCGTCCCCGGAGAGGTAATCGCCCCAGCCGAAGTCCTCCGAGGGCAGATCGCCCAGCGACAGGGTCGCGACCCGGGTCAGATCGCAGGAGAACGCCGCCGCGATGAGGTCGGCCATCGACTGGTAGAGGGCGTTGTAGCCGGCCCAGGTTGATGCCAGAGCGCCGATGTCGGGGGCGTCGCTGCAGGTCGCGTCCCGCATCCCTGCGATCCGCTGCTCGAGCTGGCGGACCAGGTCGAAGTGTGCCGACAGCTTCTCGCGGTCTGGCTTCGACAAGCTGGGGGAGATGGCCTTGTGCTCGGCCAGGGCGAAGTCGAGCACGCTGCCCTGGGCACGCACCAGCGGATCAGACGAGGTCGACAGCCCAAACAGCCGATCGAAGACCCGCTGGGGGCTGTTCTCCAGGGGGAGCTGCTGGGCGAGGCCGGCGTGGCAGATCGGCCGCCCCGCGTTGACCGTCAGCTCAAGGCTGTGCAGCCGATCGACCCGGGCGATCTGGTTGGCGATCAGCTGGTCGAGCGAAGGCGCGGTGCTGAACAGGTCCTGACCGGTGAACAGGACCGGTGCCCCGGTCCAGGCATGCAGCCAGCCTTTCTCATGGTGGAAGCCGGGGATATCGAGGACCGGGGTGACCATCGACAGGCCATCGAGGACCAGCATTCGATCGCGGTGGGCGTATAGGGGGGCGAGCGCGCGGCTGAACTCGTCTTCGGCCATCTGGGAGAGGTTCTCTTCCCAGATGGCCGCGTCCGACCGGTTGCCGGGGCGCATCCGCCAGCCATCATAGACCGTCCCATGTCCGGTCGAGACGATGATGATCCGCTTCGGTGGTCCGCTGTCCGCGAGCGCGCTCCGCAACCCGATGCCAGGCGCCACGGCGGTCGCTGCGCCCGTCAGACCCAACGCAGAGAGAAACCGGCGTCGATTCATGGTGATGTTCATGTCTGCTCCGTGGGGCTCAGTGGTACCGGAAGAGGTCACTGGTGGCGATTTCGACGAGAAGCTCCTGGACGTTGCCCGCGTTCTTGCGGAACTCCTTCTGGATGTCGGCGAGCGCTGGGTCCAGCGGGTCGATCTCGCGGCCCAGGGCGTAGCGGGTCCAGTTGAGGGCGTAGCAGTCCGAGACCACCTCGCTGCCGGCCATCAGCTCGCCCAGCTCTGCGGCGTTGGTGAAGCGGCCGATGGTCTCCTGATTGAGGATGAGGCGCCCGCTTGCGTCGACGGGTTCTCCGTTATCGGTGATCCGCCATCCGCCCATCGAGTCGTAGTTCTCCAGCGCGAAGCCCGGCGGGTTGATCTGGCGGTGGCACTCGATGCAGCCGGCCGGCGAGGTGATCGCCTCGGTCCGTTCCCGGTTGGTGCTGTTGAGATCCAGGGCATCGCCCGAAGACGCGTCGGCCACGTTGGCGGGTGGCTGGCCGATCGCCTGGCAGCCCAGACGCTCCAGCAGAAACACCCCCCGCAACACCGGCGCCGGGTGGACCGGGTGCGACTTGCCCACCAGCACGGCACCAAGCGTCAGGATCCCCGAGCGCTGCGCTTTGGGGAAGACCGCCGGCTCAAGCGTGATCTGGTACTCGAGGTTGCCGTCATCGAAGTAGTACTCATATCGTGGGCCGTTGAGGAGGTTGTCGTCGGAGATCCCGTAGATGGCCTGGGTTCCTGGGCGCTCGTCCCCCGCCGCCGTGGTCACATAGCCGTGGTTGTCCGTCAGCAGCGCGCGGAGCGTGCCCTCGCCTTCGAAGATGGTCTTCTCGACGAACAGCTCTGCCTCCAGGACCATCGCCGCGCGCATCCCGATGATGAACCCCGACCACTGCTCGCCGAACCCCTCTCCTGCCAGATCGTCCTCCTCCTCTGCGCGCTCTCGATAGATCTCTGGCAGATAGGTGGGCATATAGGTGAGGGCGTCGGGGGTGACGGAGTAGATGTCCTCAAAGTCCAACAGCTGGCTGTGGAAGTGCACCACCGCCTCGCGCGCCCGCGGATCCTGAAGCATCCGCCGCACCTGGGCTTCGAGCCCCTTCCTGTCCGACAGCTCTCCCTCGGCGGCGGCGGCGAACAGCTCTGGATCAGGCATCGAGTCCCACAGGAAGTACGACAAGCGGCTGGCCAGGACGAAGTCATCCAGCTCTTGCGGCTTGCCGTCCGTGGGATCGGGCTGGGTGCGATACAAGAACGCCGGCGACATCAGCAGGCCCT
>JBCBLB010000490.1:0-7523 GCA_038520555.1 Myxococcota bacterium | reverse complement strand
TGTGGGGCATCTTATCGACGACACGGGTGATGCCCGGTTCGTCGATGAAGGTGCGGAGGTGGGCCAGGTGCCCCTCTGCCAGCTCGGTGAGCACGTTTGTGTTGATCCGGCGCAGCCGGCGATAGTAGGGCTGCTCATAGTCGAGGCGCTGGGGGATCGACAGGGCCAACACCCGGATCTCATCCCGTTCTCCGATGCCTTTGATCTGTGGGTGGCTGTCGAGCATCTGCTCCAACAGGCTGGTCCCTGATCGCGGCATGCCAACGATAAAGACGGGCAGCGGATCTGCGTTCCTGGCACGCTCCAGGACGCGCCCCGGCCAGTATCGTGACTTCAGGATGTCGACGGCGTGGGCATGCTGTGCAGGTTTGAAGTCCTGCCCGCGGAAGCTGTTGGCGGCCCTCCACATGGCCATCGCTTCTGCGCGCTCGTCGAGCGCGTCGTGCGCCTCGGCGATGCGATGGAACAGCAGGCTGCGTGCGGACCGATCCGGCGTCTCGCGGAGGGCCCGGTAGAGCATCGGCAGCGCCTTGCCCGGTGTCTTCTTCCGCCGCAGAATGTCTGCGGCCATCGCGACGGCTTCGGGCATCGAGGGCTTTAACAACAGCAACGGCGCGAGGACCGATTCGGCCTGCGCCGAATCGTGTCGACGCAGGTGAAGCCGGGCGAGCCCCAACTGAGCGAGGGGAAGCCCTGGTCGCAAAGACAGGGCGTTTTTCAGCAACCTCTCGGCCTCTTCGAGCTGCCCGGCATCGATGAGCAGGGTCGCCAGTCGGGCCTGTACGCCGGGCAGGTTCGGCCGTAACGCGAGCGCGGCGCGGAACGCGTCGGTGGCGGGTCGGGGCGCTGCCATCCGCAGCCGCGTCTGCCCCAGCGCGATCCACACCCGCGGATCGTTCGGGTGCGTCCTGCTGCGCATCATCAGCTGGCGATGCTCTGCATGGAGGGCATCGAGCGGGGTCTTTGATGAATCGGAAAGCGATCGGCGCTGCGGGGTAGACATGCCCGCTCCTTCGGACCACGTCGCTGCGGTTTGAGCGAAGATGGTGCGCTCAGGAGGCGCTCGTCAACCCCACGCTCAGCAGCGGTCGCTTGAGCAGCCCTGCGGTGACTGCAGCCTCGACGCAGCGCTCTGCGTAGCTGTCTGTGGGGGTGAACAGGGCCATCGCCTTCGAGTGGCTGGCCGCCCACTGTTCGGTGACCTCCTGATCGGGGGTCTGGCGGAGTTGTTGGGCGACGACCCACCCGAACGCCAGGGGCGTGGGCTGCGTTCGACGGACCTGGAGCGGATCGCGGCTGCTGCCGTTCTGCTCCAGGTTGCCGATCTTTCGGAACAGGCCGACGATGGTGCTGCGGGTCTTCTTGCGAGAGGACTCGCCGATGTTCGGGTCGATGTGGCGGGCGACGAACGCGTCGACGTCGGACAGCTCGATGAAGCCAGCATCCTCGGGAGCGTCGCGGGCCTCTGCGGTGGACAGGGCAGGCAGCAGCAGCTCTCGGCCGGCCAGCGCCGTCCAGGGATGCGCCAGGCCATAGCGGGCCAGAAACAGGTCCATCCGCTGCGCCGGCCAGCCGTTCTGGAAGTGCCACAGGTAGCGGCTGTCCAAAATCCGCTCGCCGTCATGATCCAGCATCATTCGCTCGACCATCTTAATGAGCAGCGTGCGATAGCTGGCGTCCTCCTGGGTGAGGGTGGCGTCGGCTTCCTGCCGCCACAGCTCCAGCCGCACCCCGGGCCGTGCGAGGTCGAGCAGGGTCATGGCTTCGGGTTCGGGCAGGGTCCGCACCCAGGACTTCAGGTTGCCTTCAGCACCACTACTCACCGGCGTTCCTCCGTTTTCATTCGATGATCGGCCGCTCGGGCGCCCCGTTTGGGGGCCGCGTTCTCCAGAGAGCGGGCCAGAGTTTCTTATCGAGGCTGCTTGCGCGCGCTACACTCAAGGTATGCCTGAGTTCTGGAAGCGCTGCAGCTCCTGTAAGAAGGCCATCCCTTATCGCAGCACCTACTGGACGTGCAGCGTCTCCACCTGTAATCGCAAGCGGACCGGCTACCAGTTCTGCTCGGTGGATTGTTGGGATGCCCATGTCCCCATGATGAACCACCGCGAAGCCTGGGCCGAAGAGCAGACCGCGCCACCACCACCGGTCGCAACAACGCCTGCCTCCGACACGAACACGGGCGGGGCGCGCCGGGTTCGGCGCCGCATCGTCCGGCCTGCAGGCACCTCGGCACGTCGCTCTCCCGATCTGGCGCCCGCCAACGATAAAGAAGTCCTCGTCATCGCCTCTCGGCTCAAGCAGTACATCCGCGATCGCTCCGGCGGCATGAACACTTCCGCCGAAGTCCTTGAGCACCTCTCCGACGTCCTCCGGACCCGGTGCGATGACGCCATCCGGCGCGCCCGCGAAGATGGACGGAAGACGCTCAAGGCGCGCGACTTCAAGCCCGCCAAAAAGTAAAGTAGACGCCGCCCGCGATCGGTTCCCGACCTCGACCGACACCATTTCGAGGGCGCGGGTCGTTGTGGAGCGCAGCTACACTGGTCTGTCCGCCATCAACGCGGGCGATCGTTGTACATCTCCAATCCTGACCCCGATGAGAGGAAGGAACCATCATGAGGAAGCTGTGTCCGGTGTTGCTCCTCACGCTGCTGTCCGTACAGGACGCCTACGCAGACGATGAGCGCGACTCACTCCCCCCCGCCGCATCCGACACTACATTCGGCGCTGCGGCCGATCCTGACGACGACCAGCGCCAGATTCAGGCAGAAGTCCAGCGCCTCCGTGGGCGCTCGATCACCCGCATCAAGTCGCTCATCAGCACCATGGAGGCCGGCCCCCAGCGTGCCGAGCTGGTCCTGCGCCTCGCCGAGCTGTATTTCGACGAGTCCCGCTATCAGCGCTTCTACGGTGATCCATCCGACGCCGACCGGTGGCTGGTGTCCGCTGTGCGGCTGTACCAGCATATCCTCGAGACCACCCCGACCTACCCCCGCGCCGGAGAAGCCGCCTACTTCCTGGCCAGCGCTTATGAAGAGCTGCAGCAGGTCGATGAGGCCCTCGACGCCTGGATCACGCTGACGCGTGTCTACCCGGACAACCCGCTGCTGGCGCGCGCCTACGTCCAGATCGGAGAGCACTATTTCGATCGGGGACAGGTCTTCAAGGCACTGCTCGCCTACCAGGCTGCCCTGAAAGCGCCCGACGCCGAGATCCATGACTATGCGCGCTACCGCGCGGCGTGGTGCTACTACAACCTCGGCGAGTATGAGCAGGCACGCGAGACGATGGCCGCAGTGGCGATGCGTGCAGGAGATCGGCTCTCGCTCCAGGACGAAGCGCGACGGGACTTCGTCCGCTTCGCCGGAGAGACGCTCCCGGTTGATCAGGCCCTCGCCGCATTGAATCGCCTCCAGCTGCCCGCTGACGAGCGCCTGCGCTTCATCGGCGTGATGGCGGACATCAAGCTCTCGATCGGTGAAGATCAACAGGCCATCGCGTTGTGGGGGCGGATGCTGCAGCTCTCGCCCGCGCCGGAACCGCACCTCTCGATCGTGGCTGCCCACCTCAAGGCGGGGCGCTACAGCCAGGCCCTCGACGCCCTCCAGCGGATGGAGGCGTCGGAGATGGACGCAGAAGCCCGCGTCGCGGCGGCGCCGCTGATGGAGAAGACCCTTCGGGAGATCGCCGTTCGCACCCATCTTCAGGCCCGCAAGACCCGAAACGCTGAGCTGTACGCCATCGCTGAAGCCGCGTACGCGGCTTGGCTGGCGCGGTTCTCTGAAGATCCGCAGGCGACAGAGCTCCGCTATGCGTACGGCGAACTGCTCTATGAAAAACACGACCATCTGGGCGCCTATGAGCAGTACACCGCGGCCCTGGAGGCGGATCCGCGCGGCGCACGCGCGAAGTTCTGTGCAGAGGGTGCCGTCTTCGCGGCGGAGCGGCTGGTCGCTGCAGAGGGCGACACCGACGAGTTCACCGCGCACGAGCAGCGCCTGTTGACGGCCCTGGACCGATACACCGCGGCGTTCCCGAGCGGCGATCGGGCAACGCGATCGCTGTATCAGTCAGCGTATCTGCTCTACAACCACGACCGCTTCGCACAAGCCAGCGAGCGGTTCTCCCAGGTCATCCAGCGCGAGCCGGGCTCTGCGAACGCAGAGAAGGCCGCGAACCTGATCCTGGACGCGCTCGTGTTGACAGAGGAGTGGGGGGCGCTGAAGTCGCTCGCCCTGTCGTTCCGGGACATGGAAACGCTCGGCGGGCCCTCCTTCCGAGATGAGATGCAGGTCCTCTATGAGCGCGCCGCGTTCAAAGAGATCGAAGTGAACGCTTCATCTGCGCCGGTTGAGGCCGCGATCGCGTGGTCGGGCTTCGCGGCTGCGCATCCGGACAGCCTGTTGGCCGCGCAGGCGCTCAACAATGCAGCGGTGATGTTCAGCGAACACGGGCTTCGGGCCGACGCCATCGAAACCCGCCGTGCGCTTCTGGAGCGCTACCCTGCCTCTCCATACGTTCCCGATCAGCTCGCGGCCCTCGGGTTTGCGCTTGAGGCCATCGCGGACTTTGAGGGGGCGGCGCGTCAATATGAAGCCCTGGTCGCGGTCGATCCAGCGCATCAGGCGGCGGCGGACGCGCTGTACTCGGCAGCGCTGTTCCGCCGCGCCCTCGGACAGCCAGAGGCGGCACTGGCCAACTTCGAGCAGTTCGTCAACGCGTTCCCAGAGGATCGGCGCCATGTCGGCGTCATCCTGGAGGCTGCGGAGCTGTTGGTGGCGTCGGAGCGGTGGGCGGAGGCAGAGGCACGATACCGGCGCTTCGCCGACGACCCGCCAGAAGACGCCACCCGCGCGCAGCGTCTTTATGCGCGGCTGTCGCAGGGACGCGTCTGTGCTGCAGCGGGCCGTGACCGCACTGCGACAGCGGCCTGGAACATCCTGCTCACCGAGGCAAACGAGATGGGGGTGACAACGGATCCCAGCCTCGCCGAGGCGCTGTATCACCTGGCGTCTCGAGATCTGGTGGCGTTCAAGACCCTCTCGCTGGATGCCTCAGGGCGGGCAGCGGCGCGTCGGCAGCTGGAGGATATCGGGCAGGCCTATCACGCGCTCGAGGCACGATACAGCGCTGTCATCGACGCAGGCGCGTTGGAGTGGGCGTTCGCGGCGTGGCTGGACGTCGGGGCAGCCAACGAACACATCGCGGCGTCGCTGGCGTCAGCGCCGATGCCGCGCGGGCTGACGGAGTCGCAGCGGCTGACCTATTCCGACCTGCTTCAAGACCGGATCCGGTTGTTGGAAGACAAGGCCGCCAGCTACTACGCGTTGGTGATGAAACAGTCGGCGGATGCACAATTTTATGACGCCCGGACCGCGGCGGCGCTCGGCAACCTCCAGCGGCTGCGGCCTGGGGAGTACCCCGGCCTGAGCGAGGACCTCCTCAACAAAGTCTTCACCTCAGGGGGGGGCGCGCAGGGGATGGGGTATCTGGAAGCGCCAGAGTAGGGGCGGCTCAGGAAGACGGCGGGCGGGCACGCCAGCTGTTGCCATCGCCCGCCGTCGCTGCATCCTCGAGGTGCCAGACGACTTCAATCGGGTCGAGCTCCACCAGCCATCGTCGCAAGAACGCCAGCCGGGCCCGGCTGTTGGGATCCCGGAGGGCGTCGTGATCGATGTCGTCCAACATCGCCCGGAAGGCGCCCCGGCTGCGTCGAACAAAATCCGGCGAGGGCGGCGGAGCGAAGCAGCGCTGCGCGTCCGCTGGGTCGAGGTCGGGGAGGACCATGCTGGGGGTGCGAGCGTCGGGCAGCCCCCCGGCCCGCACATCTGTCAGGCCATAAAACACCAAAACCCCCGAGGCGTCTGGGAGGACATCGGCATCGGGAGGTGTCGGCCCGGTGAGGAGTCTGCGGATCCATTCAAACATTGGTGCCCTTCTTGTTCCCGCCGGGTGCCCGCGCCATCGGCGGATCGCATCAGTGGGCAGAAC
This sequence comes from Myxococcota bacterium, assembly GCA_038520555.1. Classification (GTDB taxonomy): domain Bacteria; phylum Myxococcota_A; class UBA796; order UBA796; family UBA796; genus JBCBLB01. The sequence goes on along the minus strand of JBCBLB010000490.1, from coordinate 1,532 downwards.
GCCCAAACCCTGCCTTCGCACAAGATATCGCGACACGCTGTGGGACTGCGATAGAGTCTATGATGCATGGATTGGCTGATGATCATGCCCGGACTCGCGATGCTGGCGTTGATGCCTGGTGTCGAGATGGCCGCAGGAATGATGGAGCGCCCCGAGCGTGAAGCGCTGGAGGCGATGTGGCGCGGACCGGTTCCCGTCCGCGGGCTACACGTCCTCGAGCCCGGCCGCAGGCTCCGTGGGCGCGTCAACGGGCGGCTGATCGAAGCGCGCATGCGGGGGCTGTCCCCCCTCAGACCGTCCCTGGAAGTTCAGCTGTATCCCGTGCCGTTAGACGCACAGCGCTGGGGGGTGTCCCTGTCGTCCTTCTCGAATCGGCGGTGGACGCAACGCGGCGCACGGCTGCTGGGGAGCGGGCGGCCCAGCCCGGTCGAGTTTGAAGAGTTGCTGCATGAGGGCATTTGGATCGCAAACGAACTGGAACGTCGGACCGTGGCGCCCTGGCAGGCGTTTGCCCAGAAATATCGACTGAAACTGCGAGGTGGGGTCACCCACTGGGCAGAAGCGGCGCGTCTGCGCCTGGTGGGCACCATTCAGGGCGTCGATGTAGAAGTCGTTCTGCTGCCGTACCTCGAACGGCTTCGGACCGAAGTGCGCGTTCGGGTGCCAGGGGGGCTGCCTGGGCGGCTTCGCATCTATCGGAGAGGGGAGCGGGTCGTCAACCGCCAGCATCGGCCGCCGGTGGACCTTCAGGATCCTATCCTCAACGATCGGATCATCGCCTACGGCTGGCTGGAGACGGACGGACGGGCACGCCTGTGTCGTCCAGAAGTACGCGGCCTGCTGTTGGAGGTTTTGATGGGATACCCCGGATCGCGGATTCTGGATGACACCGTCATCCTGCGGGTGCGTGACGTCCTCATCCAACCCGCGGAGATGGTCGACGCCGCCATCGAGCTGGCATGTGCCCTGGGGAAGACCCACCAGAACGCCCGCCGAGGATAGCCCCGGCAGATGATGCCAGCCTCAGATTCATTTTGCCGCTTCCACCACAGCTTCTGCACCCACCGAAGGGAGCCCCGATGCGGCTCGGATCTGGTTTTCGATCTTCGCATAGAGGTCGGGATTGTCGGCGAGGTAGTCCTGTGCGTTGTGGCGGCCCTGGCCGATGTTGTCCCCTTCGTAGGAGTACCAGGAGCCCGAACGGCCGAAGATCTTCGCGTCCAGACCCATGTCCAGAAGCTCACCCGTGCGGTTGACACCCTTGCCGTACAGAATCTCAAACTCAACCTTGCGGAACGGCGGCGCAAGCTTGTTCTTGACCACCTTGATCCGCGTCCGGTTGCCCAGCACTTCGTCACCCTTCTTGATGGCGCCGATGCGACGGATATCCAGACGGACGCTGGCGTAGAACTTCAGCGCGTTCCCGCCCGACGTCGTCTCCGGGCTGCCGAACATGACCCCGATCTTATGGCGAAGCTGGTTGATGAAGATGACCAGGGTGTTCGATTTATGGATCGCCGCCGTGAGCTTCC
>JBCBLB010000558.1:0-6620 GCA_038520555.1 Myxococcota bacterium | reverse complement strand
CGATCTCCAGCCCGCTCACCGCCGATGACAGGGCCGCAGTGGGCAGGATGGCCTGGCTCGCCAGGTTGTTGACCCGGCTGGCCCGGATCCCCCCCTGCTGAAGCGTTTCGACGATGGGGTCGACCAGACGCGCGGGGCCCATGAACGGTGAGGGGGTCATCGGCGGGAGCCAGTATCGGATCCCTGGCGGATCGGCGGTCTCCCCCGGGAGCGGCGCCTGCCAGGCGATAAACGCGATGAGTCCGGTGACCAGGCGTGCTGCAGGGACCCGCTCGGCCAGATAGCGGCTGGCCTGGTACCCCGGCTGCAACGACACGATCGTGGCCTGTGGAGCGGCGGCGACCAGCCGGGTGATCCAGTCCTCTGGGCCAGACCATAGCGCCGGTGATGACGTGCACAGCCAGATCTGTTCCCACCCCTCGTCGGCGAGGTCGTCGATGTCGGTCTTGACCACGCTGGTCCGCAGCGTCGTCGCCGTCCCATCCTCGCTGAGGGGGTAGAGGGTCATGCCACTGCGAACGTCGTCTTTGTATTCTGGGCGGACGAAGAACCCGATCTCTGCGCCCCCGCGCTGGAGGTGGCGCCCATAGACCTGACCGACCGCGCCGGCGCCGACGAGCAGAACGTTCACGCTTGCTGTCCCTCACGGTTTGCCGCCGGTGCCGGCGGCGCGGCTTCGGCGAACCGCACGTCCAGGCTGTACCGGCCAGGCTGGTGGTCGCGCAGCAGGATGCAGACGCCCAACAAGCAGAGGTTCTTGACGAGGTTGCTCCGCTGGAGCACCGTCCACATCCATGCCGTCTCTTCAGGCATCGGCGGCGGTGACAGCAAGACGCCGGGCAGGTGCACCGTGGCGGTGACCACGACCAGGAAGATCCCCAGGATCCAGGCCGCCTGCTTCAGCCGCCAGCCGACCAGCACCATCGTGCCCCCGGTCAGCAGGATCACGCCAGCGCCGACCGAGAACAGTCGTGGCGCCGGCACCCACGGCGGCATCAGGTTCTGGATCAGATCGTCGGAGACGATGTGTTCACCGCCCAGACCGATGAAGATGCTGGAAAACAGGACCCGGAACAGCAGCTCCCCCCAATCCCGTCGAATCTGGTCATGACGCATCAGAGGACGTCCGGCATTTCTTTCTCAACATCGACCGCATCGTCGGCCGGCTTCCCCGCTGAGGTGGGGTGGAACCGCCCGTTGAGCCGGATGCCCCAGGCGCCAACCTGCCGATCCAGGCCGTCCTTGCCGTCGGCATCCCGGGTCTCCCACTGGGTGTTCAGCTCTCCCCAGGCGCTCAGCCAGAACGCCTGGTTGCGGCCGAACACCGACAGCCCCAGCTCGGCGTCGACCACCACTTCATGGCGGACCTGGTTCCGGGCGTCTCGCTGGTGGCGGTTCATGGTCCGGGCGAAGCCCACCGCGCGGCCGAACACCCCGATCGGGCCGAGCACCTTGCCCAGCACTTCGCCGCCCACGCCGGCGCCCGCCGAGATGTAGTACTTCATCCGGTCGTCCCGGTCGAAGTCGGTGTTTGAGAACCCCAACAGCGTCAGGTCCAGCGGGGTGATCATCCGCAGCTGGAAGCGGCCGGTGTCCGTGGCCGCCAACGTCGTCTCCTGGTAGCCGCTCAGCAGCCCCAGGTCGAAGTTGTCGCCCAACTCTGGGCGCACCCGGAGCCCCCCCAGCGCGGTCTCCAGCCGCAGCTGGTCGAGCTGCACCGTCCCGTCACGGTCCACAAACAGTCGGGCGTACATCGGCCGGGTCACCCCCTCACCGTTCCAGAGTGAGAAGTCGTTTTCATCGTCATCATCGTCGCTGAACAGGTCCAGCTCTTCCTCAGGGTGGAAGTGCCGCCAGCCGATGTCCAGCCCGTTCAGCCGCCCCAACGGCAGGTCGGTGACGTTGAGCGCCTGACGTGAGCTGACATGCCCATATGGGCTGACCCACACCCGATGGTGCTCGATCGTGGGAAACAAAAACAGGGTCGCGATAAGTGGATCCATGCCGTCAATCTACCCTGTTCCTCCCCACTATCGACACAAAAACCCCGTCGCACCCTGTCAGACACCGGTCTTCGTGGACGCCGGGCGGAAGCCCGTCCAGTGGTTCCGCCGCGTCATCGATAGGCCCCGGTTGTGGGCGCAGGTCATCCGCCCGCCCTGGATGCGCATGAACGCGCTCCCCCGAATGCCGGTCTGCCCCGCTGGGCGCTCCACCGCGCCGGGTTGGCACCACTCCGAGATGTTCCCGATCATGTCCTCGCAGCCGAACGCGGTGCGGATGGTGGGGAACGATCCCACCGCCGCCGTACTCTTTCTGTGGATCTGGGCACGTTGTGGGGTGGGGCGGGCGCTGCCCCAGGGGTAGCGGCGGCCGTCGCTGCCCCGCGCGGCGTACTCCCACATCCGCTCCGTCGGCAGCGTCAGCTCCGCCCAGGCGCAGTACGCCGCCGCGTCGTGCCAGGACACGAAGACCACCGGGTGATTCTGCAGCGACTGCGGCGGGCCCATCTGGCTCCAGTGCGACAGGTACCGCTCTGGTGAAGGATGGGCCACCGTCGGCGTATACCCGCTGTCCTGGACAAATCGGTGGTACTCCGCGTTGGTCACCGGGTGCCGGGACATCGAGAACGCTGCCATCTCGACCGGTTGATCGTCGAGCCCCAGCGTGGGGTGGCCGGACGGGATCGCCAGCATCTCCCGGCCGTCCTTCGGGTTACGCCACCGCCGGGATGCGCTTCGCACCACTTCCCGCTGCAGCCCCTTGATCACCGCGTCGAGGTTCATGCCCCCTCCATCTTGATCAGAGCCTCGACCTCGTCCATCAGCGCCCGGCCCCGATCAGGCTGGACCATATAGACATAGCTGGCGAAGCCGCGAAGGTAGCTGACGAAGTCCGGCCGCCCCCGTGCCTGGGAAGCGACGCCGTGTTTGCGGCAGTTGTAGAGGATCGCACGGAACCGCCGCCGCTCCGCGCGCGGCACCGAAAGCTTATCGTTCACCACCACGCCGGTCACCCGCTGCTGTTGGCTGCGTCGGATCACCCGGAACTTTCGGTGGTTGACCGTAAAGCCCTCTTGCCGGCAGATCTCCTCCACCCACCACCGCAGCCGACCGACCTTCGGCTCTTCGGGGAACGAGAAGGTCAGGTCGTCCGCATACCGGGTGTAGACGCCCCCCAGCTCTTCCGTCAGCCCGGCCAGTCGGGCGTCCATCCCCCGGCAGATGAGGTTGCAGATCATCGGCGAGGTGGGCGCCCCCTGCGGTGTATAGCCCCCGCCGAACGCTTCGGGATCTGCGGCATAGACACACAGCCGAGCCAGCACCGGCGCCACCGCCCGGCTGTCGTCTGCGATCGCCAGCCGAAGCTGACCCGGATCGTAGCCCAGCTGTGCGAACAGTCCGACCACACGCCAGTAGTGGACGGTCGGGAAGAAGTCCTTCAGGTCGAACTTCATCAGGAGGTGTTGGCCCACATGCGCCGCGGCGTTGGTCACCGTCGAGCGGCCCCGCACGAACCCATGGACCGACTCGTGCGCTGGCACCCGCGACAGGATGTGGCGCAGGATCATCCGCTGCACCTGCTTGAGCTGCGGTCGCGGAGCCTCAATTTGTCGAAGCTCGCCGTTGGACTTCGGGATCTTGAAGGTGTGATAAGGCTGCTCGTCTCCGTCCGATGCCAACAACATCCACCCCAGCTGCTTTTCGGATCGGATGCCCAACAACGCGCGAAGCTCACCGAGGTTCTCCACAACAGCGACGCCGCTCTCCCGCTGGCGGGCGGCGCCGGTCTGGTGGCGGTACAGCCGCCCCGGTCGGGTCCGCTCGGTCCACTTCGTCCAGTCCCAGGCGTCCACAGGCAGCATCCCCTCGGCCGCCAGCAGCTGGTTCGCCCAACGACGCAGGCGGATGTTCCGATCGCGGCTCAGCCGCCGGGCCACCTGAAGCCGCCCCTCGACGTCCAGGTGGGCGTGGGTAAACTCACGGATTCCATAGATCACCCTGGCCAGGAGGCCCGGCAGGACCTCCAAGAAGCGCTCCTGGGCCACGGCGCGGGCGGCGTCGTACTTGCGGGTGTCCTGGATGCTGACCAGCAGGCGCATCATCTGCCACAGCGGCAACTTGTCTGGGAACGACGCCAGCTGTTGAAGCAACGCGACGTCTACCTCTGCGTCCGGCGGCAGCCGACTCCCTACCAACCCTTCTGACATACTCTCTCCACTGCTCTCCTCAGTATCCTCCGTTGAGGCTGTGATGTCGATCCGTGCATGGACCTTTGCTCTGCGCCAGCCCCGCCACCGACGCGACGCGCTCCGCGCCCTCCACGGCGTCGCCGGCGACGCCGTCGACGCCGCCCTCGCCATGCTCCTTGAGCTGGCGCCCGATGGGCGCACCACCCTCGCCGCTGCGCAGGCCTTCGCCGACCCCCTCTCCCCACGCGCCGCCGAAGCCTTGCAGGAGCTGCTTGACCACCCCCTGTCCTCTGTCCGCCGCGTCGCTGCCCGACGGCTGGCCATCGAAGGGATCCACCAGGGGCGCCTCCTCGACGTCATCCAGAACGACCCGGCGTGGCCCGTCCGCGCCGCCGCCATCCCTCCCGACGCCCCCGAGGCCTTCGTCCGCGTCCTCCTCGATGATCCACACTGGCGCGCTCGCCTCGTCGCCGCCGAAGCCCTCGAAGAGGCGATGGCCGCACGCCCTGACGATACTGCGCGCATTCAAGGCGCGCTCACGTATCTGCGCGCGCTCCAGGACCCGGATGCGCCCCTCCCCGACGAACCCCCCGAAGATCCGCCGCCGGTGCACTGGTGGGATCCCGACCCCATGGTCATGAGGCGAGACTTTCGCGAGCTGTCCGATGCGGAAAAGAAGAGAAGCCTCCCACACCTCGGGCCGATCCTCTCCGAGGCGGACGCGCAGCTGCGACAAATGCTTGTAGAAGCCTTGTTACAGTGGGGGGAGCCCGACACCTTGCGCGCCGCGCTCTGGCATCTCCGCGACCCCCGAACGCCGTTCGCACAGGACGTCGTGGAGCGGCTGTCCGCTCGGCTCGACACGGAACGTCGTAAAGCACTCTGCAAGATGATCCTGGACGATCCGGATGCGTCTCCGTTCGAGCTGTCTGTCTGGATGACCGAAGACGTCGCCCATCGGTTCCTCCAGCATCCCGACGCACGGGTCCGGGTTCGTGCAGTGGGGATGTCAAAAACCATTGAGCAATCGTTGTTACAGGATGAGCACTGGTCGGTACGGCTTGCCGCGCTCAGCCGGCTGGGGGCGGAGGCCGCCCGACTGGATCGGTCCGCCGATCCCTCTCCAGATGTTCGGCGACAGTGGGCACGCTTCGCCAAGGATGTCCCACGATGGCAGCCGAAGCTCCGTGACGACCCTGACGCCCGGGTGCGGGCCTCGGTGGCGATGATCTATCCACAGTTGATGGATGATCCCGACGACCGGGTGCGCGCGGCGGCGATGACCCCAGCGCGCGCAGCGGCCCTGTGGGCCGACCCGACATCTGAGGGCGCATGGCGGGTGCTCACCCGGGCTGCGTCGCTGCTGAACGCTCCCTTGAGCCTGATCGCCCCGCCGCTTCCGCAGAAGTCGATCGGGATCATCACGACGCTGCCGACTCCGATGCCCACGCCGATGAATGCGTTGAGGAGGCCCCTTGGAGAGACGGGGTTGATGGTCTCTCCGCTGGGACTGAGCGGCCACTATGGGCTGGAAGCCGCTGGCTTCGCCGAAGGGATCGAGCGGGGCGTGAACTTCTTCTTCTGGGAACGGAGCTATACCGCGCAGACCCGCTTCTTTCGCAGCCTCTCGCCGGCGCGGCGCGACGAACAGGTTGTCCTGTCGGGAAGCTACGACGCCGATCCGAAGGTCATCCGTCGGGATGCGGAGCAGGCCCTCAAGGCGCTGGGGATCTCGCGGCTGGGGGTGTATCTGATCTTCTGGGTGCGCAGCTGGCGGCGCATCGACCCCCAGGTCCGGGCCGTCCTCGATGAGCTCGTTGAACGAGACATCATCGCCTGCTACGGACTCTCGACCCACCGCCGGGGGCTGGCGGTCGAGGCCATCCACCAGGGGTGGCCGGTGGTGATGGTTCGCCACAGCGGCGCCCATACCGGCGCAGAGGATCGAATTTTTCCCGCCGCGCAGGGCTCCGGTGTTGGATTGATTACGTTTAGCAACCTGTGTTACGGACGAATTTTGCGGGACGGTGTGACCGCGCCAGACTGCTACCGGTACAGCTTGTCGTTTCCCGCGGTTCAGTCCACCCTGTCTGCGCCAGGATCGCTTCGGCAGCTCCGCGAGAACCTTGCTGTGATGGACGATTTGTCGCTTCCAAAGCAACGACGCGCGCGCTTGTTGGCGGTGGGAGGGCGGCTCCATCGCCGCCAGCGCGCCTTCGCTGCGGGAGTCCGCTGGCGGTGAGTGCCAGACCGTTGCCGCCGTCAGTGCGCGGATACAAAGATCTCCTCAACGCTTGAGGCAGTGATCGCGCGGACGAGCCACGTCTGGAGCTGCTCCGGATCCGCACACCGCTCAATGCGTCGGGCCACCTCTGGAGGAGCACGGAAACCGCGTGTCGACAGCGTCGACAACAGCGCTCTTCGGAGG
>JBCBLB010000876.1:0-3360 GCA_038520555.1 Myxococcota bacterium | reverse complement strand
GGTCGAGCACCCCGATGAACGACGCCACACCGCCCACCCCCTGACCCCGCATCCGCCACACGTAAGGAAGAGAACAGACGATGGGAATCCGACGCGAAGCGCTCTCTGACATCTTGATCGAACGCGGCGCCGATCCGCAGCGGATCGAAGAAGCGAACGAGCAGGCGAAGAAGGGCGGCGTAGACCTTGTCGAGGGGCTTCACCGCACCGACGCCGTAGAGGGTGACCTGATCGTGGAGAGCGTCTCTCGGATCACCGGGCTGCCCTTCCTCAAAGCGGTCGATCCCGAAACGATCAACCCCGAGCTGGTCCGTGATCTTCAGCTCAGCATGGCTCGCGAGCAGGGCGTCCTCCCGCTGTGGGAGAAGAACGGCATGGTCCAGGTCGCCATCGCCTCGACCCGGGCGCTTCCGGGCCTCGACGACCTCCGCATCCTCCTGGGGATGCCGGTCACGCCCATCCTCGTCCCCCCTCGAACGCTCGTCGAGCTGACCAACGCCACCTTCAACCGGGCCAGCCGGTCCGCGGAAGACGCGATCCGGCGGATGGAAGAAGAGAGCGAGCAGGAAGACGCCTTCGGCATCGAGAACATCGACGACATCATCGATGGCGATCCCAACCAGGCCCCGATCATCGCGTATGTCAACTCCGTGCTGACCACCGCGATCAAGGATCGGGCCAGCGACATCCATATCGAGCCCTTTGAGAAAGACCTGGCGGTCCGGTACCGCATCGACGGCGTGCTCTTCGAACAGTACTCCCCTCCCCGAAGGCTCCAGGCCTCGATCATTTCGCGTATCAAGATCATGGCCGGGCTGAACATCGCTGAGAAACGGATCCCGCAGGACGGCCGTATCCGCACCCGGATGGCCGGTCGGGACATCGACATCCGCGTCTCGACGCTGCCGGTCCAGCACGGCGAGCGCGTCGTGATGCGAATCCTGGAGCGGGGGTCGGTCATCGGCCTCGATCGCATCGGGATGAGTGAGAAGGTCCTCAGCGACTTCCGGAAGCTCATCCGGCTGCCCCACGGCATCATCCTGGTCTGCGGGCCCACCGGCTCCGGGAAGACCACGACGCTGTACTCGGCGCTATCCGAGATCAATACCCCTGATAAGAACATCCTCACCATCGAAAACCCCGTCGAGTATGAGCTTCGGGGCATCGGGCAGACCCAGGTCAACCACAAGATCGACCTGGGCTTCGCCAGGGTCATCCGCGCCCACCTCCGGCAGGATCCCGACGTCATCCTGGTCGGCGAGACCCGAGACCGAGAGACGGCGGACAACTCGATTCAGGCCTCGCTCACCGGCCACCTCGTGTTCTCCACCATCCACACCAACGACGCGGCCACCGCGTTCACCCGGCTCATCGACATGGGCATCGAGCCGTTTCTGGTGTCCTCGTCGCTGGTCGCGATCCTCGCCCAGCGGCTGGTTCGGCGCCTGTGTAAGCACTGCAAAGAGGTCTACGTCCCCACCGCGCAGGAGCTCTCTGACATCGGCCTCGACCCGGAGACCTTCACCGGCCAGCTGTGGCGCGCGGTGGGCTGTGAGGAGTGCAACCATAAGGGATACTCAGGGCGAACGGGTATTTATGAGCTGATGATCGTCGACGATGAGATCCGACACATGGTGACCAGCGGGTCAAACTCCGGGCAGGTTAAAAAATTCGCCGTCAGTCAGGGGATGCTGACCCTCCGCGACGACGGCGTTCGCAAAGTCCTCGCCGGGGAGACCAGCCTCGATGAGGTGCTCCGGGTCACCCAGGACGACGCCATCGAGCTGGACTGAGGCGGGCTGGACTGAGGCGAGCTGGACTGAGGCGAGCTGGACTGAGGCGAGCTGGATTGAGGCGGGCTGAACGAGACACCAGGATAGACGGGAGAAAGGACACGCATGGCCGCATATGAATACAAAGGCTTTGACCGCGCGGGGAAGGCGATCAAGGGCGTCATCGACGCCGACTCGCCGAAGTCCGCCCGCTCGAAGCTCCGCGGCCAAGGCCTGTTCCCCTCAGAGATCTCGGAGCAGAAGGCGGACAAGGCCACCCGCGGCAGCGGCCTCAACGTTGAGGTCGACTTCAGCAAGCTGTTCCAGCGTGTCACCGTCGATGACATCGCGCAGATGACCAGCCAGCTCGCGACGCTCATCAACGCAGGCATCCCGATGGTCGAGGCGCTCAACGCCATGGTCGACCAGACCGAGAACCAGAAGCTCAAGCTCGTCCTCGTCGAGATCCGTGAGCAGGTCAACCAGGGCGACACCCTGGCCCGCGCGATGAGCAAGCACCCCAAGATCTTCAACAACCTCTATATCAGCATGGTCGCCGCCGGCGAGAGCTCCGGCGCCCTCGACGCCGTCCTCGCCCGCCTCAGTGACTATACCGAGTCCTCGGTCAAGCTTAGAAACGAAGTCATCAGCGCGATGACCTACCCGGGGCTGATGGGCGGGGTCAGCGTGTTGATCATCGCCGGGCTGTTCCTCGGCGTCATCCCCCGCATCCGCCGGATCTTTGACTCATTCGATGTCACCCTGCCGCTGATCACCCGATTCATGCTCGGCTTCAGCGACTTCCTGGGCACCTACTGGTGGGTGATGATCCTGGCGGTCGCCGGCGCGGTCTATGGATTCCGCCGATGGGTGAAGACCCCGAACGGGATCCGGCGATGGGATCAGTTCAAGCTCAACATGCCCGTCTTCGGCCGGATCAACCGGTTGGTGGCGGTCAGTCGGTTCTGTCGGACCTTCGCGACCCTGCTGACGTCGGGTGTGCCGATCCTCACCGCGGTCAACATCACCAAGAACGTGGTGCAGAACACGATCCTGGCTGAAGCGATCGAGAACGCCGGGCGGAACATCTCCGAGGGGGAGTCCATCGCCGGCCCCCTGCGGGAGAGCGGTGAGTTTCCGGCGATGGTCACCCATATGATCGCCATCGGCGAGAAGACCGGGGAGCTGGAGCCGATGCTCGCGAAGGTGAGCGACTCCTACGACACCCGGGTCGAGAACATGCTCCGGGCGCTCACCAGCACCCTCGAGCCCATCATGATCGTCGGCCTCGGCGGGCTGGTGATGGTCGTCGCCCTGTCCATCCTGCTGCCGATGCTCAACCTCTCTTCTATCGCGCGCTGACGAACGAGTCCCAACGGGACCCCCAACCGGAGAAGCCACCATGACCCCTCATGCAAGCATCATCAAGAAGACGCTTTTAGATCGCCGCCGCCGCCGTAAAGGCCTCACCCTCGTCGAGATCATGGTCGTTATCGCCATCCTCGGCGTCCTGATGGCGGTCCTCGGCGGGAGCATGCTCGATCTTGCCCATGGTCAGCTTGGTGGCGTCGACGTTGGCGCTGTCGAG
>JBCBLB010000942.1:0-2699 GCA_038520555.1 Myxococcota bacterium | reverse complement strand
TGCGGGCAAGACCACCCTGGTTCGTGAGCTGGACGCGCGCCTCCGTGCGCAGGATGTTCCGACGCTCACCCTCTCTATGGATGACTTCCACAACCCCCGAAGCATTCGACAGCAGCGGGGACGGCTCTCACCAGATGGCTACTACACCGACGCGTTCAACGTCCCTCTGGTTCTTCGCCGGGTGCTCGCGCCCCTGCGCTCCGACGCGAAGGTTGTCACGGTGCCCTCCGCCAGCCTCGATCTGCTGACCGACCGGTTCGTCAAGGGCGCCGACGTCACCGTGGGGGTGGATACGGTCATCCTGTTCGAGGGGGTGTTTTTGTTCCGTCCGGAGCTGGTCGGCCGGTGGGACCTGCGGATTTTTCTCCAGATCGACTTTGAGACCGTGTTGGCGCGCGCGCTGCGTCGGGATGCGCCGCAGATGGGCGGCGCCACGGCGGTCGAGCGCCGCTATCGCGAGCGGTACATCCCCGGACAGCGTCGGTACCTCGCACAGGCCGATCCCATCCGCGCAGCAGACGTGGTCGTCGACAACCGGGATCCGACCGCTCCGAAGTTGATCGAACCGGCTCCCTGAAGCGGGGCGACGGAACAGTTAGGGGCGGTGCGGAGACCGCGTACTGAGGCGACGATGATTCGGATTGAAGATGTCACCCTGGCCCCTGGGGGCGATGTTCTGCTGGAGGGCGCGCGCTGGCACGTCCGCCCCGGCGAGCGGGCTGGCCTGGTCGGCCGAAACGGGACGGGCAAGTCCACGCTGCTGCGGGCGATGGTCGGCGTTCAACCCCCTGCTGAGGGGCAGGTCCACCGCCGGGCCAACCTGCGGCTGGGCTACCTCCCCCAGCAGGCGGTCAGCGGCTCGTCGAAGACCGTCTGGGAGGAAGCGCGCTCCCAGATGGACCGGCTCCGGGCGCTGAAGACGGCCTGGCAGCAGGCCGAAGCGGACGCGGCGCGCAACAAGCCGGGCGCCGCAGAGCGGCTGGGTCGGGCGCTGGAGGCGTTCCGCCTCGCTGGCGGCTTCGCGGAAGAGGAGACCATCGGTGGGGTCCTGCATGGGCTGGGGTTCTCGCCGGACGACTGGCACCGGAGCTGTGAGACCTTCTCGGGCGGCTGGCAGATGCGCATCGCGTTGGCGCGGCTGCTGCTGAGTGAGCCCGACGTGGCCCTGCTGGACGAGCCGACCAACCACCTCGACCTGCTGGCCCGGAGCTGGCTGGCCGACCACCTCGCCCGCGCCCCCTTCGCCACGGTGATCGTGAGCCACGATCGCTACCTCCTCGATAAGGTGGCCACCAACATCATCGAGCTGCGCAGCCGCCGGCTGCATGTCTACGCGGGCAACTTCTCGGCGTTCCTCAAGGAACGCGCGCTGCGCATCGAGCAGCATCAAGCCACCTACGATCGCCAGCAGGAGGAGATCGCCAGGCTGGAGCGGTTCGTCACCCGGTTCAAGGCGAAGGCGACGAAGGCTGCGCAGGCCCGGTCCCGGCAGAAGCAGCTGGACAAGATGGAGCGGCTGGCGGCGCCAGAACACCTTCGGCTGCCACAGTTTTCCCTGCCCGACGCGCCAGCGTCGGATTTTGAGGTGCTGACCCTGAAGGACGCCGATGTGGGGTGGCCCGATCAGGCCCCGCTGCTGCATGGGGTGAGCTTCATCATCGCGCGTGGCCAGCGGGTCGCCCTGTTGGGCCCCAACGGCGCAGGCAAGTCCACGTTGCTGCGGGCGGTGGCGGGGACGCTTCGGCTTCACGGGGGGCGACGGCGTCAAGGGGATCGGGTACGGATCGGGGTGTTCACCCAGTACCTGGCCGCAGATCTGCCTCCAGAAGAGACGGCGTTGGACTATGTGATCTCGACCGCCCCCGCACGGAGCCCGGAGAAGATCCGCGCGACGCTGGGCGCGCTGGGGTTGTCGGGGGACGCCGCGTTGCGGCCGATCAAGCAGCTGTCTGGTGGCGAGAAAGCCCGGGTGGCGCTGGCCGCGTTGACGGCCCGGCCGAACAATTTTCTGCTCCTTGACGAGCCGACCAACCACCTGGACACCGAGACGGTCGAGGTGCTGGTCCGCGCCCTGTCTTCATTCGAGGGCGCGATGGTCCTGGTGACCCACGATCGGTACCTGGTCGAGTCCCTGGCGACCCATGTGATGCGGATTCAGGATGGCACCGTAGACTTCCACCCCGGGGTTCGGCCCACCGATCTGGAGCTCAAACCCGCGGAGAGCAGCGTGGACGACGGGCCCGCGGAGGGCGCAGAGAGCTACGCGGAGCAGAAGCGCAAGCAGCGCGAGCGCGCCCGGATGAAGAAGCGCTTTGACGAGATCGAGGATCACATCGCCGCGGCCGAAGCAGCGATCGAGGCGACCGATGCAGCGATGTGTTCACCAGACGCCGACTTTGCAGCCCTCGGTCAGCAGCGTACAGAGCAGGTCGCCCAGCTGGAAGCATTGATGGAAGAGTGGGAGACCCTGGGCGAACAGCTCGAAGATGGATGACGCCACAACACCCGCACCGCTCGCGCTGCCCTGCCGCCGTCAGTGCGCGGATACAAAGATCTCATCAACGCTTGAGGCAGTGATCGCGCGGACGAGCCACGTCTGGAGCTGCTCCGGATCCGCACACCGCTCAATGCGTCGGGCCACCTCTGGAGGAGCACGGAAACCGCGTGTCGACAGCGTCGACAACAGCGCTCTTCGGAGG
>JBCBLB010000688.1:0-5054 GCA_038520555.1 Myxococcota bacterium | reverse complement strand
CGAAACGGGTCCCACCGGCGAGCTGTTCACCGCTCCCCGGGACGAGCGGACCCATGACTACATCACCGGAAGGTTCGGCTGATGGAACAACGACAACACATCGTCAAGAGCTACACCCGAGAGCTGGAAGAGCTTCGGCGCAACCTGGTGTTGATGGCCGGCCGCGTCGAAGACATGATCGGCGCCGCCGTGCGCGCCGTCGTCGAGGAAGACATCGACCTCGCCCGGCGCGTCATCGCCGAAGACAAGCTCGTCAACCGCGCCGAGCTGGACATCGACGCCCGGTGCCTCCAGCTGCTCGCCCGCTGGCAGCCGATGGCCTCGGACCTCCGCGTCATCACCCTGACCCTCAAGATGGTCACCGACCTCGAACGCATCGGCGACCTCGCGGTCAACATCTCCAACCGCGCCCTCGACATGGCCACCCAGCCCTCGGCACCGATCTCGCCGAAGATCTCCCGGATGGGACGGGCCGTCCGGGCGATGGTCCACAGCTCGATCGAAGCCTTCGTCCTCCGCGATCCGGACCTGGCCAGACAGGTCATCGCCAAGGACGATGAGGTCGATGAGCTGTATCACACCCTGTTCCGGCAGCAGCTGCGGCTGATGAACCAGAACGCCACCCTCGTCGAGCGCGGCATCCTGCTCCAGTCGGTCGCCAAGTACCTCGAACGAATCGGTGACCACAGCACCAACCTCGCCGAGCAGGTCATCCACATGGTGCACGGACGCGACGTACGGCACCCGCGGAGCCGACGACCCGAACCGGTTTGAGCCTCGTCGACCTGGACGCGCACCTCCGCTCGTGGGCGTCGCGACAGCGTCAGCGAATCAGCCCGCTGGCACACCGCAAGGGACTGGAAGCGCTGCTGGAGATACCCGCCACACTGCGACAGGCCGTTGAGCTGTCCATTGCCTCCGGCGGCGTGTGGGGAGTGGAGCTCCCCGATAGAGTCGACGCCGGTTGCCGCATCCGGCTCGATGGCGCGAAGCTGCCCGGGTTGCGAGGGCAAAAAATGGCCCAGAACCTCTCTCTCCGTCGAGCGGACCTGCGCTTCGCAGATCTCCGCGGCGCCGGGTGGAGGCGCTGCGACCTGTCTCGGGCAGACCTTCGATTCGCAGACCTGACCGACGCAGATCTCCGCGGCGTCGCGCTGATCGAGACGTCTCTGAACGGCGCTGTGCTGCGGGGGACGTCGCTTATCGGAACGTGCCTGTATGGCGCGGATCTGCGGGGCGCGGACCTCCGCGGTGCGAACCTGTGGCTGGCCCTCTACGATGAGAAGACCCGATGGCCAAGAGGTTTCGACCTCGGCGCCCACCAACAACGGATCGCCCCGACCGCCGTCGACCCGTTCAACCTGAGCGGCGCGGACCTGTGTGGCGTAGACCTTCGCGGAAAAATTCAACGTGACCCAAACGTCGGACAGGATCACCGGTGGCGGTGGTTCCACAATGCAGAGCTTCGTGGTGCAGATTTTCGCGGTGTAAATCTGGATAATACTGAATTCTGTGGCGCGATCCTGTGTGGCGCGGATTTTCGAGGTGCGCGCTTGTCCGATGTGGACTTGAGGGCCACCGATCTGAGCGGTGCGGTGTTTGGAGACGTCGAGCCGGCTGGGTTGAGATGCCAGCATGCGTTCTATCTGGCATCTCAACGACCAGTATGGCTTCAGTTGGAGAACGATGGCGTCCCGGTCGGGCCGGGCGCCAACCTCTGTGGCAGAGATCTGCGCACGTTGCCGCTTCGGTCGGCGCACCTACACCTTGCGTTGTTTGATGAAAAGACCCAATGGCCGGAGTTTATTCACCCAGAAGAGCACCGTCTTATCGGGCCTGGGCGTGACCTGCGGTGGCTATCCTGGAGCGACATGGGAAAGTCGCATCAATATGAGGGGATCAGCCTCTGTGACGCAGATCTGCGCCATACGACGTTGTACGGTATGGATCTTTTGAAGTCAGACCTTCGCAGAGCGAACTTTCAGGGCGCAGATCTGTTGGGGGTATATCTTGAGCAGTCCCGCTGCATCGGCGCAAACTTTCGCGATGCGGATCTTACGGCGGCGCAGCTGATTGAGACCGACTTCCGCAATGTAGACCTTCGTGGCGCGAGCCTTTTCGGTGCGGATCTGAGGGGATCACGGTTCTCGGGCGCAGACCTTCGCGGTGCCGACCTGAGCGTCGCTGATTTGAGCGGAGCGATCCTGGAGGGAGCCGATCTGCGGGGCGCACGTTGTACGGAAAAGACACAGTGGCCCCTGGATTTTGATGAGCAACGTCACGGTGTGATTCGTCATTGATGAGATTGTCTTGTGCAAAAGGTAAAATGTGTCGCTCAAATAATTTGTGCACAAAATATTTTTGTCTTCCAAATTAAGTTGCACACAAGGTAATGGCGATAATATCGACGACTGCTGTTTCCTTGTCTGGAATCGATGTCGCTGGACGCACGAGGACGGAATCTACGGGATTGTTTCTTCTGGCGGGGAAGCGACATGCTACAGTTTTGATCGTAAGATTGTTTGAACGGAGATTGTTGATGAACCGATGCTTGACCACTCAGGTTGAGGGCGCGTCACTGGCTGCGTTGCAGGCCGCAGAGACTGAGGCGCAGCTCCGATTCGTGAGCATGGCCTGGGAGCAGGAGCTGCTCTGTCGTCAGGCGACCCTCCAACAGATCCCCTCCCTTCCTGAGCTGCTCGCCGAAGAAATGGCCCTTCCTGAGCTTATCGCCGCTCATCAGGAAGAGCTCTCCGCGCTACAGGTGGCCGTTGGGGAAGCACAGGAGCGGGTGGGGCGTCTCAATGATCGTGCAGACGACACTGAGCAACAGGCGGGGCGGATTTTCTCTCCTCGTGGTCCCTGGCACAGCCGTGAAGAAGACGCCCAGATCGCCGATCATCAGGCAGACGCTGCTCAGGCTGCTGTGGAGACGGTGGCGTTGTTGGACCAGATCGTCCTGGTGCAGCTTGAGCTTGACGCCTTGCAGCGGCGCCAGGACGCACTCCCCGCGCTTCGTGAGCACGCCGCCGGTCAGCTCGGTGACACCGCTCAGATCGCGGTGGATACGAAGGACGCGCGGGACTGGGAGTATCTCTATGCCGAGAACATGGCGGAGGTCCGCCCCGAAGACCCGGACACGGAGATCACCTCTCGCCTTCAGGAGCGGGTTGAGGATGGACACTTCGACTGCGACACATTCGTCATCCACGTCCTCGAAGAAGCCGGCTACGACCTGGATGCGGTCATCGTGGTGGAGGGGCAGCAGACCACCGTGCGGCGCTTCGCGATGATCCACGCGGAGACCATCCTGCGCGAGGAGTTTGAAATCCCGGAGGGGGAGCAGGAGAGCCCGCTGCTGAGTGCAGAGAAGCGTAAGAAGCTCGGCGAACTTCTGGATAATCAAGATGCTCGGATGGGAGGAATGATGACCGCGTTGACCCTATCTGGTCAGGGAGTTCAGATCTCAGATAAGAACGAGCTTCGGCCCGGCGATTTGCTCCAATACTGGAAGAAGAAAGACAAGAAGGCATCTGGCCATGCAGTGATTGTCCATGAGGTCCGCACCGTTGATGGGGTTCTCGACGAAACCGCTCAGCCGATTGACGCGCCCATGATCGTGACGGGGATCGGGGTTCTGAGCGCGCATGCGGAGCGCACAGGCGAGCCTGATGTCTATACGAAGGGGTTCGTTGATCCCGATCAGGAATATTCGACATGGTTCGCGGTCCGTCCTGCGGGCAGTCGATGGCCGGTGAGGTGATATGGTGTGGCTCTTCATCTCGACTGCGATGGCCAATCCGTTCACTCCTGCAGGCATCGCTTGGAAATCGACCTCTGAGAAAGTGGATGAGAGTCATCTTCCCGTCGAACTGGCGTTGATGCGTCGATTAAAGGACGAGTCACCGGGCTGGCCCTTTGTCTACACAGACGCCATCACGTCTCGGGTGGCGATGCGCGGTACCGCGATTCGGAAGACCAATTCCTCGCTGACCGGATTGATCGACTTTCTCGATCGCGATAATCTGGAGCTTGTGCCTCGACAAGAGGGGTGGTGGGGCCCATTTCTCGTTATCCATGATGATGAGGAATCATACTCTCAAACACGATCAGGGATGGTTCGGTATCATCAGGAAACTCCAATTGAAGCTGTTTTTGTCGAGCAGCATTGGTTCAGTACAGAAAAGAATGCGATGTATAGCTCAGAAGACTATGATGAGAGCCTGTCGATTGAGAAGATCGTCATCCTTTATCACAACGGTCACCCAGTTGCCTTCTATGAGCATGAGTCTACGCTGACCTACTATCCGAAGTATACAGAGCAGCAGTGGGCGGGTCGTGAACTCACAACCCCGGACTGGGCGAAGGTCCTCACTGAACCCAGGTCAAGGGTAAATGAGTATATCCAACTCTTCTCGTACCATGAAGATGGTTCCCTGGCTCGGATTGATGCCTACTGGATCATCCCTTCAATCACAGTAACTCATAGTATCTACACTCCTCAACCAATCAAGCCATGACCATGCATGGTCTGGATAAACGACCTGGATGCGGTCATCGTGGTGGAGGGGCAGCAGACCACCGTGCGGCGCTTCGCGATGATCCACGCGGAGACCATCCTGCGCGAAGCGTATCAGATCCCAGAGGGAGAGCAGGAGAGCCCGCTGTCTGGGGATAAAAAGCGTACGGAGCTGACGAGGCTGCTCAAGGCGGGAGATGCGCGGATGGGGGGAATGATGACCGCGTTGACGGTGTCTGGTCAGGGTGTTCAGATTTCAGATAAGAATGACCTTCGACCAGGTGATCTGCTTCAATACTGGAAAATAAAAGATGAGAAGGCATCTGGCCACGCAGTGATTATCCATAAAGTCCGAACGGATCAGGGGGTACTTGATGAGAACGCTCAGCGGGTTGAGGGGCCGCTGACCGTAAATGGAATCGGTGTTCTGAGTGCACATGCGAAGCGTGAAGATAAACCTGACGTCTATACGAAGGGGTTCGTTGATCCCGATCAGGAATATTCGACATGGTTCGCGGTCCGTCCTGCTGGCAGT
>JBCBLB010000106.1:0-18293 GCA_038520555.1 Myxococcota bacterium | reverse complement strand
GTAACCCTTTAGTTCCGTCTCTTCGGTAGCTCAGGCAGGTTGGGGGACCAGCGGCGGAACGATTCCGCGCTTGAGGTCATCGTAGGCCCGCCCCATGAACTCGAAGAGGTTTCCACCGCATCGGCGCAGCGAGGCGATCAACGTCCAGCCGTCCGCCAAGGTCTGACTGCCCCGGGCATTTCTCGACCCGAAGCTGGTCTTGCGCATGATGACGCGCGGTCGCAGCTCGCGCTCGGCCTGGTTGTTGGTCAGCGGAACGTCCCTGTTCTCCAAGAACAGCAGATACCTCGGCAATTCCCGCATCAACCACCGACCCATCACCCGAAGACGCGGGGTCTTCGCGACTTCACAGCTTCGGAGGATCGCGCAGTACTGGCGGAACAACACGTCATGATGTTCCATCGGGCGAACGTCGCTGATGCGCCACTGCGCCTGAAACCACCGGGCACCACGCATGAATTCGGTGATCCGCTGGAAGACCTCACCATCTTCCGGATGCTCGTGAACCTCGAAGGCATCGCGTGCCTTGCGGAGGATGTGCGCCCAGCATCCCGCGTGTTTGTCGGCATCGATGCCGTTGTAGGCGGTGTAGCCGTCGGTCATCCGGATCCCGGCATAGTCGGGTGGGACCATCACCTCGAAGCTGTCGCGATCCCGGTGGCCGGAGACGAAGAAGCACGCGCTCTGCGCACCACTCGCGCTCCATAACCACGCTCGCCAGCCATCTTCCCGCCAGCCCGTCTCATCGACATAAACGCAGGGCTCGTCGAGAAGATCGGTCCAGAGCTGATCGACGACTGGAGCCATGTCCACGGTCCATCGCGCCAGACGCTGACTGATCGATCCCGCCGACCACTTCAGGCCGATGCCCTCGGTGAACAGCCGGCTGATCTTGCCGAAGGACTCGCCCAGATCGAAGCGCAACCACGCCGCCAGCGCCAACGCTTTGGGACCGATTCTCACCGGACCACCGAAAGAGGCGGGTAGCTCGGCGACATGCTCTTCACCGCAGTTCGCGCAGTGATGACGATGGAGGTGATATTCAGTGGTTTTGACGGTCAGGACGATGTCTTCGGTAGTATGGCGCCAGGCGACCCCGCAATCGGAGAGGGCGCCGTTGCATCCGGGACACTGCTCCAACACCCGATGTTCGACAACATCGGGTGTATCGGGCTTCTTGCGCCCAGCACCCTTGTGGCCGTCCTTCCGTCCGGCGCCGCGTTTTCCCACATCCTCGCCCTTCTTCTGGGCATCCTTTGCATCACGGGCACCGCGAACACGTCGACGCTTCCTCTGCTTTCCGCGAACGCGAATGCCGCTTCGCCACTCCTTCAGCTCCGTCTCCAGTTCAACGATCTGAGCGGCCTGCTGGGTCACCAGAGCCTCCAAGCGCTCGATGCGCTGGAAGAGGGCGGCGGTGACTTGATCCGAGCTCATGCCTCATCATACCGGAGATACGGTTCTAAAGGGTTACATGAGGACTTTGCATATGAATGTGAAAAAGGCCCAATTGATCTTTATTTAACGGAGATAGTATCCGATCATTGCGGTTTACAGCAGTCTGCCCTGGAGTTGAGTATCAGGGACTTGATGAACCGAGTCATATATCCGAAGGCAGAATTCTTATCAGAGTATCCCGATACGAGTACCAACGTCGTGATAGGCTCTGGGTTGGACGTTCTGGATCGTGGCGATCGGTGGGTTTTTGAATCTGCCTTCGCGCTCGACAGCGAACTTGCGCTCGTTTACGAGGATGTGAACAACCCCAACAAAGCAACGGTTCTCCACATGGATCCGAAGTCAGGTGAGGGGCTTCGAGTCACATGGATGAGACCATGTACAGAATCTCTAGAAGATACAACCAATGACTTGAGCTGCAATCAGCGATCATATATTCCGTTGTCTGATGATGGATACATTGTGGTAACGCAATCTGATGCTCAGATCATCACAAGGCAATCCGTAGAGCGGTTTCAGAACGATTGTTTGACGTCGGATCATACAATGGCTCTGGATGAGCGACTTCTTAAGTTTGAGGTCATTGATACGGAACTTGAGCTGTCAACCTGTCTCATGGAAGACGGCGGAACCATCGAGTTCACTGAGCGCATACCGAAGCCGGGATTTCCGATTGATGATCGGTTTGAGGTTCTCCAGGTGGATGGTGAGCCTGCCCTGGTGTGGAAGAATACAGGCATCCTCTGGAGGAATTCGGAAGGGGAATGGTCGGAGTTTTCCCTGCCAGTGGGGATGAATATTGTTGATTATCAACACTTCGATGCGGCGAAGTGGATGCTCCACATTCGTCTTGGCCACGAAGTGGATACCGGACACCCGATCGTCTCGTCAGCCATCTTGGATTTCGAGCAGGAGCGTCTTCTGTTCTTCCCAGACATCTGCCAGATGACCCGTGTTGTGGAACATCAAAAACTCAAGGCCGGGTATTCAGGCACAGACTGGATGATGATGACGATGGGCCATACGCTGCACCCCATCAATCGTCTGGATTGATGGGGCTCACATCAGCGGATACGTGGGAGATCAGTCGGATGCCTGCTTGGCGCGCACTTCTTCCGCCTCGGTGAAGGCAGCGGCCTGGGCTTCGATCTCCTTGAGTTCCTTGTCTTCTTCGTCGGTGTTCATGCCGTCTTTGAATGCGCGGACGCCCTTGCCCATCTGTCCGAGGACTTTTGGGAGCTGGCCGACGCCGAAGAAGATCACGACGATGAGGAGGATAATCAGCCACTCAAAGCCGCCTGGGATTCCGATGGCGAGGTACATGTTCATTCTCCTCAAGGAGTAGGAGGTTCGTTCTTTCTCCTATTCACTAGCCTGCTACGCGTCGAGTGGATAGGGGAACGGAGGACGCCAGACGCCATGTTCGGTGACCCACCCGGCGATGAGTGCTGCAGGAGTGACGTCGAAGGCGGGGTTCCAGACACCGACGTCGGGCGGAGCGATGGCCACGCCGGCGAGTTTTCGGACCTCATCAGCGGGCCGCTCCTCGATGGGGATCTGCGATCCGTCCGGGCACCGGCGATCCAGCGTCGAGGTGGGCATGGCGATATAGAAGGGCACGTCGTGATGCTTACACAGCACCGACAGGCCATAGGTCCCGATCTTATTGGCGGTGTCTCCGTTCGCGGCGACGCGATCGCACCCTGCGACGGCGGCCTGTACGCTTCCGCGGGCGAGCAGGGCGGCGGCCATGCTGTCGGTGACGAGGGTACAGGGAATGTTGTCCTTGACGCACTCGAAGGCCGTGAGCCGTGCGCCCTGCAGATACGGGCGGGTTTCGAGGGCGTAGACATGGATGTTCTGGCCGTTGTTGTGGGCGCTGCGGATCATGCCCAGCGCGGTGCCCCACCCGGCCGTGGCGAGCGCGCCGGTGTTGCAGATGGTGAGCACGCCGCCGGAGAGGAGCGGGGCGCCGTGGTCGCCGATGGCCCGGTTGATGGCCAGATCTTCTTCATGGATGCGCCTTGCTTCGGCCTCGATCTGGTCATCGGGCACAGTCGACAGCCGCTCCAAGGCCCACCGGAGGTTGACGGCGGTGGGCCTTGCGTTGAGCAGCCGCTCTGCGGCTTCGGCTCGGTTGGCCCCGCTTCGAACCGCGAGGGTGAGGCCATAGCTCGCCGAGATCGCGATCGCCGGGGCGCCGCGGACGACCATCGCGGCGATGGCGTCGGCCACTTCGCCATAGGTGGCCAGGGGCACCCACGTCTCTTCGAGCGGAAGCCGGCGTTGGTCGAGCAGCCACAGCGTCTCGCCGTCCCATCGGATCGATTCCATCTACAGTGTCCTTTGTCCATTCTGGATGATGATGTGCGCAGCGTTCCAGCCCATCTGCTGAATCAGGCTGGCCGCGGTGGCGGGTTCTCCGGGTGGGGGCGCGAACAGGGCGAGGTCCGCTGCGCTGCCGGGCCCCAACCATCCCAGCTCTGGCCGGCCGAGCGCCATCCCCGCGTGCCGGGTGATGCCCAGCAGCGCCTCTTCGATGGTCAGCCGCTGGAGCACACAGGCGAGGGTCGCAGCGGTCCACAGGTCATGGATCGGCGAGGTGCCCGGGTTCAGATCTGTGGCGACGGCCATGGGGACCCCGGCGGCGCGGAGCGCCTCGACCGGCGGTGTGGTGTCGCGCAGATAGAGCTGTGCGCCGGGCAGCATCACCGCGACGGTGCCGTGGGCGGCGAGGGCTTCGACGTCGGCTTCATCGAGTCGTTCGAGATGGTCGACGCTTGTGGCGCCCATCTCTGCGGCGCGCGCGGCGATGCCGGTATACGCGACCTGTTCAGCGTGCGCGCGGATCTTCAGGCCATGTGCAGCGCCGGCAGCGAGGATCCGCTCGGCTTCTTCCAGGGTGAAGGCCCCGCTGTCACAGTAGACGTCGATATTGTCGGCGAGCGGAGCGCAGAGGGGAAGCTGCTCATCGATGATCTGTCGAACGTAGCCGGCCCGGTCGGTTCGGAACGCATCGGGGATGGTGTGGGCGCCGAGGAAGGTCGGGACGACGCGGACGATGTCGTTGCACTGGCGGGCGGCGAGGAGGATGCGCCGCTCGGTCTGTGGATCGAGGCCGTACCCGCTCTTGATCTCGACGGTGGTGACGCCGCGGTGGCGCATTCCGACGAGGCGCTGCCGGGCTCGCTGGACGAGTTCATCGGACGCGGCGGCGCGGGTGGCGCGGACGGTGGACCGGATCCCGCCGCCGGCTTCGAGGATGGCGGTATAGTCTTCACCGGCGAGGCGGCGGGCGAATTCATCGGCGCGGCTGCCGGCCCAGACGGCGTGGGTGTGACAGTCGATGAGGCCCGGCAGGCCCACCAGCCCCTCGCCAGAGAGGTGGTCTTTTGCCGGCGGGGCGCCCTGTGTGGGGCCGACATAGGAGACGGAATCGCCGGTGAAGGCGACGGCGGCACCGGTGATCTCCGGGAAGGGCTGGGAGATCCCGGGGGTCATCGGATAGAGTCGATCGATATCGTGGACCAGCAGATCGGCTTCCATGGGCGCTGGAATAACCTGCCCTGAGGCCTGGCCGCGCAGCGGCTACAATGATCTGTGATGACAGATGGGAGGAGAACATGTTCCGGATGAGTCTGCTGAGTGGGCTGCTGCTCCTGGGCGCCTGCGACGAATCGGAAGAGACTGGCGACGATCCGTCTGTGGTGGACAGCTACCCGATCCCCACGGGCGATGAGATCCTGCTGTGGACCGGCCACGGCGGCGCCACGGGCAGCGGCGGCGGCGCAGGCAGCATGGACGATATCTCTACACAGTGGGAGGAGAACTTCGGCTTCACCGTCCGCTCGAAGACCAACCTGCCCACCGATCTGGAGAAATATCGGGTCATCTTCATGGTGGCGCATGGGTTCAATGGCGGCGCGGCGGCGTATACGGACACGGAGGTGACCCAGCTCACCGCAGCCCTGGAGGCAGGCACCCGGCTGGTCGTCATGGCCGAGACCGTGACCTGCAGCGAGCCGGCGGTCGATGAGCTTCTCGCCAAGCTCGGGGTCACCAGCATCTTCAACGGTGATCGTGAGGACACCGGTCGGATCCTGACCATCAACGCGATCGAAGCATCGGCGGTGTTGATGGAAGAGGTCACCGAGCTTCAGATCCGTGACCCCTGCTTTGTGTCCCCCGGCGACGACGCGACGGGTCTGTTCGCGGATGACCTGACCCGGCTCATCGCCACGGTCGAGCGTCCTGGCAACACCGGAGACATCGTCCTGATCGGGGATATTCGCTTTATGGATGATGGCGGCCTGTTGACCGCGAGCGACAATGCGATCCTGGCCAACAACCTGGTCGACATCCGCTGAGCCGCCGCCCTGGGTGGCTCTGCTGATCGCTGCGATCGCCCTGGTCACCCTGGGCGCGGTCGCCGCGGCCCATCCAGATCTGCGGTTCGTCGACTTTATCGGGTTTTCAGAGCGTGCCCGCCGGATCTTCGATGGATCCGGTGAGCTGCTCCATCCGCTATACCCGGTCGGCTATCCGCTGCTGATCCTCGCGGGTCGTTTGGTGGTCGGCGATGTGGTGGTGTTTGGAAAAATGCTCTCCGCAGCCGCGGGCGCGGGCGCGGTCTTCGCGGCGAGCCGGTGGTTGTCTCCCTGGGCAGGGGTCTGGCTGCTCGGACAGGCGGCCCTTCTGACCTGGGGGGCGACGGAGGGCACCGACCTGCTCGCCGCCACCTTCGTCCTGGGGGCCATGACCGTGGCGGAGAAGCGGCCGGGGTGGGCGGGTGCCTTGCTCGGTGCGGCTTGTATGACCCGGTATACGGCCCTCACCGCAGTGCCGGTGGTGATGATCCTCGGCCGAGCCGGGCTCCGCCCGCTCCTCGCCATGTTCATGCTCACCACCGCGCCTCACTGGGGCAATGCCTTGGTGACCTGGCGCTCCCCGCTGCCAGATCAGTCCGAGAACCTCGCGATTGGTGGTCATCCCGGCGGGCTGTTTTCGATCCATAGCCTGGTGCGGCTGCCCGGCGGGTTGCGGTTCTCCTTCGTCGCGGCCACCTGGGCATGGACCACTCGGATCGGTGTCATCGGGATCTTCGTCGGAATGGTGCGAAAGGATCCTCGCGCGTTCGCCCTCGCCGCTGCGGCGGTGCTCCACATGGCGGCGGTCGGGTTGGCGTTCTCGAACCCCCGGCTGGTCCTCCCCGCGACGCTGTTCCTCTCGTTGGGCGTGTTCTGGCTGATGCCGCGGTGGTGGATGCTGCTGCCGGCGGGGCTGCTGTCGCTGGGAATGGAGATCCGGCCGGCCCTGCAACCGGACATCACAGAGTCCTCGCTGGCTGCGATCACCGAGAAGACCGATGGGATGGCGGGGCCGTTCGTGACCAGCTCGCCATGGTTCCACCAGCGGCAGGACGGGTGGGTGGTCTCTGGTGTGCTGATCCGGCGGATGGGCGGGGACACCCGCTGGGCAACCCCCGACGAGCTGCGGACCTGGGCGATCGCCTGGCAGATCCCCTATGCGGCGCTCGACGTCGGGCGGGTGCGGCACAGCTATCCGGGACTCGCCCCTCTGTTGGGACGCGATTTGCCCGAAGGCTTCGAGAAAATCACCCATGCGCCGGGGTGGGTGATTCTGCGGATCGAGCCCTGATCAGACCATGCGCTCGCGAAGGGCGAGCTGCCCGCAGGCGCCGTCTGCGTCTCGTCCCCGCGGCCAGCGCACCGTCGCCGGGACCCGCATCTCCTGGAGCTTGTCGAAGACCCGCTGCACCTCAGGAATGGTCGGCGAGCGGAACGGTGCGTTGGGGAACGGATTAAACGGAATGAGATTGACCACAGCCCGCATGCCCTGCACCCAGTCCCGCACCCCCTCAAGCTCTGCGTCACTGTCGTTGACGCCAGGCAGGACGACATACTCCAGCATCAGCGCGCGCCGGCCGGGCAGGGGATGGTCGAGGCAGACCTGACGCAGGCTGGCCAGGTCCCACCGCGACGCTGCAGGGATGATTTTGCGGCGGGTCTCATCGGTGCCGGCATGGAGCGACAGGGCCAGCTGAACCCGGCCGCGGAAGTCTTTGGAGAACGACCGCATCTTGGGGACCAGGCCCACTGTCGAGACGGTCACATGGCGGGCGCCGAAGTTGACCCCGTGGTCGTCGAGCAGCACGCGGAGGGCGTCCCGGGTCGGGATGTACGCGTGCAGCGGCTCGCCCATGCCCATAAAGACGAGATTTCGGAGCTGCCGCTGCTCCCCCTCAACCAGGGCGCGGGCGGCATGCACCTGTGCGACGATCTCACCGGCGGTGAGGTGTCGGCTCAACCCCAACGTCCCCGTGGCGCAGAACCGGCAGCCCATCGCGCACCCCACCTGCGTCGACAGGCACAGGGTCAGGCGATCGTCACGCATCGGAATCAGGACCGACTCGACCCGGGCGCCGTCAGAGAGCTGGGTGATGAGCCGCCGGGTGCCGTCCGGGCTCTGGTGGATGGCGTCGATCCCGACCTGCGCGAGGTGGGTATGTGCCGCGATCGTGTCCGCGTGCCGGCCGAGCGACTGGATCGCATCCAGCGGCAGGCGGTGGCGGTGGATGCCCTGGAAGACCCGGTTGGCTTGCACTGCCCCGACACCGATCCGTTCCAACAGATCCGCGAGTCGGTCGAAAGGCAGCCCCAACAGGTCTTCGCTCATCCCTCTCGACTAACCCCTCTGTTGAAGATGGTACAATCGTCTTCCACTCTGGAGGTACAATGGGACTTTTTGATTTCGTCCGGAACATCGGAAAGAAAGTCGGGCTGGGCAATACCGAGCAGGATCAGGCCGCGCAGGACGCCCGCGAACAGATCCAGGAACGTCAGCGGAGCATCATCCTCACCGGCGAGCTGCGCCAGCTCAACCTCGACGTTCAGGATCTCGTGGTCGAATATGACGATGGCCGGGCGACCCTTCGGGGGATGGTGCCCAGCGCAGAGATCTCCCACAAGCTCATCATGGCCCTCGGCAATATGGAAGGCGTCGCTCAGGTCGATGACCAGACCATGATCGTCGTCTCTGAGGCTGCGGAGCCCGTGGCGGAGAAGCCGGCGCCCATCTTCCATACGGTTCAGAAGGGCGAGAGCCTCTCGCTCATCTCGAAGGCGCAGTATGGCTGTATTCACCTCTACCCCGCGATCTTCGATGCGAACCAGCCGATGATCAAGGACGCCGATGAGATCTTCCCGGGGCAGGTGCTGACCATTCCACCCGATCCGACGCCGTTGGTTCATACCGTGAAGTCGGGCGAGACCCTCTCCAAGATCGCGCGATACCACTACGGCGACATGATGCTGTATCCCACGATCTTTGATGCGAACCGGGGCGTGCTGGACAACCCGGACGTGGTCGAGATCGGCCAGCAGCTGACCATCCCGTTGCTGCGGAAGCCGGCGCAGGGCTGAGCCTGAACCCCAGGTTCGTGGCGGGGCAGGGGCGATCGCAGGTTAGGTCAGGTCGACCCCTCTACCGCAGGAGATCGGACCATGGGTGATTCATTGAAGGGACGCACAATTTTTGTGACCGGTGCCAGCCGGGGCATCGGCAAGGCCATCGCGCTCCGCTGTGCACAGGACGGCGCCAACATTGTCATCGCCGCGAAGACCGCAGAGCCGCATCCCCGGCTCCCCGGGACCATCTACACCGCCGCTGAAGAGATCGAAGCCGCTGGGGGCAGGGCCCTGCCGTGTGTCGTCGACATCCGCGACGAAGCGGTCGTCCAGGCCGCTGTCGATCAGGCGGTGGAGCGGTTCGGTGGGATCGACATCCTGATCAACAACGCCAGCGCCATCATGCTGACGCCGACCCTTCATACGCCGATGAAGCGCTACGACTTGATGCATCATGTCAACACCCGGGGCACCTTCTTGTGCTCGAAGCTGTGTCTGCCGCATCTGCTCAAGGGCAAAAACCCGCACATCCTCAACATCTCGCCGCCGCTGAACATGGAAGCCCGCTGGTTCGCGCCCCACGTCGCATATACGATGGCCAAGTTCGGGATGAGCATGTGTGTGCTCGGCATGGCCGAGGAGTTCAAAGGCAAGGTCGGGGTCAACGCGCTCTGGCCGCGGACCGCGGTGGCCACCGCGGCGGTCAAGAACCTGCTCGGGGGCGACGAGTCGATGCGGCGTAGCCGCAAGCCGGAGATCATGGCCGACGCCGCCTATGCGATCCTCAACCGTGACAACACCGAAGCGACCGGCAACTTCTACATTGACGACGAAGTCCTCGCCGAAGAAGGCGTCACGGACTTTGATCCGTACGCTGTGGATCCGACCGCCGGCGATCTGCTGCCCGACTTCTTCGTCTGATCCCGAGAGAGGGCGGTCGGTCGGTTTGGATGATGGGGACACCAACAGACCACGGACGCTGAATCGTTGCTTGTCTCCGCCTGTTCGAACAATCAGGCGGAGACATTTCGTTACCCAGAAAAATGCGTGTCAGGGGAGTAACGTTTCTGAGTTTGGGGCTTAGTTTATAGACAGAACGGAACCGGTGCAGTGAATGCCTGATCTCCAACAAGTGGAGATGTAGACAGCGCACCAACCAAACACGATTCGCCCTCGTTTCCGGGGGGATATGGAGGAAGAATGAACGCTTCCAAGAATGATCTGTCTGTGAACCCTCCAACCACCCTCGGCGAGCTGATCGCATTCTTCTACGATCAGTTCCTGGAGATGTATGGCGATCCAGACCTCGCCAGCGTCGCCGCGGCTGCGGTCATCAACGACATGCTCTCCGACGCCATCGAGGATGAAGACGAGCCGGCGCTGTCTGAGGTCGCGTAGGGGGTAGCCAACAACGGGTCGGGGATTACCTTCTCGTTGAGTGAAGGCCGCCATGATGAATGGTCGGTCTCAGCGGAGAAGGCATCATGTACAACCGTGGCTATGATCGCTATCCTTATGCAGCCGCCGCTGGACCTTCGCGTGAGGTGCTCTGGCAGGAAGTCCAGCGTCTTCGCCAGGAGAACCAGATGCTGCGGTCCGCCCATGCGCGTCAGCAGCAACAAGCGCGAACCTCTCGCCCAGATCCCAGGGTACAGAAGGAACTTCAGCGTCTTCAGGGCCAGACCCGATCACTGGAGCAGGAGCTGAAGCGCCTCCGCCAGCAGAACCAGGCGCTGGAACAGCGCGCCCTTCGCGGCAAGCAGCAGCTGGATGTCCTTCGCGAACAGAACGCCCGGTTGCTGGAGCACAACGCCCAGCTTCGCCAGTCTGCAGCGGTGGCCCCGGTGGCTGCGCCTGCGGAAGATGCGGCCTCGCTGAAGGATCGTGTGTTGCGGCTGTCGGCGGACATCGCCAACCTTCGACGGAACCATGGGGAGGCGCTCCGTCGCTCCCGTCAGGACGCCCAGGCGGCCCTTCTGCGCGACTTTGTCGAGGCGCTCGACGTTCTGGAGACGGCGCTGGACAGCCACCCCGACAAGGACAGCCCCTGGGTGCAGGGCAGCGAGGCCCTCCGCCGGAAGATGCAGCATATCCTCGAACAGGCCGGCGTCGAACGCCTGGGCGCGCCGGGTGAAGGGTTCGACCCGCACATCCACGAAGCAGTGGGCGCCGTCCCCAGCCCGGATGTGCCGACCGATCACATCGTGGCGGTGATGCAACCGGGCTACCGGTTTTCGGGTGCGGAGCGGGCCGACAAGCTCATCCGTCCGGCGCGGGTCATCGTCGCCCGCTGATGGTCAATACACCGCGTCGGTGACGAAGGCGTTTCCGTTGAATCGGACGACGGTGATGACGCCCTGGCCCTTCTCGTTGACGCTGCCTTTGGGGCTGAACATCGCGTAGTGTCCGGTCTCCGTGGAGAAGAACAGCGGCGCTTCGGCGGCGGCATCTGCGTCCTTGCCCGGGTACGCCATGTTCGCGCTGTAGACCCGCCGCTCCTCGCCGACCTGATCGATGATCACGCAGGGGGCGCCCATCCCGCCGGTGATGCAGGCGAAGGTCTCGAGCGACTCATCGGCGTCCAGGTTCACCGTCTTCGCCAGATGAACGGTGATGGCGCTGTCTCGCAGGGCCTTCAGCTCTGCTTTGAGCTTCGTCACGGCCTGCGCATCGAGGTCTTTGGCCTCGAGGGGCTTCGCACCCTCTGGGAGGGCGTTCTGGTACCCCTCCGCCAGATCGCCGCGGGCTTTCCACCCGCTATTGCGGGTCAACGGCGGGGACGCCTCGCCGCGCTTCTCGGGACGGGTCGCCTCCATCCATACCGGTTTGCTCGGCGGCTGTTTGTACATCCCCAGCCGCTGCATCCGGCCAGACGCTGGCTTGACGAAGGTGCGGTGGAAGCCGTTGGGCGCCGGATCGACCTCCCAGCTGTATCCCGGTGGTGGCGAGGTCTCTGTGGCCATCAGGGCGGTGAAGGTCTGGACGCCCTCGCCGCTGGGGGCCGTCGTCGACAGATAGTCCGAGCCGTCGGCGCTGAAGTAGCGGTACCCTGCAAATTCGGGAAGAGCGATGCCGTCTTTGAGCCAGTAGGATCTGTCCGGGTTGCCGCTGAAGGTGCCCGAGCGGGTCTCCAGCCAGACCATCGTCGTGTCGTTGGCCTTGTAGATCACCGTGGTGACGGTGTCCTTTGGCGGATAGGTGGGCTGCGCCTTCGCTTTGGCCTTGGCCTTGCGGCCCTTTCGGCGCTTGCCACGTTTCTCGGGGACGTCGTCCGTCACCGGCTGCTGGCTGTTGCAGCTGTTGCAGCCAGACATCGTCAGGGTCAACAATACCGCCGTCGTCAGTCGTCGCATCGGCTCCTCCTTCTGGCGAGCATCATGGCATGAACCATGTCTCTATGCGGAGTGCAGCGCCAACAAAGCGGTCAGTCGGTCTTCGCTGATCGCATAGGTCTCGTTGCAGAAGTGGCAGGTCACTTCGGCGCCGTGGTCCTTCTCGATCATGTCTTGAAGCTCCTCGGGGCCCAGGGCCACGAGCATCGACTCGATCCGTTCCACCGAGCACCGGCAGCGCCACGTCAGCGGCCGGCTCTCCATGACGAGCAGCGGCGCATCGAGCAGCGCCCCTTCCGCGATGGCGGCGCGAATCTGTGCGGCGTCCATGCGCTGAATGGCCCCATAGTGCGCCGCGAACGCTTCGGGCTCCAGGTGCGGAAGGTCCTTCGCCGGCGGCATCCGCTCGACCAACAAGCCGCCGCTGAACACGACCGTCCCAGCATCATCCAGCTCGGTGTGCAGCCGGAGCAGGGCATCGACCTGGCTGGACTCGGTGAGGTGGCGCATCAGGGCGTGGGTCATGTCGGCGCGCTCGATCCCGGTCATCCCCCGATACAGCTCCTTGTTGGCGTTGTGCTTGATGACCATCAGCACCCCGTCGATCACCCCGGTCCAGCTGGCTGGAAGCGACCGGGGCGTCATCCGGGCCCGTGTCCCGCCCTCGGCGTCGACATCGCAGATGAGCGCAAGCCGCGGTGTGTCCGCCTGGAGCTGAAGCGTCAGCCGCTCCTCTCCTTTGATATAGGCCGACATCATCAGCCCGGCGACCATGATGTCGCCCATCAGCCGCGCCGCAGCGGCGTTGAGCCCGTGGCGGCGCTGGGCCTCGTTGACGGCATCGGTCGCGTCCACCGCCAGGAAGCGGACGGCGCTGTCGGCGGTCATGCCGCGCGTGAGCAGGCCGCCGCTCACGCATCCTCTCCAGTGAACCGGCCCGCGTCGCGGATGTTCAGCTTGTTCATGGTCGCCTCGAAGGTGGCTTGAAGGTCGATGCCCTGCTGGTTGGCCATACAGAGCACGATCCAGAGCACGTCCCCCAGCTCGCCGGCCAGCGCCGCCTCGCCCTCGCTGGCTTTTTTCTTTTTGGCGCCGAAGCGGTGGTTGTACTCTCGCGCCACCTCTCCGGTCTCTTCGGCCAATCGGGCCAGCAGGGACATCTCATCCCAATAGCCGCCGTTGTCCTGGATCCATGCGTCGATGGCCTGCTGCATCTCTCGAAGTGTCACGTACAACTCCCTATAAACACACCCCGAACCATGGCTGTCCTTCGACCGATTGCCGAACACAGTTGCAGCCTGGGTTGGGGTCATCCGGGTCGCAGAGCGCGTAACATTGATAATCGACCCATGAGCAGAACAGCCCGGGCTGGCACGACCAGAACGCGTCGTTCCAGGCGCAGGTCTCGCCGACCTGGCGGGTTCCAGAGATGACGCAGCGGTTGGTGTCCAGATCGATCGGAGCGCAGGTCTCCTGATAATACGCCGGCTCGCAGTCCTGGCTCCTCCAATCGCAGCCCGCGCCCGGGTGGCAGATCCCATCGGCGGCCACGATCCCGTCTGATGGCATACACCAGCCCTCCGCCCCGCAGCTGTCGGTCCGATCGAAGGCGGCCCCGCAGTCGTCCCGGCAGACGTGGTCGATGGGATCGCATCGTTGTGCGCCGCAGTCCCGGTCGTCGAGGCAGAATCCGTCTCCAGAGGCGACCGTGAGCAGCGGATCTGCGCCGCGCGCCATCAACTGGCCGCCCTGGTAGACCGCCTCGATGTGCTGGGTGTTGGCGATGTCTTCGAGCGGGTCCCGGGTCAGCACCACGAGGTCTGCTCGATACCCCGCATCGATGATCCCGACGTCGTCCCACCCGAGCACCTCCGCGGGCGCGATGGTCGCCGCGGTCAAGGCCTGGAGCGGCGTCATCCCGGCCTCGACCAATCCGATAAGCTCAAGGTGCAGGCCGAGGCCATGGGGCACGAACCAGTACCCGGCGTCGCTGCCCGCCAGGACGATCCGCTCCTGTGCGATCGCCTGGCCGAGGTTGTGTCGGGCATCCGCCGACCACCGGGCCGAGGAGGAGATCCATCCATCCAGCAGGGTGTCGGGGTTGTCCTTGATCCAGGTCCAGGCGTCCTGGACGGCCACCGGGGTCGCCCGCAGATCTTCACGGAGCAGCTGCCCGTCCAGCAGCCGGCCGAGGTTGTCGAAGGCGCCGATGGTGCTGACGGTCACGACGTCGGGGTAATCGTCCATGGCCTCAGAGAAGACGGGGTGGGCCATCACGTCGACCCCTGAGGCGATGGCATCTTCGACATCATCGGGCTCATCGACGTGCCCCCAGACCGGCTGGTCGGTCGCCGCTGTGATCTCGGCCAGATCGCCCACATCCAGGCGAGGGGTCGGCCATGGCGTGAAGTCGGCGTCGGCGAGGGCCACCTTCAAACCGTCCGCCTCTGCCAGGGTGGTGACCTGCTCGGTCGGCGTCTTCTCGCGATCGACGAACAGGCAGAGGGCCTCATCATTGACCGTCTCGCAGGGGTGGGAGCCGGTCGCCGTGAGGAAGGGGCCGGTCACCCACAGCCGCGGCCCGACCAGCTCGCCGGCGAGGACTCGGTCGCGGAGCGCAAAAATCTCCCTGGGGCTCCCCAGATCGACGGCTCCGGTGACGCCCCAGTCCAGGTACGCCGACAGGTTGGCGGTCAGGGTGTCACCGACCCAGTAGGGGCTCCCCGCGTGGAACAGGTGGATGTGGGCGTCGATCAGACCCGGGATCACCGTCCGGGCGGGGAGGGCGCGAACCGTGGCGTCTTCGGGCCAGTCACCCCGGGCGTCCATCACCGCCCAGATCTCATCGCCGACGATGACGACAGCGCGGTCGGGGTGCGGGCCCCGGGCGTCGAGGACGGTGACCTGATCGAGGATCAGCGGATCCGCCGGCCAGTCGACGGGGACGTCGGTGTCCGCCGAGTCCTCATCTTCTTCTTCCGACTCAGTGTCTTCGATCGCGCTATCACCGGAGGGATCGGACGGTTTGTCCGGAGAAGGGGTGTCGGATGTGCAACCGGAGATATAGGACACCAGGAGGACGGGCCATCCAACAAGTGGTTGAGGGAGCTGCATCGCTTCGTTACTCCGTCCCGGCCATCAAGTGGAGGTACATGTGGCGAGTGATGATCTGATTGAGATGGAAGGCGTGGTCAAGGAAGTGTTCCAGGGCGGAAACTTCCTGATTGAGACAGACGTGGGCGACGTCCAGGCGCACCTCGCCGGACGGCTGCGTCGATATCGTATCCGCGTCGTCCTCGGTGACAAAGTCACCGTCGCCGTCAGCCCCTACGATCTCACCAAGGGCCGGATCACCTTCCGCCACAAGTAATCAGCGTCGTTCGCGACGCTCCAGGGTCTCATCGACGAAGTCCTCCGCGCGTTGATCGATGTCTGCGCGTTGCGCATCGATCTCAGCCTGCAGCCGGTTGACCCGGGCCTGCGCAGTGCGGAGCCGGTCCTCTTTCTCGGCCAGCCGAAGCGCCAGAAACTCCCGCGCAAGGGACACCATCTCAACACGAACCGCTTCGCGCGCCTGCTCGGTGCGTGCGGCATCGTACCGTTGGAGAAGCTCCACTTTACGCGCGGTGAGCGCCTCGATTCTTTCGCGACGGGTCTCGTCACGAGACGCGTTCTCCAGCATGGTCTGCTCGATCCGCTTCAGCGCGCGTTGGTATTGCTCGGGATTTTCGTCCTTCAGCTTCATCAGCGTGGTGAACCTGGCCGGCATGTGTTGCTGGACCGCGGCGAGCAGCTCCGCCTCGGTGTACGCCTGCTGTGCCGCTGCGGTCGAGGATAAGCCAAGAAGAAGCATCATCATCAGGATGGCACGAGTCATCGGCCTCCCTCCAGATCGGTGTCGCTCGTGAGGTCCATCAACGCGAGCTCCATCTCTAACGACAGCAGCTCGTCGTCCAGCGCCTTCCAGGCCGCCGTCTCTGCAAAGGCCAGGGCCGGCCCGTCCTCTGCCGTATTGGTGTTCGTCCATCGCGTATCCATCTGCGAAACGAACAGCAGCGCTGCGGCCGCGAGCGCCATACCCGCGGCGACCGGTCTCCATCGACGGCGCCAGAAGATCGGCGCAGGCGTCGGTTTGGGGACGGGTTTGGGTAGATGAGGGGTGATGACGTCGATGGTTTCACGGTGCTCTGCGAGGACCGCTTGACAGTCCGGGCACTGCGCGAGATGCGCCGCGAACCAGGGCGGCGCTTCGTCAAACAGCACGAGGATGGCGGTTGTTTCAGAGTGTTCACAGGTCATAGGTGCTCCGAGCCGAGGATGCCGTCAGCTTCCAACGCGCGTCGGATCTGCTTGAGTCCCCGATGCATCCTGCCGAGGGCAGTGTTCAGGGGGACACGCTGGAGCTTTGCAATTTCTTTGAACGGTCGATTGTCGATGAGCCGCAGCCGGACAACTTCGGCGACATCGGACGATAAGCTGTCAAGTGCCCGAGCGGTTGCCTCGGACAGCTCACGGGCGACCACGCTCTTATATGGATCTTCCGGCGCCTGTGGCACCGGAGACGTCTCATCCGTCGGCAACAGGACGATGCGAGACGAACGCCGTCGGTAATGGTCGATCACCAGCCGCCTGGCGATCTGGAAGAGCCACGCTTGAAAGGTACCTTGATCGGTGTATCTGGGCAACGCTTTCGCCGCCCGGGTCCAGGTCTCCTGGAAGAGATCTTCTGCGTCGTCGCCGACCCGCGATCGCAAAAA
The DNA here is from genome assembly GCA_038520555.1 of Myxococcota bacterium. Classification (GTDB taxonomy): domain Bacteria; phylum Myxococcota_A; class UBA796; order UBA796; family UBA796; genus JBCBLB01. The sequence goes on along the minus strand of JBCBLB010000106.1, from coordinate 1,319 downwards.
CCCCATCAACGACGTCCGGTGCCGATCCATCAGCACGGACATCGCCTGTGGATCGCCATTGAGGTGAGCATCGATCAGGAGCGCGTCTTCCATCATTCAGGCTGCACAACGTGGCAGAGCACATCGATATTGTGACACCCCGGAAAAAAAATCTGCCGTTTATCTCAGGCGCTCGCGGAGCTGGCGCTGAAGCTCCTGGCAGCTCTCCTGTGTGGTGTAGCCCAGGGCGACCAGATCGAAGCACACCTCTATGCTGGTCCCGTCGAGGACGGTGTCCTCGGCGCTCGGCACCGGCGCGACGGCGTAGGTCAGGGACACGGTTCGTTTGTCGACCCTTCCCCGTAAAATCGCGCGTCCTTTTCCGCTGTTGGGCATCGGCGATTGGCGCGCATCAACCGTGACTTCTGCTTCCCCCTGGTTGAGCTGGAGGGTCATCTCGGAGACGATCTCTTCTGCGGGGCGGTTGGGGACGAAGAACACCTCTACCGTGGCCTTCCTGTTGCCCTTGAATTGTGCAATCACCCCGTTGTCGTCGATAAAAACCTCGGACTCACCCCGCCGGACCGGGTCCGGATAGGTCCACGCGTCCTTGACCCCGCCAGGTACAAACACCCGCGCGATCAGGTCATCCCGGGTCTTGGAGACCGCGGCGTCCAGCCGGAAGCCGAGGGTCACATCGCGATCGAGCGCCTGCTCCATGGCGTGCCGGCCGTCTTCGGCGCCGTCCGGGTTGAGGTCCGCTTTCTCGCTTGGATCTGCGCCAAGGTCGAAGACCTTTTCCTTTCCAGCGCGAGAAATATACTTCTGCTGGCCGTCCAGGGATCCCCAGATGACATCCCCGTACAGCTTTCGGCCAAATGCTTGCGTCCGACGGTCAAACGGCTCTCTCTGCCCCTCTGTCAGCGGCTGGAGGGGCATGCCTTCGGCGGTGGGGAGCCCGACGCCGACGGCCTGGGCGATGGTCGGGGCCACATCGAGCAGGCTGGTCGGCGCGTCATACCGGCCCGCGGTAAAGCCAGGTCCCCAGGCGATCATCGGCACGTGTAACAGCTCATCAAACAGCGTGTGGCCGTGCTCGAAGCCGCCGTGATCCCAGAACTCTTCCCCGTGATCGGCCACCAGGAGAACGACGTCCCGTTCCGGATCGAGTGTCCGCAAAATTCGGGTCAGCTGGTCATCGATGAACCGCAGGTTGTTGTCGTACCGGTCGCGAATATACTGTCGCTGCGCTTCGCCCCACCCCTTCTTCCGGGACGCGCGACGGACGTCGTTGAGGTGGAACGTGTCATCGGAACCCAGCGAGGAAGGCGTCTCTCCGG
>JBCBLB010000139.1:0-16256 GCA_038520555.1 Myxococcota bacterium | reverse complement strand
GGTGGGGCTACGAGGATGTCGAGCTTCGGTTCCGGTGCCAGATCACCAACACACCAATCGGTCGTCGTGATGGCGTATATCGCGCCCTGCCCCACCCACACAATGGCGTCCAGAGCGGGCAGCTTACCCCGATCGCGAAAGAGAACCGAAACCGATGCATTCAAAAACTTCAATCGTTAAACGCTAATTATCAGCAAGACGGGTTGTCGACGCTGGACTTCCGCCTCGAACGAAGCGTGCCGTTGAACGGTGCCGGCACAGCGACATTGCATCAGGTCTGGATTTAAACGGGCTACTCTCCCGGCATGTCCATACCTGAATCCGATTTGGAGATCCGCCGTTTTGCCACACCCGGAGATGTCGAGATCGCCTACACCGACGAGGGTGACGGCGCCCCGGTTCTCCTCATCATGGGCATCAGTCTCCACCTGGTCCACTGGCCGGCGTCACTGTGTGCCCTGCTTCGCGACGCCGGGTTTCGCCTGATCCGCTTCGACAACCGGGACTGTGGTGAATCGAGCAAGCTCGATCACCTGGGCACCCCCACCGCCTCCGACATCCTGCTCGGCGTGACCCGCTACACACTCGACGACATGGGCGAAGATGGCTTCGCGCTGCTGGATCATCTCGGCCTGGCGTCGGCGCACATCGTCGGAGTCTCGATGGGCGGCATGATCGCACAGACCATGGCCTTGCATCGTCCGGAGCGGGTGCGCAGCTTGACGCTGATCATGACCACCCCCGGCGGCATCTATCTGCCACGGGTTCAGGCCTTGCGGGTCTTCCTCAACCGCTCAGAGGTCACCCGGGAAGCGCTGGGGCAGCGGTTTCTGGCCAACCAGCGAATTTTCGCCGGACCGGGCGCGCCGCCGCTGGGCGGTGAGGACGAGATCGTCCGCCTTGGCCAACTGATCTTCGATCGCAGCGGCGGCCCACCGAAGCCTGCGTGGTTCTTCCGGCAGCTCTCTGCGATCCGCGTGGCGCCCCATCGCGGAAGGGGATTGTCTACCTTAAAGGTACCAACCCGCATCATTCATGGTGCGCTCGATCCGCTGGTTCCGCCCCGCGCAGGGTTCGATCTGGCGAAGCTCATCCCCCGATCGGACCTGCATGTCATCAACGGCCTGGGCCATGTGATGCCGCAATGGGCGCGACCTCGCATCGCAGAGCTGATCTCCGACCACATCCACAAAGACGCCTGACTCAGCGGGCGATGCGGGTCTGCGCCTGATGGAGATGGTAGGCCATACCGCTGAGGAACGTGTCGAGTTGACCTTTCATCGTCTTCTTCGCCCGTTCTTCCAAAAATCGGAAGCCCCGAGACATCTCAATGATGCTGGTGATCGTCACCCGCGTCCCGTCTTCAACCGGCTCGATGTTCCAGCGGTTGTGGGCGATGGTCACAACGGACGGCAACCCGGCGATGGTGTACGCCAGCTCGGACTCCGGCTCCCAGGTGGTGATCTCCTCAAGCAGGGTGAGTGGACCGATTGTCAGCTGCCGAGCGGCACCAACGCAGGCTTCTTCATGGGTGGTATACGCCACGTTGGAGATCCCAGGCATCCAGGCATCCACCTGATCAAACGCAGACAACATTGCCCAGACTTCCTGCACGCTCGCGCGAACGGTGAGACGACTTTGTATAAGTTTCAACGGCCTCTCCCTGATGAGGATCCTATAGATAGCCCCCCATTTCATCCATGGGGTCCGGAGGTGATGGTTGTCTCAAGATAAGCACGACGCGCCCAAACGCCCGGGGCCCCGATTTCGTTCGTTCCTGGACCGTTTACAGCAGAACGTTGGCGCGTCGCTGACCATCACCGCCCAGGTCACTCTCGCCGACCCAGACGGCCCGGTGCCTGGCCTGATCCCTGAACAGGCCGATGGAAAGACCGTCACCGGCAAAATTGCGCTGGCGGACGTGAAGCGGCTGGTCGACCATCCCAACGTGATCGGCTTTCGCCCTGGGGCGAAGGTCGCGTTGCCCGAAGCCGCTCCGTCGTTCAACCTCAACCTCCACCAGATCCTCGCCAACGCCGCCACGGTGGTCGGCCGGATGAACCGCCCGCACGTCGACGCTCGGCTGCAACGGCACATCCAGCATCCCCACCGGCGAGCCCAGATCGCGCAGGACCCACAGCCCACTGGGACCACAGAAGCATCCGCAACGCCGCGGCTGTCTGCTCATGAAGCGGCTCCAGCCGAAGACGCACCGGTCGCGCTGTCCGCGGTCACAGACACCACGGCTCCGGACGTTGCCCCCCAGGATCTGGTCCTGGTGGATGTGATGGCGCGGCTGTCTGATCCCACGGTCCAGGTTCCCGGCCTCCGCATCAGCCGGCAGTTGGGCCACCTGGTGACCGGACACGTCGCCGCAGGGGATTTTGACGGGGTCTCGCAACACCCGAACATCCTCAGCCTGCGCAGCTCGCGGCCGATTTACCATGACCTGGAGCGCTCCGTCCGTGAGATCCGGGCCGATCCGAACGCACTCCGTCTGGCGCTCCCCGCTCGGGCCGATGGCTTGGATGGTTCAGGGGTCATCATCGGCATCATCGATACAGACGCGGACTTTGTGCACGCGAACTTCCGGCGAGAAGATGGCAGCACCCGGATCCTGGCGTTGTGGGATCAGCGGGGCGGAGAGACGCCGTTGTCTCCTGCAGACTACAATTATGGGCGGGAATATCGGAGCGATGACATCAACGCCGCGTTGAAGGATGGCAGCCCCTACATTCGGTTGGGCTATACCCCCAGCCGATGGAATCCACAGCGGTCATCCGGCAGCCACGGGACGTTTGTGATGGACATCGCCGCAGGCAACGGCGCCGCCACCGGGCTGCCCGGGGTCGCCCCCGGCGCAGACATCATCTTCGTCCATGCAGAGACCGACGGCGTCGTGGCCGGAACCAGCGAATTCGGGACCTCGAAGAACATCGCTGAGGCGGCCCTGTATATCTTCGAGATCGCCGAAGCGCTGGGACGATCGGCGGTGGTGAACATCTCGATGAGCGCCTATGGCGGCCCCCACGACGGGAGCACCCTGGTCGATCGATGGTTCGAGCAGCTGCTGGACGTCCCCGGCCGCGCCATCGTCATCGCGGCGGGCAACTCATGGACCGATCGCATCCACACCTGCGGCACCATCGCCCCCGGCGAGAGCCGCACCCTGGAGATCGAGATCCCGCTCAAGACCAGCGACGCGATCCAGACCTCAGACAGCGAGATTGAAGTCTGGTACCCCGGCGCACACACCCTTGAGATCACGATGTTCAACGCGGCTGACGTCGCCTATGGGCCTGTGCCGCCCGGAGAGGTCCTCCGATCCCAGATCGGGACGTTGACCGCCGTTGAGATCTTCCACACCCTCCACGACGCAGATAACCACGACAACCACGTTGATGTCCTGCTCAACGAGCTGATGGAGGGGAGCTGGCGACTCCAGCTGACCAACACCGGTGAGCGGCCCGTTCCGTTCCACGCCTGGATCGAGCGAGAGCGTTCCTATACCGGTCAGGCCCGCTTTTCGATCGCCGATGAATGCCGCACGCATACCCTGGGCTCGCTGTCCTGCGGGATCCGCACGATCGTGGTCGGCTCATATAAGGTCAACGCCGACTCCCGGGCCATCTCGCCGTTCTCTTCGGAGGGCCCGACCCGGGATGGCCGCCAGAAGCCCGAGATCAGCGCGCCGGGCCAGTCGAGCGATCCGTTCTTGGAGATGGGCATCACCTGCGCACAGGCCCACCTGCCGCTGCCCGTGCGGCAGTCTGGCACCAGCATCGCCGCTCCACACGTCACCGGCGCCATCGCTCTGATGATGCAGTCATCAGACAAGCCCCTATCCATCGAAGAGATCCGCTCGGCGCTGCGCCTGTCTGCACGCCACCTCCGCGGTGAGTCGTCCGAATGGGACGCGCGCCTGGGCGCTGGACGGCTCAATGTGGCAGGCGCCATCCGCGCGCTCCGGGGCGACGATGCCAAGGACCTGGCGATCGATGTCACCGAAGACATCCCAGGCCTTCAGACCCTCATCAGCGCCCTGACCCGTATCGCCCGAGAGAGCAACAGCCGGATCCGCATCAACATCGAGATCGAGCCCACGGAATAACGCACCCGGGCAACCCAGCGAGCACTTCGGCGCCCAACCCCCACAACGCCGACAGATTCCATCGCCGGTCCGCGGCGATGGGTCCCACCAACCGCATCGGTCGTCGAATGGCGCCAACGTCCGAAAACGGGACCTCGTCCACTGTGACGGTCGGCGCAGGGGGAGGGGGCTCATGGTCCGCCTGGATGGCCTGAGCGGCCCGCTGAAACCGTTCGAGGCCGGTGTGCGCATACAACGCTCGAAACACTCTGGAGATCCCCAGGGTTCCCGACCACCAGTCTGGACCCAGGACGCCGAACCAGAGCATCCCATGCGCCGGATCTGCGTTCCAGCCGACCCAGGCGAGGCTCCCATCTGCCCCCCGAAACGCGCAGTCCAGGATCTCATCCCCCACCACGATCGCCTGCTGCAGGGTCGCGGGCGGGAGAGGCTCCATCCGCCACGAACCATGACGTCCAGTGGCCAGACACCCCCGGATCGCCGAACGATGCGCCGGTTCGAGAGGCGCACGCCGGCGCAACCCGGCGTGCGCCCGCGAGAGGGCATCCACCCCAAAGACCGCTTCGATCCGTTCACCGCCCTCCACTTCGACGGCGCGCTGATCGGTATACGCCGTGAACAATGGCACATCGAGGCGTGCGATCGCCTGCCGTTCTGCCGGAAGCAGCCGTGGATCCTTTGGAGGGATGGCGTCCAGGATCGCCTGTCGGGTGCCCCCATCAGACAATGCGCTCGGGGAAACGCTGCGAAGCGCCTGTCCGATCGCCCAGACCGTGCCTCGATGCAGCACCCGCACAGGGAGCCCTGCGAAACGCGCCAACGATGGAGGGTGATCGATGAGAAAGGCGGTCATCCGATCGTAGCCTTCCTCAATCTGATCGATGTGATCCCGGGCCGGGACGGGCTGACCGAGGAACCGGGGGGAGGCCGCAGGCCGTGTGAAGGTCCGCGGTTGACCGTCGATATCCACGAAGGGGAGTGTGAAGAGCCGCTGCGGCGTGAGGGCGCCGATGTCTTCGGCGCGCACACCGGGTCGAATTCGCATCGGGTGCGCCAACATCGCCGTCGGGGCCACCGACCCGTTCCACCATTCGCGCGCCTGCCGCGTCGCATCGTTGTGGGTTGTTCGCGGCCAGCGAGGCTGGAGGATCGTCTCCAGATCGATGAAGACCGGATGCGCTCCGCTGGCGATGAGATTGTCCAGCCAGAGATCCCGCGCGTCCAGGGCCTGCATCAGGCGCAGTAGCATCCCAAACCGAACATAGAACCCATGTACTTCCTGGATGGTCTGACACGCACGGGCGGCGACCGGGTGCTCCCAGGCGTGGGTGGGACGCGCGTCGATGCGCCGAGGCTGCAACGCGGGCGAGAGCCCGGCGGCGTTCATCTCAGCGAGCAGGCCTTGGAACGCCTGGCTGACGCGAAGGTCTCTGGGTTTGTAGAACAGCGACGGGCCATGTTCCGGCGTCAGCCGAGCGACGGCCCGGCCGCCACCATGTCGATCACCGAGGTCCGCCTGCACCGCCTGTAGCGTCCCCGAGGCGGGGTGGTCTGCCCGAAACCGCTCGACCATTTCGATCATCGCAGTCAGCCAGTCTGCCTCCAGTTGACGACGGATCGTCTGAAACACCGGGTATGCATCCAACGTGAGCGAGCGGGGCGCGGTCATGCCCATCCGCGAAGCCGCGCGGTGCGCTGCCGCGTGCACCGCGCTGGCCGCAAAGCGCAGCCGGGCAGTGAGGGCATCGTCCATCTGTTGCAGCGCCGCTTCGGAGACCGCGTCAGGCGGGAGCGAGGCCTGGAGGCGCGCTTTCGCATCAGGAGAGGACATCAAACCCAGGTGAGAAGGTGGCCATCCACTTCTCCGTGGACCGAATGCCTTCCGCGCGCAGCGCCGAGCGCCCCTCGTCGCGAAGGGCGCGGCCCTCGTCGCCACCGATGAGCTGACCACGTCGAATCTGTGTGACGGCCACATAGCCGCTCATGTCACAGCGGGTGAAGGCCACTTCGGCGTCCTGAAGACGACGCAGGGCATCGGCCGGCTGCCGGTTGAGGTGGGCGACACCCGCACGAAGCAGCCCGGCGTAGCCTTGGGCATAGTCCAGCTCGACCCGGGCGATCAGAGACGCATCCCGATCAGCGCGGTTCACAAATTTTTTCCTGCGTTCTGGCCGGGCCGCAGCGATCTGGAGAGCCGCGCTGGCGCGCGCGAACCGCGAGTTCATCTGGTTGGCCTGCCAGCCCATCGCGAAGGAGCGCTCCGCGGTCTTCCAGATCTTCTGCATCCGATCGTAGGCGCTCTGGGGATGCCCCAGATACCGCTCGGCCTGGCTGGCGAGGACCGCTCCCAGGAGATGCTGTGGCGTAAACAGCGGCGCGTTCATCGACTTGACCGCAGCGTTTGCCTGCTCGCGGGCGTCTGCTCCCTGGTCGTCGGCCAAGAGCACATTGCACAGGTGCAGCCGGAGCCACACCGCACCGTACAGGTCCCCGACTTCATCGGCGCGGCGAAGCCACTCGGAGCAACGGCGGCGCAGCTCCTGATACCGGCCCATCGCTTGCAACGTGTTGCCCATCACCGTCCGCCCCAGGCTCAGCTCTGCGGCGACACCCGTACATGCAGACTCCAGGATGTCGATCCCCTCTTCGAGGATGATCTTGGCATCCATCCACTGTCCGGCGCTCATCCGCGCGGTGCCCGTATAGATTTTGACGGTCCCGATGATGCGCGGATCGCCGGACTCTTCGCCGATTCGAGCAGCCTCTTTGAGGTAGCGCCGGCCCTTCTCAAGCTCCCAGGACTGCGCGCGGCTGATGACGGACATGCCCATGCTTCCGAGTCCCTGCGCAACCCGCTCCGCGTCGCCGATGCGCAACGCGATGCTGGTCCCCCGGATGAGGAAATACGCACCACGCATCACATCGATGCTGCCCAGTCCGCTGCCAGCGGTCCAGCACAGCTCCAGGGCCTCCAGCTGCTCGGGCGGCATCTCCGCGCGCGGTCTGGGCGTGAACTTCACGCCGCGCACATCGAGCATCACGTTCCGACCCAACACCCAGGCCAGCGCCCAGCCCGGGCTGCTCGGATAGGGCAGCTTCGCCTCGTTCAGTAGCGGCTTGAGGACCTGGAGGCCGTCCTGAATGTACCCGCTCATCAGGTACTGCTTCGCGGCGAGCCGTCGGAGTGTCCGTCCCTCATCGGGGAGCCGCTTCGCCGCATCGAGGTATCGCGGGGCCGCCTCTGCGAGCCGGCCCGCGTTGACCAGCGCCCGCGCCTCTTCGACGATGTGCTGCGGCTGCTCTGGCTGGCACTCCGCTGCCATCGCATAGAACTGGGCGGCAGCGTCGAAAGCCAGGGCTGCGACGGCCTGCTCTGCGGCCTGGAGGGCCCACCCCCCTGCCCGCGCCCGCGCCCCCCCTGCATAATAATGCCCAGCGACAACCTGCGGATCGGGCTCGACCTGCTCAACATAGGCATCCGCGAGCCCCATATGAAGCATGCGCAGACGGGCTGGCTCCATCTCTCCGACCAGGATCTCGCGAATCCGGTCGTGGTAGCTCTCAATGGGGGCGTCAGCTTGATCGCCGAAGGTCCGGGCGAGGCGCTGAAGGCGGAGCATATGCACCGCGTCTTCCTGGGGCGACGTCGCACCGGATGCGGCGATGACAACGTCCTGCGGCACAGGACGTCCGGCGACGACCACCGCCTCCAGCAGCCGGCGGGTCATCGGCTCCAATGCCGCGACGCGATGCAGGACGACCTGATCGAGCTGTGGGACTTCTGCTGCGCCGCCATCGCGAACATGACGGGCCAGCTCGCCAATGAAGAACGGCGACCCCCCCGCCTCTTCCGCGATAATCTGAACCCGGGGGTCGGCCTCATCGACGCCGATCAGACGGGCGGCCATCTCTTTCGAGACAGCATCGTCCAGGGGCGCGACCTCAACATCGACGATGTGGAGCGCATCCCCAGCCTGGGCTTCCGCACGAGACAGCTCTTGCAGGAAGGGCGACTGCGATGCTTCATCGGAGCGATAGCTGAGCAACAACATCATCGACGGCGGCGGCTCGCTCGACAACAGCGCATACAACATCCGCCCGCTGTCGCGGTTGCCCCATTGCGCATCATCGATCATCAACATCAGCGGATGTTGGGCAGAGATTCCAGTCAACAGCGCCTTCAAGGCATGGAACGCGCGCCGTCGCTGTTCCTGCTGATCGCGGAGCGGGGCGCGGGTGCTCGCATCGAACCCCTTCACCTGGCGAAGCGCCGGGAAAATCTGGAGCAGCGCGTCCACATCTTGCGGCAACGGATCCAGCGTCAGCTTCCGATCGATCAGGACCTGAGTGAGGGCATCGAGCAGCCCATCGAAGGCCTTGTATGGCACCGACTCTCGCTCATGACACCGGCCGATAAGAACAATGGCGTCCGAATCCTGGGCGACCTCAGACAAAAAGCGCTCTGCGATGGCAGACTTCCCCAGCCCGGACACCCCATGAAGACGCGCCACCGTCGCTGCGCCGCCCCGGGTCTGCGACCAGGCCGCCGTTAACGCCGTCAGCTGCGCGGCGCGCCCGATGAACACATCCGGCCGACTCAGCGGCGTGACCAGGCGGGTCGGCCGACGGCCGAACACCGCCAACACGTCCTCCCCAGAGGGACGATCGGCCGGATCCCGACGAAGCAGCCGCGTACAAAGAGCGACGATCTCCTGCGGCATCGCCGGGATCGCTTCCACTGGCGGCGGCGGGCTGTGGACCTTGCTGTGCACGATCTGGGCGACGGTCCCCCAGAACGGCAGCCCGCCACACAGCGCTTCATACAGCATCACACCAAACGAATACCAATCACTGGCCGGGCTCGCAGCGCGGCCCTTGAGCTGCTCCGGAGAGATGTATGCCGGCGTCCCCGCCGTCCGTCGATGCCGCTTGACGTCATGAGCCTGATCGCGGATGAGCCCGAAGTCCAGCAGCACCACCCGCCCCTGCGGATCGATCATCGTGTTGCCAGGCTTGATGTCGCAGTGGAGCTTGCCCATTCGATGCAACGCAGAGATCCCCTCTGCGAGCTGGCCGAAGATGTCCTGCACCTTCTCCGGGCTGAGCGGATCATAACGACGACGACGGGGCGCCGATGAAGATAAAACCCGCGCGCCTGAAGGAACATGCTCGACGGAAAAATCAGACCCCACAAGATCGTGGAAGGTGCTGTTCGACGACTGCGACGGCGGCGTCACAGGGACGTCGCCCCTGTGGAAGGTGTTGAAGTTGGGGAGCGGCCCGGTCGCAGACGCATGGACACGCAACGGCAGGGTCTCCGAGGTGAGCATCGCCGTCTCATGTGACCGCGACCGCCGCGGCGTCAGCAACATCGAGCGCAGGTTCACGCCCTGAACGAACTCCATCACCACGAACCAGTGGCCTTCGATAGAGACCAGCTCATAAAACCGGACCAGGTTGTGATGGGTGATCTCGGCGGTCGACCGAAATTCGCTCTTGAGCCGAATCAGCGCCTGCGGATCGAGTGAGCGGAGCGTCTTCAGGGCGACATCACGGCCCCGAATCCGATCGAAGGCCCGGTAGACGACCCCCATGTTTCCGGCGCCGACCTCCTGAAGGCCGGTATACCGGCTCTCATTGCGGGTCAGGGTATGGGGGAAGGTCGCGTCGCTCACGAAGCAGGTCTCCCAACGATCAGCTCGCCGACCGGCACTTCCACGAACGGATCGAGGCCGGTCGCCGCTGCGAAGTGGTCATTGTTGCCGGTGCCGATTGCGCACACAGCAAGTCGGTTCGCCGTCGCTGTCAGGTAGAGGGTCTGTATCAAACCACCGACCTCTTTGAGGATCAAGGAGTATGCGATGGCCTCATATTTCTGCGCCGTCCGCCCCGCCCGTGCAGTGATGATCAAGATCATCGGTGCGTCCCCGCTCCAGGTGCTCGCCGCCAACCGCTCCGCCTCCACCGGCAGCCTCACCACAGCGTGCTCATCGGACCGGTAGTGATACATCCCCGGCGAGAGCCCTTCGCATCGCCGCACGATCAGGTACAGCTCCAGCGGATACCGTCCGCCCCCAGAAGGGATCGTCCGTCGGCCGCCTTCATGCACCCGCATCGACTGGTGCAGCATCGCGCCCAACGCATCGAGCGGAACCGGCGCCATGGACCAGGTTCGGGTTGACCGTCGCTGAAACAGAACATCGACGAACCGCTCATCCGCCGTCTCTGCTGGAGAGGGCAGCGACACCGTCGGTCCCCCCCAGGACGATCGAGTCTCCGGAGTCCGTCGCATGGCGGCTCCTTCAAACCGCCATGTTCCGCCCATCGGCCGCCGAACGGCCCCACCCCGGCTACGGGTGTGCATCATCCAATCATGAAATTCCCAGCTTCGCCGCCCATCGGATTCCAACGAGTCACGCTCCAGTGCCCCCATGGCATGCAACATCTTCAACCACACCGAAGCAGCAGGGACCCCCAGCGTATCGGCGGTCCTGGGTGTCCGCAGGGCCTGCACCACATCGAACAGCACCGAATCAGCGCTCTGCAACCTGGGTCCCGCGGCTTCTCCCTCTACAATAAAGACATCCCCATAACGGCGAAGCAGGGCGAGTCGGGACAGCCGCACCGCCTCCTGGGGCGGGCTCGACCAGATCAACGCCGGCGGTGCACGTGTCAGACGCGCGACGTTGTCCAACCGCGCTTCCAGCGCCCCCCATGCCGCCAGACGACCCAACACATGGTGCACCTGCGCTGCCTGCTCCAGACCAAGCCCGTCAACCAGCGCGTCCATCGTCACGCCATCCCGGAGCGCGATCAACCGCTGCCCGGCCAACGACACCTGTCGGCCCTCGACATACAGGATGAACCCACCGCTTCGAGGCTCCAGTCGCGCTGACGCGGCCAGGTGAAGCGTCAGCAGTGTCGCATCGATGGTCACCCAGACCAGATATCCCTTCCCCGACCGGATGCTAAAACAGGATCGGGACCGGGTTCAACGCCCCCTCTGCGAGGGGAGCGGCGCACCACCCCATCTCCACCGGCACCGAAAACAGCCGCCCGGGCCCGAACCGGGGCCAGAAGTGCCGCAACCCGGGCACCACCACCCGTACGACGCGAAGCGCCACGTCCGGCCGGCTCAGATCCACCACGAACGCCTCCAACCCCACCCGCGAGAGCGCGCGTTTCAGATGCTCAATTCCCTCGATCACATCTGCGACCGGGCCCGGGGAGAGGCCGCGCTGCCCCTCTGGACACAGATACGGAGACGTCTGGAGGGTCTCCGTCGCGAACCACCGCCATGCGGCGCTCTCCCGATCGAGCGTTCGTTGCTGAAACCGTGCCCGGATCGGCGCAAGTTGGCTCATCTCAGCGACCGCCCGCTGGACGGCCTGCTGTGGGTCCAGGTGAGCACCAAAGCCGTACATGATCCCGCTGCCATCCGGCGCGCAAGAGATCGCAGCAGCGACCGGCACGCCCAGATCATGTCGCAGGTCGAGGGCCCACGTCTGCCGCCCGTGCTCTTCGGCCAGCTCGACAGAAACCGCAGGTCTGCGGATGCGGTTGTACCACCACACCGCGACAGCGTCCCGCTCGATCAGCTCCAACAGCCCCTGGAGGATCGCGTCGGCGAGGGTGCTCCCTGCAGCCACTCCGTTGGAGTCGGCGAGACCAAAGCGCGTATCCGGGTACCGCAGGTAACACAGCGCCGCGGGCATCCAGATCCTCTCGCCAGTCATCAGCGACCACGCTGGCGTCCACTGGATGGGCACATCTGGATCAAACGGTTCTGGGATCTGATGGGCGACGTTGTCGTAGAGACGGTTCCACCGCTCCCGGTCAGCGCGCTGCCGTTCGCTAAAATGCTGAAGCTGATCGGGGACCAGGGCCCGCCGGGAAAGGCACTTCAGTCGGCTGGTCTCAAGCGCCTCGTCTCCTTGAAAGACCGCCGCATACCGCTCAAGCGCTTCACACAGCGCGCTGACCTTCGCGATCTCCAGGGTCGAGCCTTTCCCCAGGTTGGCGCTTCGAAACATGGCGGGCATACCGCTACGCGTGGCGCCCCGGCGCGCACGAGGACGGCCCGCATACACCACCGGCGTCGCCCCCTCGGGTAGCGGTCGAAGATCCTCGACGATGCCGGATATCCGACTGACATGGACGCCCAGCCGCTTCAGCACCTGCTCCGGCGTCTGCTGCCGCCACCCTGACGGCTGCGGTGTCAGGACGGGGAGTCGTCTCTGTTGTCGGGCCATGAGATCGGGCTCACCACATTGGGCACACTGCGGCCGACGAAGAACAGGGTGTCGGATGAGGTCAATGTTCTCACCGTTGACCTCGATGACTTCGCATATCTTATCCTCGCGCCACCGTCTCAACGCGAGGGCGAGGACACCCGCCGCAGTCTGTGCGAGGGCGGGCGAGGCGGGCTTCGCAGGCCACAGGGCATCCGGTCGGCCGATGCGCTCTCGGAGAAACGCCTCATGACGCGGGTTCCAAGCGAGCCGCTCGTTCAAACAGGCCCAACAGGCGGTCTCTCCCGGCACAAACAGCGGCCCGACCCAGGGCCGCCGGCCTCGCAGCCGAACCAGACACCATGGCTGGCTGCGCTGTAGCGCATCGGCGTTCACCGCAGCCAGCGCAGCGCGGCGATAATCATCCACCGCCACCACACACAACCCATCATCGGACACCGGCAACACCGCCCGAAGCGGGGATACATCGACATCGCCGATGGCATGAAGTCGCACCATCTGCACCGATGGTGGCGCTTCGGCGTCGATGCAGACGCCCTGCCGCCGCAGACGCCGCAGGGCATAGTGGACGGCCGCGGCGTCGAATCCACGCGCGACAAGGGCAGTCACGAGGGCACCTTCGGTATATGTGCCGTCGAGTAGCGGGATCAGCGCATGGTGGAGGGGACCGGAGAAGCGAAGCGCGCGACCATCACCGACCACAAACAGAGCGCCGTCGAGGGGACCCTCGACGACGAACTCATCGGACAGTGTAGGGCGCCGTGGCGGCACCTCAGTAGCAGCAGGACGTGTCGCTGAACTCGCTCGAGTCATCATCGCCCATTGCTGCGATGCTATCGCCATCAAACCCTTCGGGCTTCTCAGGGAAGGGAAGGCGAACGACGCCTGTGGCATTGCCCGGCTGAACTTCGTACACCATCCCCTCCATCACAGGCAGCCCCTGGGCCTTCAGCGTGTTGACGGTGTCGTTGACGAGCAGGTTCCGGAACCCTTCGTCGTCCCAGGCCCGCGCCACGATCTGGGGCCACTTCTCCTGCCAGAGACGATCGACTTCGGTAACATCAGCCATGAGTCACAAACCTCCTGAATGGTCGCCCCTTCCTCCTACCATATTCGACATACCATCCACAAAAGCCCCAATCTCCTGACACATTCGCCATGCCACCTCTCCGACCCCTGATCGACGCCGACGCTCATGTGTATGAGCCCGGCGAGCTCTGGCAGCACCATGTCGATCCAGCATTCCGGGATCAGGCCCCCACGATGCGCGCCGCTCCGGATCGACCCCGCCTGTCATGGTCTCAAGACACTGCACTGATGGCACGCATCGAGGCGACCTGCCGCCGCCTGGGCGTCCCTTCCCACGAAGCCTATGACTGGATCGCGACCGGCTCCGCCGGGCCGGTCGACCTCGTCTATGACGGAAAGCCGGTCTGGGAAGGACTGCCCCCAGAGGCCGCCGTTCGCGGCGCTGCATGGATCATGGTCCATCACCTCGAAGGCTTCCTGGCTCGTTTTTCACCTGAGTCGTATGTCCGGGTGCTGGGCCGACAGGGGGTCCAGCGCGCCCACCTGCACCCATCTGCGGGGCTGTGGGTTCTGGCCATCGACACCATGCCAGCCAACCTCGCCGCCGCGCTGGCACGGGCCTATAACGACTGGCTGCTCGACTTCTGCGCACATGACCCCGCGTTCCTGCGACCCGTCGGCGCCATGCCCCAACATGACCCCAAGGCGATGGCCGCGGAAGTGCGCCGGCTGGCCACCAAGGGCGTGCGAACCGTGACCATCCGCCCCAACCCCTTTCGCGGCCGGATGATCGGTACACCCGATTTTGAAGTCTTCTGGCAAGCCATCACAGACACAGACATGACAGTCACCCTTCACGAAGGAAGCCACGCGCGCGTCGCCACCACCGGCGGCGATCGGTTCCGATCCCAGTTCGGCCGCCACAGCACCTCACACCCCACCGAGCAGATGATGGCCCTGCTGTCCCTGATCGAGAATGGCGTCTTTATACGACATCCAACCCTGCGAATCGGAATCCTGGAGGCAGGGTGTGGATGGCTGCCGTACTGGCTCTGGCGGCTCGATGAGTTGGAGTGGCGCAACCTCGGATGGGAATTGTCCGCTTCAGTCCCTGAACCCCCATCCACCTATTTTCGCCGACACTGCTTTGTATCATGCGAACCCGAAGAACCCGGGATCGAAACGGTGATCAATCAATTCGGTGAAGACTGCGTCGTGTTCGGATCAGATTACCCACACACCGACCACTCAGCGGACATCAGTCAAGACATACAGCGGCTGGTGGACCGGCTCGGAGAACGGATGACAACCCGAATTCTATGGGACAATCCACTTCGATGGTTTGGAGCATAAAATTGATTGTAGAGTATATTGGATTTTGGTGAATTTGTCCGGACAGAAAATGTCCTGGTTTTCAAAGATCGTCTCGATATGGTGATCCTGTCTCCTAAGGAACCATGAGACACCGATCTTTCAAGACATGATGTCACTGAAAATGTGACGAGGAAAAGATACCGGGCATCCTCACAGATGCCCGGTATTTATCGTTCGACGGTCCGATCCACAGATCAGTTGTTCACGCCAAGCGGATCCAGGGGGCCGCGGTGCATCAACCCAATCGCCGGGTAGAAGGCCGGCGTCTCTGCCAGCTCTGCGCGGGACCGCAGCCGGGCCCGAACGATCTTGGCTGACGGCGTTAACTGAAGCGCCTCTATGTTGCTCAGCCATGAGGGCTCGTCTGCCTTTCGCCATCCAAAATGGTACCGGTTATCGAACATCGACGTCTCCCCTGTTTAGCGGATGGTATAGGAGAACGCTACGTCTCTGCGTCTTTTTCACGACACAGCTGAGCGCTCATGGCTCATCTTAGTCCCTCGCAACGCATTGGGCCAACGTCTTTTTTCCGAACTGTTGTTCCTGAACATCGCTGAATGATCGTTCAGCGATGAATGAACGGTCATTCACCTTTCAACAATAACACAGTGTCACCGATGAACAGGTCCAACAACCAAAACCCCGGCGCCGATCTGGCGCCGGGGCGTCTGTTCATCTGTGCAGCGATCAGAGGTAGTCGATGTTGTAGTCCATCATGGGCGCCTTGCCCGCAGCGATGCGGCGGACGTAGACGTCGGTCTCTGGCAGGACGAGGTCCATGAAGTACCGGGCGGTCTGCTTCTTTGCGTCTGCGTTGGGCAGGTCGTTGTCGACAGCGTACTTGACCTGGCGGGCCCAGATGAACGCCATGGTGACCAGGGCGAACAGGTTGAGGTAGTTGCTGGCTGCAGCGGCGGCTTCTTCGGGGTCCTGGAAGGCCTTCATGCCCATCGCCATGGTGACTTCGGTGAGCCGCTTGCTCTCTGCCTTGAGCGGATCGATAAACGGCTTCATCTGCTCGTCGCCCTTGCAGGCGCGGATCAGCTCGGTGATCTCATTCTGGAAGGCCCGCAGCAGCCGGCCGTTGTCCCGCGGCAGCTTGCGGCCGACGAGGTCGAGGGCCTGGATGTGGTTGGTGCCCTCATAGATCATGGCGATCCGCGAGTCCCGCATGTACTGCTCGACCGGCCAGTCCTGGGTGTAGCCCGCGCCGCCCATGACCTGCATCGCCTCGCTGATGTTGGCGAAGCCGCGCTCGGAGCCGTACGACTTGATGATCGGGGTCAACAAAGCGACGATGTCATCGGCCTTCTTCCGTCCCGCTTCGTCGGGGTGGCTGTGGCTGAGGTCGAGCTGGATGCCCAGGTACACCGCAAGGCCACGAAGCGCCTCATTGGTGGACTTGATGTTCAACAGCATCCGGCGCACATCGGGGTGGACCAGGATGTTGTCCGCCGTGGCGTCGGGATCCTGCTTGGCGGGGTCCAGCG
>JBCBLB010000774.1:0-4327 GCA_038520555.1 Myxococcota bacterium | reverse complement strand
CGCCGACCGTGGTGAAGTCTGCCGTTGCGTTGAGTGTCTTGAGCCGGCTTCGCTTCACCGCCTCCAGGCGCTCCTCCAGCTCGTCGAGGAGCTGGGCTTCGTCGGCATCATCGCGGGCGTTGCGTCTGGCGAGGGCTTCGGCCCGCTCGCACGAGAACACGAGGCTGTGTGCGGCGCTCTGCAGGGAGCTTATCTGGTTGAGCAACCCCTGAAAGATCGCGGGCCCGTTATAGGGGCCGGACAACCCAATGAGCCCGGCCTGGACCTCGCTGATGTCGTCGACGACCGACTGGGCTTCCGCGGTGATCGTTGCGGCCCGGGCGACATCGGTCGTGGTCTTCGGGAGCGCCTTGAGCGTCTTCTCTGCGGCGTCGAGCGCGGCCTGCGCCGGCGCGATGCGATCGATGTCGCCCAGGCTGTCGGTCAGGACCGCGTAGGCGCTCTTCATCGCGGCGCTGTCGAGCCGGGTGTTCAGCTTCCGGTTCTTCTTGCGCCACTGGCCGATCTCAGCGACAACCTCATCCCGAAGGGTCCGCCATGCCGTCGGGTCGCCCTTGGTCGGCAGGCTGCCCAGCCCGCTGCGGATGTCATCGGAGAGCTGCTCGATCTCATCCCGCAGCAGGTCGTCTTCGATCCGCTTCTGGAGCGTGGTCTCTGCAGTGCGCAGGGCCTTGATGTTGTCCTGGATGTCCGACTTCAGCCCCGAGGTCTGGCCCAGGATTCCGGCGAAGATCTGCGGATCCCCGACAGCGCGGGCCTGCCGGAGGATGCCCCCGCGTGCTTCGGTCAGGCGGCCGCTGAGGGTCTTCAGATCGGACTCCGTCTCGACAAGGCGGGCCAGGGCGTCCTTCGGGTTCTCGCCGCTGTGCTGCTCGTTGATGTGCGACATCTGCTCTGCGATCTCTTCTTCGAGGGCGACGAGCGCTTCGATGAGCTTGACCCCGTCGCGGAGCGGGGCGACGCGGGCCTGCATCTCGTTGACTTTGCGGATGTCGCCCGTGGGCTTCTCACGAAGCCAGCCAGTGATCCCATCGATGACATCGCGGGCTTCATCACACCATGGCTCTGGTTGAGTGATGGTCACCAGCGCGTCCAGCGTGCCCATCAGCTCCTTGTGCGCTTCTTCAAATGACTCCGACGCGATGCTGTCGTCTTCATCGGTGTCGGAGACCTGGGCGAGCCGCTCGCCCTGCTCCAGGCGCTCCAGGGTGATCAGGTGTTCGCCCAACCGCTCCTGGAGAGCCTCCGCTTCGGCGATATACTCGATGAGCCACTGTTCGAGCTTGTCCTTCGGTGGGGTCTTCATGCGCGCACCTCCGTCAGGGCTCTGCGGGCCAGGCGCAGCAAGCGGCGGATCCGGTCGAGGCTCCTCTCCAGACGGGGGCGAACCCGCTCGGTGCTCCCCGACTCCAGCCGCGAGGCGATGGCCTGCTCAGCGTTGGCGACGATATCGATCTTCTCGCCGATGTCCAGCTTCAATTCCTGATGACGTGCCTTCCAGTATCCATCGGGGTCTGTGTTCTGATCGATGGCGTTGCGCTCTTTCCGCGCCTTCCGACGACCGATCTCGGCGGCCAGCTCTTCTTTGAGCGTGGGCTCCTGATCGGCGTCCTGGAGAGGGGCGACCTGGGCGCGCTTGAGCGGCGGATGGTCCTTGCCGAACTTCTCTTTCAGGTGCTTCTTGAACTTACTGTCGCCGGGGCGATCGGCCTTAAAGACGTAGGCACCGTCTTCGTAGGCAAGCTTGCCACGGATGAATTTTTTGACCCTGGCCCGCGCGATGATGGGCTTGCTGTCTGCCTGGATCCGTGGGCCCACCAAAAGGACCGGCTCACCGTCCGGGCCAGAGCGGCAATAAAAGAAGGAGACGGGCTTCTTGCGCGCCTTCTTACAGCCGGCCTTCAGCTTCTTGACCGAATCGCTGTGTTCAGCCTTATCGGCCGCAGATTTCTTGGGCATGACCATCCCCGAGCGAGGGCAGGCCCCATTGTAATCGGCCCGCTGTCATCCGTCCGATGGCGATCAGGGAACACAGCGTGGTTCGTACAGGACATCGATGATCGTCTTTGGCTCCGGGGGCGCATTCAGGTGAATGGTGCGCTCCGCTTCGTCGTACCACCAGGCGTTGGTCAGCGCCCCGTCGTAGCGGACCGAGAGGGTGCCATCGATCGGAGTCTCCGCCAGCCGGATCTCCGTCAAGAACGCTGAGACGCTCTCCTCGACGAGGGCTTTGACATGTTCGCCCCAGTCCGCGCCGCAGATGGACAGGAACCGCCCGCCGGTCTCCTGCGCGGCCTCGATATACCCGATGCCTGCATCGGCGGTCTCACAGCCCTCGGGCACATCACCGGCGATCGTCGAGATCACATGGCTGGGAGACAGCGAGCGGATGGCGTCGAGCATCTTCTCGCTCCCCAACGGGCTCTGCTCCAGCTCATCAGAGATGAGGATCAGGTGCGCCGGGTCGCCATGGTGGACGAAGAACCCATCGTTGCAGTCGCCGGGTTCGGTGAGGGTGAGGGCGCGGTGGGCGAGGGTCAGCCCGGCCTCGGTGTACCCGCCGCCGGGCCCGAACAGGGCGTCCTGGAACAGGGGGGCGGCGCCCTCGGTGTCCGGCGTGAGGATGGCGTTGTTGTGACAGCCGCTGTCCCGGGTGATCACCATGACCCGATACGCGTCGAGGGACTCGTCCAATCCAGAGAACAGCGCGTCTGCCTCACTGGCGAGGTGTTCGGCATCGTCGGCCATGGAGCCAGATTGATCGACATAGAACATGAGGCTCGCCCGAGACTCGCCATCGCCTTGTCGGAACCGCTCCTCGATGGGCGCCGGAGAGACGCCCGCCGCCAGGACGCTGAATTCGTCGCCGCCGGTCACCTCATCGGTCGTCACATAGACCTCAGCAGACAGCTCGCCGATCTCTTCGGGCCAGTAGGTGACCGGAACCGTGACCGCCTCTCCCGGCGAAAGCGTCGTCTCCAGAGGGGGGAGGGTCAGCAGCGCGGACGAAGACTGGAGCTGCTCGATCCGTAGGTCCGCGTCGCCAACGTTGGAGAGGGTGACCTCTCGGGTCGCGCCGCAGCCAGGGACCCGCTGTGGCAACACAAGGTGGGGCGGATCGATGGACAGCACGCCGCGGAGACCGTCGCCATGAAGCGGCACCGGAGTGGTCGGGGCGGTCGGATCGTTGCTCGCCAACCACAACGTCGCATCTGCGTTGTCCTCTTCTGCGTCGAAGGCCACCTCCAGGGTGACGAACGCGCCCGGATCGATCGGAACGGTCGGCAGCGCGCCGATGGAGAATGTCTCCGCCCCTTCGAGCATCGCATCGTTCAGAAGCAAGGTGTCGCCGCCGCGGTTGTGAATCTCAAGGACCCGCATGTCGGTCTCCCCGACATGCGCGCGCAGGCGCATCGACGCAGGGTGTGGGGACAGGCTCGGCGACGCATCGAGACGCAGCCCGTTGAGGTGAACCGCGTTGTCGCTACAGCCCACACAAAAACCGACCAGAACAAACGTTCGTTGCATGGTTCGCTCCCTGACCCAACCGTGGTTCAGGCTTCATCGATCCAAGCAGCAGAGACGTTTAGCCGACTATTGTTGTTGATGGTTGTCTGGCGCAGTTTGTCTGGTGCTGCGATCAGGAGAGGGTGTGAAAGACCGACTGGACGTCATCGTCCTGTTCAAGGCGGTCGATGAGGGCGAGGACCTCATCGGTCTGGCCCTCATCGAGCTCGGTCGTCGCCGTGGGGATCCACTCCGCACCAGAAGAGACCGGCTCGATGCCGACTTCTTCCAGCCCGCCCTGAAGATCGCCGAAGCTCGTGAAGGCGCCATAGGCGATCAGGATCGGGTTGCCGTCGTTATCTTCGCCGTCTGTCAGCTCTTCGAGCCCATAATCAATCAGCGTGAGTTCCAATTCGTCCCGCTCAACCCCATCCGGTTTGAGCCGAAAGGCGCACATCTTGTTGAACATGAACGACACGCTGCCGGAGTTGCCCATGTTGCCGCCGCCCTTCTTAAAATGGTGGCGGACGTTGGCGACGGTTCGGGTGGGGTTGTCCGTCGCAGTCTCAACGAGAATGGCGACGCCGTGGGGGCCATACCCTTCATATAGGATCTCTTGATAGTCGGCCCCGCCGTCGTTGCCGCTCGCCTTCGCGATGGCCGCCTGGATCTTGTCTTTGGGCATGTTGACCGCGCGGGCGTTTTGGATGGCGCGCCGCAGCGAAGGGTTATCGTCGGGGCTTGAGCCACCCTGGCGCACCGCGATCGTGATCTCTTTGCCGCAACGGGTGAACGCTTTGGCCATCCGATCCCAGCGCTT
>JBCBLB010000665.1:0-5321 GCA_038520555.1 Myxococcota bacterium | reverse complement strand
TTCCCTGGCGGAAGCGAAAGACCAACGCCCACGCTTCGACATGTTCTCGCAACAGCGAGACCTCGACCGCGGCGACCGGTCGCGCAGTGGCCCGATGCATGGGGGGGGCGGTGCAACGACGTCGCCCTGGGGTACGATCGGCTCACCCTGCTCGGACCGGTCGCCGCGGTCGAGGTCTCGCTGTTGCGAGAACATGTCGAAGCGTGGGCGTTGGTCTTTCGCTTCCGCCAGGGAACATCCCAGTGAGAACACATCCCTCTCTGCATCCCCAGGATTTTACCCCCATCTGGACCCGGCGCGGAAACGTTCGGCTCCAGCCGCTGTGGAACCCCGAGGACGCGCAGGCGCTCCGCAGCGCGCTGCGGACCACTCCCCACACCCTCCAGGCTGGCCTCCCCGAAGACCCGCTGCGGTACCAGTACTGGACCGCGACATGGAACCGGGACGATGCGCCCCTGCCTGCGCTCGCCGAGCTTCATCGATGGATTGAACAGGAATTGCGTGTCCTCGCTGAACAGATCTCCGGGATGCGCCTGCTCAGCCCACCAGATGGACTGGTGATGAGTGTCCTCTATGGCCGGGGCTGTTACCTGGACGCTCACAATGATGCCGATGGACAGCGCGCTGTCGCGTATGTGTTGGGACTCACCGACGATCGGTGGCCGGCAGAGGAAGGGGGACACCTGGAATTCTTTCGGCAGGATCGGGTGGTGGAGCGGCGCCCGCCAGGGTGGAACAGCCTCGATCTGTTCCACGTGGAACATCACCGATCGTTCGTTCATCAGGTCCCGATGGTGACAACCCATCGGGAACGCCGGGTGATCGCGGGGTGGTTTCATCGCGCATAATTGGCGTTTGACCATGTGAAAAATGAAAGCGTCGATCTCGTGACGGTGGACGCTATAGTGAAGGACCGATTCAAACTATCCCCATCAAAAGACGGAAGACGTGATGCGTTTCCTCTTGACTGTTCCTGCGCTGCTGCTCCTTGGCTGTGCCCCCTCCTCTGGCATCATCACCCCCTCTACCGGCGGGATCGTGGTCGACGATGGCGACGATGACGGCGGCGATGATGTCAACGATCCGGACGGGGAGACCGACGAGCCCCCGCCTCTGGACGTGGACGGGGATGGGTTCACCCAGGACGTCGATTGCGACGACACGGATCCGACGATCTTCCCTGGCGCCGACGAGCGGTGCAACGAGCGCGATGATGACTGCGACGGCGAAGCCGATGAGGACGCCATTGACGCCTTCACCTGGTTCGCCGATGAAGACGGGGACAGCTTCGGCTCGCTCGGCTCTGAGCAGACCGGATGCGACCCGACCGCTGGCAGCGTCGCGCAGGGGGGCGACTGCGACGACGCAGACCCCCTGGTCTACCCCGGCCAGGTCGAGCTGTGTGACAGCATCGACAACGACTGCACCGCAGAGACCACAGAGGACGGGCTGGTCTCATGGTTCCGCGGCGACCGGGGGGGGATCGACCTGACCGCAGAATTCACCAGCGGCTCGATCGATGCGCCGTATCTCTTCCAGCCAGAGCGCTCCGGCGAGCTGCGGCTGTGCGGTGTCTCCGCCTTCGTGCGGATGGTGCTGGACGTGAGCGTCGACATCGTTGGTGTTGGCGGCGCTGAAGAGAACGTCCTGGACGCGAGCGAGGCAGACAACGCGATCGTGGTGACCAACGCCGACCGGGTCAGCGTGACGGGCATCATGCTCCGTGATGGGTTCGCAGACGCTGTGGAAAACGGCGGCGGAATCTACTGTGAGGATGTCAATGAGATCGTCCTCGATGATGTGGTGATCACCCAGGCCTTCGGCGAGCTGGGGGGCGGCGTCTTCATCGATAACTGCGAGATGACGGCGGTGAACACGATCATCAAGCGCAACCGCGCGACGATCGGCGGCGGCCTCTATGTTCAGAGCGGCGCGGCTACCTTCGAGAACTCTCGGATCTGGGGCAACGACGCATCGAGCGTCGGTGGGGGCATCGCCGTGCGTGCCGCCGGTGCAGTGGACATCGATTTGATCGATACGACCGTCGATCTCAATGAGACGCAGTCCTTTGGTGCCGCGTTGTACGCGTTCTCCTACTTGAGCACCGCGCGCGTCGATATCCGATGTGCGAGCGTCGATGGGCGCGCCGGTTTT
Source organism: Myxococcota bacterium (assembly GCA_038520555.1). Lineage (GTDB taxonomy): Bacteria > Myxococcota_A > UBA796 > UBA796 > UBA796 > JBCBLB01. The sequence continues at coordinate 3,167 of JBCBLB010000665.1, read as the reverse complement.
CTGGGCAACGAAGCAAACACCACCAACGGGTTCGAGAACGCGATCTATATGTATGCCTCGCGCAACAATCCCCTGTCGTACACCTCTGATGCCTGCGACTATGGCGTGGAGCGCAGCGATGAGGACAACCTCACCTCGAGCGATCTGTATTGGCAGCTGGCGGGCGACGTCGATCGGTACACGCTGGACAACGGCGAGTCGTTCACCTGCGATGAAGACAACGGGTGCCGGTTCCGTGGTGGGTGAGGATATACCTCCCCTCTACTGAACCTGTAGTGGGGTGATTTGATGTCCGAGAGCTGGATGCGAGCGGCGAACTATATCAACGGTGTCTGGGCGCCCGCGGCGTCCGGGCAGACCTTCGCGGTCCTCGACCCCGGAAACGGTGAGATCATCGGCCACGTTCCGGACAGCGGCGCGGATGACACCATCGCGGCGATCGCGGCCGCGGAGAAGGCGCTGCCGGCGTGGCGGGCGCGTCCGGCGGCAGCGCGGGCTCAGCTGCTGCGGCGCTTGTTTGAGCGGATGATGGACAACGTCGAGCCCCTCGCCCGGCTGCTCAGCCGGGAGAACGGCAAGCCGCTGGCCGAGGCCCGGGGAGAGGTGCGCTATGGGGCAAGCTTCATCGAATGGTTCGCTGCGGAAGCCCGCCGGGTCTATGGGGACCAGATCCCCGCGTCGACTCCGGACAAGCGCTTACAGGTCAGCTACGAGCCGGTCGGCGTCTGCGCCTTGATCACCCAATGGAACTTCCCCAACGCGATGATCACCCGGAAGCTGGGGCCGGCCCTGGCGGCAGGGTGCACCGTGGTGATCAAGCCCGCTGAGGACACGCCGTTCTCGACGCTGGCGGTGGCGGCGCTGTGTGAAGCGGTGGGAATTCCAGCGGGGGTGGTCAATGTGGTCTGCACCAACCGGCCGGCGACGGTCGGGCAGGCGCTGTGCGAATCACCGGCGGTGCGAAAGCTGTCGTTTACCGGCTCGACCGAGGTGGGGCGGACGCTGATGGCGCAGTGTGCGCCGACCTTGAAGCGGCTGTCGCTGGAGCTGGGTGGGAGCTCACCGTTCATCGTGTTCGACGACGCGGATCTGGACAAGGCCGCTGAGGGGGCGATCGCGAGCAAATATCGGAACAACGGCCAGAGCTGCGTGGCGTCGAACCGGTTCATTGTGCACGAGGACGTCTGCGAGGCGTTTGCTGAGCGGGTAGCGGCGCGAAGCCGGTCGCTCGTGGTGGGCTATGGGCTTGATGCAGGCTCGGAGATCGGCCCACTGATCAACGACGCGGGCAAGGCGAAGGTCGCCCGTCTGGTCCACGACGCGATCACACAGGGGGCGGTGGTGCATGTCGGGGGCGCGCCGGCGGATGGCGCGGGGTTGTTCTGGCCGCCGACTGTGCTCAGCGGGATCGGGCCGGAGATGGACATCTGGTCGACCGAGATTTTTGGGCCGGTGTTGGCCATTCGCACGTTCACCGATGAGGCGGAGGCGATTGAGATGGCGAATGAGACGCCGTTCGGCCTGGCGTCGTACTGCTATACGGAGAACCTGTCTCGATCGTGGAGGGTGCGAGAGGCGCTCGATTTTGGGATGGTCGGGATCAACACGGGGATGATCTCGACGGCGCAAGCCCCGTTTGGGGGGATCAAGCAGTCGGGGATGGGGCGGGAAGGGAGCCGATATGGCATCCTGGAGTATCTGCAGATGAAATATACCTGCATCGGAGTGTAAGGTTGTGCCCATCGCAACAGAATCCTGGCGCAGTTGCATTCCTGTGCGGGGGGCAGATCGGGATGATCGGCTCTGATCGCCGAGATCAATCGAGGGTCTCGATATTCTTGAGGTTTTTGTGCAAGCGATGTCTTGAAGTTGTATAGTTAAAACCGATCCGGGAAGATTCTGTTTGGAATCTTCGACCCAATGGCCCTTCAACATCGATCGACAGCGAATCATTCCGCTTGAAGCGTTCGATGTCCGATATAGAAGAACGAAAGAACGCTCGAGGAGGTTCAGCAATGCGGTTGATGCTTATGTCCGGCCTTCTGTGGACGCTCGCAGCTTGCGACAACGGCGCCACAGATGACACCGCAGAAGTAGACAATGACATCATCGACGAAGATGGCGATGGCTTCAGCGCCAGCGTTGATTGCGATGATGATGACGCCAAGATCAACCCCGAAGCGACGGAAATCTGCGATGAAGTCGATAACAACTGCGATGGTGACATCGACGGTGGGACGGGTCTGACGGTCTTCCAGGATGTGGACGAAGACGGCTACGGCGATCGGCCTTCTCCGGCGATCAACTGCGACGTTCCCTTCGGGTTCGCGGCGGAAGGCAACGATTGCAACGACAACAACGAAGCGATCTTCCCTGGTGCCGACGAGCTCTGCAACAACTTCGACGATGACTGCGACGGCGCGACCGATGAGGAAGCGGTAGACGCGGGCTCCTGGTACGAAGACGCGGACGGTGACGGCTTCGGCGACGACTCGACCGAGCAGCGTGGCTGTGACGTTCCCGCTGGCTTCGCCTATGAAGGCGGCGACTGTGATGAGGGTGAGCCCCTCATCAACCCCGGCATGCCGGAGTCCTGCAACGACGGCATCGACGACGACTGCGACCCGACCACCACGGAGAACGGGGTTGTCAGCTTCTACAGCTACACCGAAGACAAGGTCTACGACCTGACCCAGGTCTTCCAGTCGGGCTCCACCCTGTTCCCGGCCCGGTATGTCAACACCATGCCCGGTGAGATGACCTTCTGCGGCGGCAAGTGGTATGGCGCCATCGAAACCTTCGCCGATCTGGACATCAAGGGCATCGGCGGCTCCCGCTTCAACGAGCTGGACGCCAACCATCGGTTCCCCACGCTGGTCATCGATGAGACCGAGCCGCTGAACGTGACGGTCACCGGCATCACCCTGCGCCGGGGCGACGCACAGAAGAATGGCCAGGACGGCTACCGCCGCTCGGGCGGCAACCTGTTCTGTAAGGACGCGGCCAGCCTGCTCGTGAACGACGTGGTCATCACGGATGGCCGGGCAGAGTCTGGTGGCGGCATGTACATCCAGAACTGCCCCACGGAGATCTACGACACCGAGTTCAGCCTCAACAATGGTGTCTACGGCGGCGCGCTGAACGTCTATGGTTCGGAAGAGGTGTAC
>JBCBLB010000015.1:0-34664 GCA_038520555.1 Myxococcota bacterium | reverse complement strand
ATTTTTAAAAAACCAATCTGGTTCTAAATTCTGGATAAAGCTATCGCAATAATGCTTACACAGCATTGTATTTCTCCGGGGTGATTCTCCATGCCATGTGTCAACTGGCGAAAAAGGATCGAGAAAAAATCAAGTGACCTGGGCCACACAGGGATGACCAGGGATAGAAGCGAGTCGTGCCTGAAGGAGACAGCCTGAGAAACATCGTACGTGCGTTGACGCCGTTGGTTGAAAACCAGCGGATGATCCGTCTACGGACTGCCGATGTTGAACATGACGCCCTGGTCGGGGAGACGCTGGGCGCGCCTCGGGCCCGGGGCAAGCATTTGCTCGTGCCCATCGGCCAGCACGCCATCCTTCATGTGCACCACGGCCTCAACGGGGCGTGGCACGCCTATCTGCCCGGCGACCGTTGGCGGCGCCCGCCCGCGGCGGCGGCTGTGGTCCTGGAGACCAACGGGCACGTCCTGCCCTGCTTCGATCCGATGTTGGTCGAGCTGCTGGCCGCCGATCAAGTCAACCAGCATGGGATGATCGCGCGGTTGGGGCCGGACCTGCTGGATCCGGCGCCAGACTTCGATGACGTGATGGCCCGTGTCCGTCGCAGCCCGGCGCTCTCGATCGCAGCGTTGCTGCTCGATCAGCGGGTAGCGGCGGGCATCGGGAACATCTACAAGAACGAGATCCTGTTCCTCACGGAGACCCACCCGTGGACCCGCCCTCAGGATCTCGACGATGCCTCCATCCGGGCGATGTACCGGCTGGCCTCGGAGCAGATGAAGGACAACGTCCGTCCCGGGCTGCGAACCACCACCCCTCGGGAAGTCCAGAAAAAGAGCCGGGATCGGTTCTGGGTATACAGCCGGGTGGGCCGGCCCTGTATCCGTTGCGGCACCACCATCCGCAAGCGACAACAGGGCGACGAAGGCCGAGACACCTTCTGGTGCTCCAGCTGTCAGCCTCTCCCTGCGCGGACGGCCCCTGACTGGCGGAAAATTCATCAGAGGTGAAGCATGGATGAGACGACAGCGGATGGGTTCGACGCGGTCGAGACTCACCTGAACAACAACGACGCCCGCGCTGCGGCGGCGGCGATCCAGGCGGTGGCGGGCTACCCTCGGCCGCTCCAAGAGCCGTCCGACTGGCAGCGGTTGGGTCAGCTCCTCGGCCGGTTGGCCGGAGACGAAGCCCCAGAGCTGCGCCGCCAGGGCGAGCGTCTGGCCGCCGACCCGGGCGATCTGCAGGTCCTCTATGACATCGGCTACCAGTTGTTCGAGGTCGGGCTGTTCGGCGTCGCGGCCACGGTCCTCACCCGTGCAGAGGAGCTGACCCCCGGCGTCCCGGCCATCATCTCGGAGTTGGTCTCTGCGTTCGAAGAGATGGGCCTCTACGACCACGCTGTGGAGCTGCTCCAGCGCCACCCCCACCTGGCTCAGCAGCAGCTGCTGTTCGCCTACCTGCTCGCCTTCAACGGGATGCTGTCCGGGCGGCCCGAGATCGCGCGGGCACAGACGCAGCGCCTGACGGCTGCCTCTGATGACAACGAACGGTTCATGGTGGCGCGGATCACCCGGATGTTGGCGCGCGTCGATCATTTCCAGGGGCGCACCGCCCTCGATCGCCAGGACCTCCGCGGCTGGCACCTCGTCCTGACCGGCGGCGTTCTCCTTCACCTGTCATCGGCGGGCTTCGATGACGGGATGAACGGCCGATATGCCTTCCTCCAGGACTCTCTCAGCCGGATCCAGGCGGGGATCGTCGCCCTCGACGAGTTGTTGACCGCGACCGGGCAGACGCCGGCCCAGATTCTGCTGCTGCCAGAGCGCGGCAGCGAAGCGGTCGGACTGGCGGCGGCGGCGCGGCTTGGGCTACCGACAGCGCAGTACTCGCCAGACGCGAAGGGGCTGGTGGTGGCCTATGACCTGGAGCATCTGCCGTTCGGGGTGCTTCGGGCGCTCCGTGACCATCAGCCGGACCAGCTGCTGTGGGCGCATGCGCTCTGCTGGACTGATCCGCCGCCGATCTGCCCGGACATCGTGACCCTGATGTACCAACACAACATCACGCCCTGGCAGCCGCAGCTGACGATGACTCCGGAAGGCGAGTCTGAGCGCGCTCCCGCGGTCACCGGCACCGCCGAGGCCATCGCAGCGGCGCTCATCGCGGCTCCCCCCCTCGAAGACGACGCCCGCCCGAACCAACGGCCCTCGCTGTGGGCGGCGATACGAGATGCGCCCACCGACGCAAAGATCGGGATCTTCCGCCAGGAAGCCTTACGGGAGCGGCTGTGGTACATGGGACCGGTCAAGAGCAACCGGTTCTAATGGAAACAACCTGGTGAACCTTCGAAACCGATGGCAGTCAGGGTGATAGCTGGGGGGCATGTGGATCGTTCTCTCGATGTTGGCTTGTGGTGGTGACTCGCTGGACAGCGGGGCGTTGGAAGCGGGGTTCTCTCCACCAGACCAGGCGGGCCCCTATCCAGTGGGGGTCAAGACCCTCGATGTGATCGATGTTCGGGGCAAGGCGCTTCGGATCGAAGTGTGGTATCCGGCGGTCCCTGCCCCCGGGGATGAGCCGGATGAATATGATCTTCCGCTCCTTCGCGACGCATACCGGGGCGCACCAGCCGCGGACGGCGCCTTCCCGTTGGTCGGGTTCAGCCACGGTCTGGGCGGCATCCGCTACCAGTCGGCGTTCTTGACCGAACACCTCGCCAGCCATGGGTATATCGTCGGTGCTGTGGACCACACCTACACCACGATCCTCGATATGAACGAATCGAAGCTCGTTCAGGGCACATTGGAGCGCCCAGATGACGTCCGCTATATGATCGACGCCCTGATCGCCGACGCCCAGATCGGCCCGATCATCGAAGACCCGAACGCCTACCGAATGATCGGACACAGCCTGGGGGCGGTGACGACGCTGATGTTGGCGAACGGCCAGCTCGATCCGGACGCCCTGGGGGCACACTGCACCGATCGGGACGACCGGGTGTGTCGCAACTTCCAGGACTTCACCCCGGAGATGTTGGACGAGCACGGCTTCTACGACGCGCGGGTGGTCGCGAACGTGCCGATAACGCCGGGGCTCTGGTATATGTTCGGCCCATCGGGCGCCCACCTGTCCTCGACCGCCAACACCTTGATTCTGGCCTCTGATAAGGATCAGGTGCTCGACTATGAGACCGAAGCCCGTCCGGTCTATGACGCGTTGGGCGGCCCGAAGCGAATGGCGACCTTTCTGGACGCTGGCCACTACGCCTATACCGAGATCTGTGAGTTCGTGGCGCCCTTGTTTGAGGACTGTGAGGGGCCTGAGGGCGGCTATATCGATCTGGACCGGGCGAAGATCCTGACCAACACGACGGTGACGGCGTTCTTGAAGTCCGAAGCGGAGGGCGACGCCCGCTATACAGAATGGATCGAGGTGGAGGCGCCGGAGCTGACGTGGGAGTCGTTCACCGGCCCATGACCAGCTCGCCTTCGACCCCGAAGAAGGCGCACTCGCCGACGATCACATCGCTCTCCAGCTCGCCTTCGATCTCCATCCGGGTGGCCTGTCCTTCGTTGGCGCCGTCCAGGACGATTTCGATCTCATCGAAGATCCGATCGCCGTAGACCGGTCCTTCGTAGTTGATCTCCTTATAGGTGAAGGAGCCCCCGCCTTCGAGCCACCCGTCATCGAATTCTTCGAGGGCCAGCGCGAAGGGGATCTCGATAAATTCGGCGTTGTCGATGGTGCAGGCGCCAGCCCAGTCCCCATCGATCGAGCGCAGCTCGCTGAAGCACCCGGCGAGCATGGTGGGGAGCCAGATGAGATTGAGACGCATGGTTGGCCTCAAGGGTTGGGGGACAGGGTCTACTTTGCTTCACTCCAAGCCGACCGTCAACGCTCGGGTCGGTGGACGGCGATGATGACTTCCCTGTTCTTCAGGTGCGACCGGGTGGTGATGAGGATAGCGGAGGAGCTGAGCTGGCGGGGCGCAGGAGGCGTTCATCGCTGGCACCATATCCTCAAACAGGGGACCCGATGGTTTCGCTGACTCTCCTGCTCGCTGGTGTGCTCGGGGCCCACGCCGCCTCGCCCGAAGCCGAGATCCCGTTCGAGCAGTATCAACTCGACAATGGCCTCAACGTGATCCTCTCAGAGGACCACTCGGTGCCGTTCGTCCAGGTCAACCTCTGGTACGACGTGGGCAGCAAAGACGAGGAGCCGGGACGGACCGGCTTCGCCCACCTCTTCGAGCACCTGATGTTCCAGGGCTCCGAGAACCTGGACTCCGAGTACTTCGATCCCCTCGAAAAAATCGGCGCGCAGGTCAACGGGACCACCAGCTTCGACCGCACCAACTACTACGAGGGCGTCCCCAGCGAGTACCTTCCGGTCGCCCTGTGGCTGGAGAGCGATCGGATGGGCTACCTGCTCGGCGCCCTGACCGAAGACAAGCTCGCCAACCAGAAGGAAGTGGTCCGCAACGAGCGGCGGCAGCGCTATGAGAACACGCCGTATGGCGAGTCGTGGACCTGGCTGTTCGAGAACCTCTACCCCGAAGGCCACCCCTACCACGTCCCCACCATCGGCCGGCACGAAGACATCGACAACGCCACGATGGATGACGTCAAGGCGTTCTTCCAGAAGTGGTACGTGCCCAGCAACGCGTCGTTGTCCATCGTCGGCGACTTCGACCCCGCCGAGGCAAAGAACCTCGTCGAGATGTACTTCGGCGAGATCCCCGGCGGTGACAAACCGCAGTCCATCACCGAAGCCACCGCGACGCTCTCTGCAGAAAAAATCGTGCGCAAGACGGACGCGGTGCCGGATTCGAAGGTGTGGATCGCATGGCTCAGCCCGAAGCTGATGGCCGAGAACGACGGTGAAATGGACGTGCTGGCCGACATCCTGGCAGACGGCAAGGAGAGCCGTCTGTACAACCGGCTGGTCCGTGAGACGCAGATCGCCAAGGACGTCAGCGCGTTCCAGTACTCGCTGCTGCTGAATGGGCAGTTCATCATCACCGCCACCGCGGCAGAGGGGCACACCTCGGACGAGGTGGTCGCCGAGATCGACGCGGTCCTCGAAGAGATCCGTTCGGAGGGCGTGACCGGAGAGGAGGTCGACATCTCGAAGACCAACATCCTGGCGGGCGCCTATGATGCGATGCTGACCATCGCGCAGAAAGCAGACATTCTCAACGCCTACTACACCCAGGGCGGCGATCCGGGGCTCCTTGACGAGGACATCGCCCGCTACCAGTCCGTCACGCTGAGGAGCGCGAACGCCGCCTTCAACGAGATCCTTGTCCCCGATAGGCGGGTCATCCTACATGTTACGCCGGAGACACCGGCCGGCCCCCAGGGAGGTGAGTGATGAACCGCGCGATATCGATGGGCGCGATGTGGATGGGCGTGATGTGGATGGGCGCGATGTGGGTGGGGCTGTCTGGCTGCGGCCCCAAGAACGTGCCGCCGCAGACGCGGACCTACACCGAGATGCCGAGCCCGCTGGCTCCGCGACCGTTTCAGCTTCCGGCGGTCGTGGCCGGGGAGCTGTCCAACGGCATCCAGATCGCCGTGGTCGAAAACCACGAGGTCCCGCTGGTCTATGTGCGGCTGGTCAGCGAGAACGGGGCATGGACCGATCCGGCCGACCGGCCAGGGCTGGCCAGCGCGACGGTGGACATGCTCAACGAGGGCGCCGCCGGCAAGACGGCCGATCAGATCAGCCGGGAGCTGCGGGCGCTGGCCAGCGAGCTGACCTCAGGCAGCGGGCTGGACGGCGCCACGGTCAACCTCAAGACCCTCAAAGAGAACCTCACCCCCTCCCTGGACCTGATGGCCCAGGTCACCCTCCAGCCGGACTTCCCAGAAGCAGAGTGGTCGATCATCCGGGCCAACCGCATCCAGACGCTCAAGGCTGTCCCCCAGGATCCGCGCCAGATCGCCCGGCGGGCGTGGAGCCGAATGATGTACGGCGAAGCGTACGCCGGCAACCTGACCACCATCGACAGCTATGAGGCGATGACCCGCGCAGAGATGCAGACGTGGTATGCCGATCACTTCGTCGCGGAGGACCTGACCTTCCTGGTCGGCGGGGACATCACGCTGGAAGAGATCCAGCCGTTGCTGGAGGCGCGCTTCGGAGAGGCCTTCCAGGCCACGGGCGGGGAGACCACTGCCGCTGTGACGCCTGACGCCGCGCCGGTCGATGCGGGCACGATTTACCTGGTCGACAAACCCGGCGCGACGCAGTCGTTGATTCGGATGGGGCAGTTCGTCGGCGAGCGCACCGCTGAGGACGCGACAGCGCTGGAGCTGGCGAACATGGCCATCGGCGGGCAGTTCACCTCGCGGATCAACCTGAACCTTCGCGAGGACAAGGGGTGGACGTATGGGGCGTCGTCGTGGATCAGCTACAACTACCTGCCGGGCGTTTGGAACGTGTATACCAGCGTGCAGACGCCTTACACAGCAGACGCCATCACGGAGATGTGGGGCGAGCTGGAGGGCGCGCTGGGCGAGACGCCGCTGACGCAGGGCGAGCTGGCTGCGGCCCGTGGAGACGTCCTGGGGAGCTGGCCGGTCCGCTTCGAGAACCCGGGCTACCTGCTGGATCGGACCGTTGATGTCCAACGGTACGCGTTGCCGAAGGACTGGCTGAGCAGCTACCCGGATCGGATCCGGGCGGTCTCCCTGGCGGACGCCCGGGCGGCGCTGCAGGCCAACATCAACCCAGAGGCGCTGGTGGTTCTGGTCATCGGCGATGTCGACGTAGTTCGGCCGGCGCTGGAGGGGCTGGGATGGCCCATCGTCGAGATGAACCCAGACGGGACGCCGGTGGCTCCGAACGACTGAACGTTTGACCAGATTCGGTCAAGATCTGTCCGTGGAACATCTGTTGTTCCACGGATTGTTGGTTATGGGGAACGTATGTTCAGATACCACCGCCTCCCCCTCCCCCTGATTCATCCCGACGCCGATCCACACCATCGTGCAGTGGCCCGTGGCGAAGCCTGGGTCGATCCGGATGGTCTGATCCGATTACCACCGGGGCGGCAGTGGGGGGACAACCAAAACGTCCCTTTGTGGCAGTGGCCACCCCGGCTGACATGGCCACCGCCACGACCAAACACACCGGAATGGTACAGCCAACAGATCACACTGGCGATGCCCCCCAACCAACGAACGGCGTGGCAGCCTTTCGCCCTGAAACGGACCGGACCGGCCGGCATTTTGCTGTTGCCCAGATCGTCCCGCATTGTACAGCTTGATGCCGAGCTGGCGACGGCGTTGGGGGGTTCGGTCGACCGGCTGGCCCGGTTGATCGAACTGGGCGCACCGACGTCGCTGATCCGTGCTGAGGTTCGGGATCTGCAGCGTACGTTGGAATCTACCGTGGTTGGCCGTTCACAGGCGGTCGCGTAGCGTGTTGCGTAGCGTGTTGCGCAAGATCCCGGCCTGACGAACCACTTCAGACCACGCCGTCCCACCGCGAGAGGTCCGCCGTTCAGCAGCGGCTTCTGGATCCAGCCATGCCAGGGCGTCTTCATTGAAGGCGGTGTGGAAGGTTTGAAGGGTGGCCACATCCAGACTGGCCAGGTTCAGCCCCTTCTCTTCGCGATCCCGCACGATGGTTCCGACGACGTGGTGCGCTTCACGGAACGGCACGCCCTGGGCGGCGAGGAAGTCAGCCAGCTCGGTGGCGAGCAGCGGATCACCGACCAGATCGGGGCCGCCGAGGATGGTCATCGAACGAATGCAGCCCGTTGCAACGCGCGCGCAGGCGATGGCGGTGTGCACGGCGTCGAACAGGGCGGGCCGATCTTCCTGCAGATCGCGGTTGTAGGCCATGGGCAGGCCCTTGATCAAGGTCAGCAGGGACATGAGCGCCCCATAGGTCCGCCCGGTCTTGCCTCGGATCAGCTCTGCGGCGTCGGGGTTCCGCTTCTGGGGCATGATCGAGCTTCCGGTGGACCATGCTTCAGAGAGGCGGACGTATCGGAACTCTGGGGTTGACCACAGGACCAGCTCTTCAGCGAGCCGAGACAGGTGGCTGCCCAGGATCGCGGCGGTCGCGGCGGTCTCCAGGACATGATCGCGGGCGGCGACGGCGTCCATGGCGTTCTCCAGGACGCCATCGAAGCCGAGGAGCGCAGCCGTGCGATCGCGGTCGATGGGGTGCGGGGTACCGGCCATGGCAGCGGCGCCGAGGGGGCTGCGGTTGACCCGCTTGAGCCCATCGGCGATCCGCTCGCGGTCACGGGAGAACGCCCAGGCGTGGGCGAGCATCTGGTGGGCCATCCAGATCGGCTGCCCCCGCTGGAGGTGGGTGCAGCCGGGGATCAGGACCTTTCCATCGGCTTCTGCCCGATCGACCAGGGCGGCGATCAGGGCGCCAACTTCATCGGAGAGGGTCATGAGCCGGGCGCGCATCCACAGCCGCACGTCGGTGGCGACCTGATCGTTCCGGGAGCGGGCGGTGTGCAGCTTCCCGGCGACGGCGCCGATGTGTTCGTGAAGGCGCCCTTCGACGGCCATGTGGATGTCTTCCTGCTCGACGCCGGGGCTCCAGCCGCCGCGCAGCTCCGCGGCGACGGCCTCCAACCCGGCGGCGATCTGGGCGCGCTCTTCCCCGGTGATCAGGCCCACTTCGGAGAGCATCTGCGCATGCGCCAGGCTACCGGCGATGTCCTGCTCCCACATGAGCAGGTCGGTGCTCAACGACTCGGAGAACACCTGCATCTCCGCGGCCGGCCCTTCAGAGAAGCGCCCGTCCCACAGCGCCATCGTTCAGCCCTCTTCCGCGGCGCGCTTCTCTGCGGCGCGATGAACCCGCGCCGCGGTCTCGTACGACAGCCCATAGAGCTTGAGGAACCCCTCCGCGGCGGCCCGATCGAAGGTGTCCCCCTCCGAGTAGGTCGCCAGCCCGTCGTCGTAGAGCGAGTACGGCGAGCGCCGACCGGTGATCCGAGCCAGGCCGGCCGAGATCCGGATCCGGACTTCGCCAGTGACGTACTTCTGGCTGGCGTTGATGAAGCCGTCCATACAGGTCCGCAGCGGGCCGAACCATGCGCCGTCGTAGATCAGGTTGGCATAGTCCTGCGAGATCTTGCGCTTGTAGTTAAAGGTCGGCCGATCCAGCGTGATCCGCTCCAGTTCGGTGTGCGCCATGTGGATCAGGGTCGCGGCGGGCGCCTCATACACCTCACGAGACTTCAGGCCAACCACCCGGTTCTCGACCATGTCGATGCGACCAACGCCGAACGTGCCGGCGAGGCTGTTGAGGTACTCGATCAAGGAGACACCGTTCATCGGCCGATCGTCAATGGCGACCGGGATGCCCTGCTCAAATCGCATCACCAGCTCCACGCTGCCCTTCGGAGCGTGGCTGGGATCCTTGGTCATGATCCAGGCGTCATCTGGCGGCTCTGCCCACAGCTCTTCCATCTCCCCACACTCGATGGCGCAGCCCCATAAGTTCTGGTCGATCGAGTAGGGCTTCTCACGGGTGATCGGGATGGGGATGCCGCGCTCAACGGCATAGTCCACTTCCATCTCACGGGTCAACAGCTCCCACTCCCGCAGCGGCGCGACAATGCCCAGGCTGGGATCGAGGCTGCGCGCAGTGACTTCGAAGCGAACCTGATCGTTGCCCTTGCCTGTGCAGCCATGGGCGATGGCGTCCGCGCCATACTTCCGCGCGGTCTCCACGAGGCCCTTGGCCAACAGCGGCCGGCCCAGCGCGGTGTGCAGGGGGTACTGCCCCTCATAGACGGCGCTGGCGCGGACCGCGGGCCAGATGAAGTCGCGGACGAAGCGCGCGCGGAGGTCTTCCACCTCTGCCGAGACCGCGCCGGTGTTCAGCGCCTTCTGCTTGATCGCGGCGAGGTCGTCGCCCTGGCCAAGATCGCCGGTGTAGGTGATGATCTCCGCGCCGTAATTCTCGCGCAACCACGGGATCATGACGGAGGTATCGAGCCCACCGGAGTAGGCGCAGACGATCTTCTTGAAACGATTGTTGGATGACATCACGGGCCCCGCTGCTGACTCATAAAACGGTATCTGGTGACGCTGCCCTTTAAGACAACATCGCGTCAGCGGCCAGTGATCACCCGCGCCCACCCCCGAGCCGGGTCAATACGCGGCGCCGATCAGGCGGAGCGGCGCTCATGCAGGATCTGGTCGATCTCAGGAAAGACCCGGTAGTACGTGATGACTTCACCAAAGGTGTTCTTCCATTGGCGAACCCGCTCACGGCTGACGCCGAATTCGTTCGCGATGGCCTGACCCGATTCGCGGTTGGCGAGTGCTTCGAGGAGACGACGGAAGCGGGTGCGCCCGTAGCTCTTGATGAAGTTCCGCGCGACGCGCTGACGGCTCTTGGGGGACGCGACAGTCTTGGGGGACGTGACAGCCATGAGGTTCTCCCACGAGAGAGTTGAACATGAACAGGATGTACGCCTACAATAGATGTCCACGATCTCGGATGATTTCCGAACGAGATCGCGCCACTCCCAGGCGACATTTCTACATTGACATAGATCCATTGACGCGTCAATCAAACGTGGAACATTTCGTGTTCCACGACAGAAAATGTCCGCTCGTTTTTCGGACACTTCTGCTGCGGTTAAGTGGGGCCGATTTCTCGTTGTGCCGTCACATCTTCCCAGTTCGGGTCTGGTAGACTCGCCGCCATGAATACCGAACGACGCACTCGAATTGTTGGCACCATCGGCCCTGCAAGCCGTGATCCTGAAACCCTCACCCGGCTTCTTGAGGTCGGCCTTGATGTCTGTCGGATCAATTGTTCCCATGGCACCGCAGAGTCGATTCGTGCAGACTTCGCGCGGATTCGGCGCATCGCCACCACGCTGAGCCGCTCGGTCGCCATTCTGCTTGATCTTCAGGGTCCCAAGATCCGGGTCGGCACCATCGAGCCGCCCCTGCCGTTGAAGAACGGGGACATTCTCACGGTGGTGATGGACAACCAGATGGTCTCAGACGGTTTCCGGGTCGGCACCACCTGGCCGTCGATGGCCAACGATGTTGAGGTCGGGGAAGCGGTGCTGTTCGCCGACGGGACCCTGTCGGGTCGGGTCCATGCGGTTCGTCGGGACATCACCCCGGCTGAGGTGGACATTTTGATGGAGGTGGGCGGCGAGCTGAAGTCACGCAAGGGCATCAACCTGCCCGAGACCACGATCAAAGCGCCCGCAATGACGGAGAAGGACAAGGCTGACCTTGCGGTCGGGGTCGCTGCTGGCGCGGACTATGTGGCGCTCTCGTTCGTCCGCCACGCCGATGACATCGCGGTTCTCAAGGCAGAGCTTGAGAAGCACGGCAAGCCCGACCTGCCGATCATCGCCAAGATCGAGAAGCCGCAGGGGGTGGCCAACATCGATGAGATCCTTGCGGTGGTGGACGGCATCATGGTCGCCCGGGGCGATCTGGGGGTTGAGATTCCCCTCCAGCAGGTGCCGGTCGTCCAAAAAGAGCTGATCACCAGGTCCAACCGACAAGGCAAGCTGGTCATCACCGCGACGCAGATGCTCGACAGCATGGAGCGCAACCCCCGACCGACCCGGGCCGAAGCCGCGGATGTGGCCAACGCGATCGTCGATGGGACCGATGCGGTCATGCTGTCTGGTGAGACCGCCGCAGGCAACTGGCCGGTCCGCTCGGTCGAGGTGATGGACGCCATCGCCCGTGAGGTCGAACAGAGCGACTACTTCCGGCGCCCGAACCTGGACAGCCTGCCGGCGCTCAACAACTCGGAGCGGACCGTCGCCTGGGCGGCCTGCTATGCCGTCCGCGAGATCCCGCGTCCGCTGGTCGTGTTCACCTGGTCGGGCCACGCCGCCATCCTGGCCAGCAAGACCCGACCGAAGATGGGCATCTACGCCCTCACGCCCCACTCCACCGTCTGCGATCAGCTCCGGCTGGCCTGGGGGGTGACGGCGCTTCAGGTTCCGTTCATCGACTCCACCGACGATCTGATCGCCAAGGGCGAGCAGATCCTGATCGAGAGCGGCCTGCTCGAGCGTGGCATCGAAATCGTCGTCATGGCCGGGAATACGCCGCTTCGGGGCGCGACCAACATCCTCAAGATCGAAAAACTCGACGGGGTGTCCTCCTGATGAGCGACGACCGCTCGGCGGCCAAAGGCCCACGGGCGCCACGGCATGCGATCGCAGAGGCATACGAAGTGTACGGCTTTCCCGGCTCGGGGCCGCTGCTGATCACCTGTGAGCACGCCTCCAACCGGCTGCCCGATCCCCTCCCCTGCACCGAGTCCGATCGGGCCATCCTCCAGACGCACTGGGGCATCGACATCGGCGCGCGCGCCGTCTGTATGGAGATGGTCGAGCGCAGCCGCTCGACCGCCGTGATGGCCCGCTTCTCCCGGCTCGTCATCGACCCCAACCGTCACCCCGACCGCACAGACCTCATCAAGCCCTCGGTCGAGAACACGCCGCTGTCGTTCAACCACAACCTCAGCGAAGCAGACCGTCAGCATCGGATCGCGCAATACCATGAGGCGTACCACCTCGCCATCGACCGGTCGCTGACCCAGCGGCGGGGCAACGGCGCTCCCCTCCTTCTGCTGTCGATGCACTCGTTTACGCCCATCTGGGATCGGGCGCTGCGGACGATGGACGTGGGCATCCTGTTCTCCGACTTCGAACAAGAGGCCACGCAGCTCAAAACGCTCATCGAAGATGAGGGGTTCTTCGTCGCCCTCAACGCGCCCTATTCGGCGAAGTTCGGGCTGATGTATGCCGCCGAACGCCATGGCGTGAACCATGGGGTCACCCATCTGGAGTTGGAGATCAACCAGGCCCAGATTTGTACCCCCGCGCGCGCCCGGTACGTCGCGGAGCGGTTGACGCGCGCCGTCCTGAGGCTGCCGCGGTTTCAGCCGAGCAGCGCCTGAAGCGCCTCGATGAGATCCGCCTCCTCGATCTCGCCGCGGCCGTAGGCTTCATATAGGGCCGCGGCGGCGTCCATCTGGCGACGGGCCTGGAGCCTGGCTTCGTGGGCCCGCCGAAGCACGGCGTCCAGCAGCAGGCGGGCGTCCCCTGGATCGGGCACGGCGAGGTTCGGCAGCTCCGTCGAGCGGACGCGCGGATGGGTCTGGCCGGACGTGGCCGTGAGCTGCGCCCGAACGAAGGATGACCGGGCGGCGAGCAAGAGCAGATACCGCTCCGCCGGGTCTCGCGGCTGGAGCCGGACCCACTCGGTCGATCCGACCAGCCGCGGCGGGATCGACGGATCGGGGCGCGCGGCGATGGCGACCTTATTGAGGTTGGGCCGCAAGCGAGAGAACAGCACATCGCCTTCTTCAAATTCGGCCTTGACCCCTTTAAAGTCTTCACCGCGCAGCGCCCGGGCGTCCCGCACCTCTCCTGTGGAGCGGTCGACATCGGCGAGGTCGATCTCGGTCAGCGCTTCCTGCGGCACATCTGAAGGACGAAGGTGTGCTTTCACGATCCGGCCGAGATCACCCAGCCGCGCTCGGGGGACCGAAGCGGCGATGCCGTCGTCCTGCAGCTCGCGCTCGGGCAGCCACCCGGAGGAGACCGTCGGGGCCGCGCCCTCAGCGAGGGCGCTCCGGAGGGCAGCGATCTCATCGGGCTGCTGTGGTCGGTACACCTTCGAGGTGACGTCATATCCGGGGTTGACGATGACGGCACCGATCCAGGGTGCCTGCCGGGCGGGCCGGCGCTGGAGCGCAACGATCGTCGCCTGCGCCGCGGCGCCCCCGAAGGGCCGGAAGATGCCTTCCGGAAGGGACACCACGGCCCGTCGCACGAACCGCCGGTCGATCCACTGACGGAGCCCGGTGGTCCTGCGATTGGCCAGAACCGACCGTGGAAGGACGGCGATCAGCCGCCCCTCTGGCCGAAGGTGTTCAAGGGCGGCCTCAAAGAACAGCTCATCGGAGCTGACCCGCTGGCGGCCCTGGGTCAGCGTGAACCGAGAGAGGATCGCCGGGTTGGTGATGGGGACGCTGAAGGGCGGGTTGGCGAGGATCACATCGGCGGTGGGCACCGCCGTGCGGGCCGCGAACAGATCGGCCTGGACCACCTTGTCCGGGTCGGCGCCGACGAGGGCGAGGTTGAGCCGGCAGAGGGCGACCAGTTCGGGGTCGATCTCGACGCCCCGAACGTCCGCGCCGCGCCGGTGGGCCTCGACCAGAAACCCGCCGGCGCCGCACGTGGGATCGAGCACCACGTCGTCTTCGGACAGCTCCGCGAGGTCAGCCATCAAGGCGACGAGGGGTTGTGGGGTGAAGTATTGCCCGCGGCCGGCCTTGAAGAGATCTGAGAAGAACCGCTCATAGCTGAGACCGAACAGATCGAGATCATCAGCGAGCGGAATCCGGCCGAGGTCCGCCGCGTCGGGGGCGTTTGGGCCTTTGGGCCAGAGCCCTTCGGGGAGGCCGAGGCGCCCGGCGAGGTGCCGGCACAGGGCGCAGAAGGCGTCGCGGCCAGACAGCCCGCAGGCGCGCAGGCGGCGCTCGGCGCCCCGCAGGGCGGCGGCGAAGGCTATCGAATCCGAACCATGCACTCGTCAGCGATGCTCTCATCATGCGTATCCATCCACCACGTCCGATAGGCGCGCGCCGCGACCAGGCGGGCGCCCCGCTGGACCACATCGTCACGGGCGGCCTGGAGGGTGTCGCCGACCCACAGTCGGCCGACCACGAAGACCGCGATCGGGCGACCGTGCAGCGGCAGCCCATCGAGGAAGGCGCGTGGCCGCGGGTGGAGGATGGGCTGCCGCGGGTGGATGACCGGGATGCCCACGATCAGCCCGGCGTAGGGTGCGATGTCGATCGGTCCGGCCTGGATGGGGTGGGTGTCGACCAGAAACGCCCGATGCTCAAGCTGGCTGCGCAGGATGGGGACGAGCGGGCCGCACAGCCCGCCATGGGTGTCGAAGAGGAGCAGCAGTCGGAGCGGAGCGTAGGGCACAGACGAGGGGGTTTAATCAGACCGACCCGCCCGGGCCAGTGGTTGCAAACAGTGGGTCAATCATCCAGGTGCAGGGGAGGGACGCCTTGACCATAGACGGAAACTCACGGTAGACGATTCGTCTAGTGGTTCCGTCCGCGTGAGCCCCCTCCCCTCTCCAAAAGAGCATGTTCGAATGGCCCGATGGCTTGTAACGCAAGGAGACGACCAGTTCTCCGCTCAGGATCTCAATGAACTCAAACAGCTCGCTCGCACCGGTCGTCTCGGCCCTGGCGATATGGTTCAGCCTCCCGGCGCCAGCGACTGGCTGTATGCGACCGAGATCCCAGAGCTGAAGGACCAGTTCCCCGACACCTCTGGCGGGTACGACGACGACGATCTGGACTATAAGCCCCGCGGCAGCCTGCCCCAGGGCCCGATCATCGGCATCCTGCTCATCCTGGTCGCGGTCGTCGGCTATGGGATGTACTACTTCGCGGTTCGAATGCCGACGGACGAAGACCTGGAGTTCGCTCTGGGCCTGACCGAGCTGATCGTCACCGCTGATCCGGCCCAGGTCTACGCCGATCCGGACGCGAACGCCAGCAAGATCGGCACCCTGACCAAGGACAGCCAGGTTCAGCTCAGGGGCAAACAGGGCGAGTTCTATGCGGTCGAGAAGGCCGACGGCAGCATCCGCGGCTGGGTCAGCGTGCGCGACACCATCGCCGGATATCAGTTCAAGGACTCCCGCACCCGCGACGACTACGACCCGATTTACAACCCTGATCGGTACGTCTTCGTTCAGAACGCGTCCTGGATGCAGCTGCCCAACCAGCGCGAAGAGAACATCACCAACTTCCAGTTCATGCTCAAAAACAAGAGCAAGTTTGAGATGAAGGACATCGTCTTGTTGGCGACCATCAAGGACAAGTCGGACCGTGTCCTGGAGAAGAAGGAGATCGCCATCGAGGGCAGCATCCCGGCTTACGCGTCGGTGATGGTCGGCACCCTGGAGCCTGGTGAGGACGCTGAAGACGACGCGGTAGGCCAGAAGATGACCGATGAGATGTTCAACAAGCTCCGCGAGGACGATCCGGAGTTGAGCCTGCGGTGGTCGCTTGGGGTCAACGTCCAGATGGAGTCCGAGAATTTCTCAGAGGCGAACATCGACTTGTTGGGGTTGAGCGCCGTGGCCCGCCGTCTGGACTGACCGCAGCCGGCCCGCCCTGTTGGCCGCTTCATCTGAGTACAGCCCGTTGCGGGCTGTTTTTTTTGGCGTTGAAGGGGTTGTATGGGGAGCGGCATGAGAAAAAGCGGAGAAAAATGGACAAGACGGGATGAGGGGGGCGTCTGTTGGACGTGGTGAAGACCGGGCTTGCGGGTGCAGGTGCTCCGCAGATAGGGTCTGAGCTTTGCTGAAGCAATACTCATCGAAACAGGAGAACCCATGTTGTTCCGCACTGCGATGATCGCGCTGCTCGCTGCGGGCTGTGCGACGGCTGACCAGGTCCAGTCCCTGGAAGAGAAGATCGACGAGCTCGAAATCAAGGTCGCCAAGCTCGAAGAGCGCTCGGCGGCAGCGCCGGCCGCCGCCGCGGGTCCCAGCGCCGACGAGGAAGCGGCTGCCCAGAAGATGTATGAAGAGGTCGCCTCTCTGGTCCAGGCTGGCAAGATGTCGGAGGCGAAGGCCCAGATCACCGACATGGAGAAGAAGTACTCCAACACCCGCATCTGGCGCCGGGCGCGGAAGATGGCCCAGGAGCTTGAGGTGATCGGCAAGAAGGCGCCGGACGCCCTCGCGGTCGAGAAGTGGTTCAACAACCAGGCGAACATCAACTTCGCGTCTTCTGAGCCGACCCTCATCGTCTTCTGGGAGCAGTGGTGCCCCCACTGCAAGCGCGAGGTGCCGAAGCTTCAGGAGACCTACTCCAAGTACAACCCGCAGGGTCTCCAGATGGTCGGCCTGACCAAGGTCACCCGGTCCTCGACCGACGACTCGGTCGCCGAGTTCATCCAGGAGAAGAGCGTCAGCTACCCGATCGCCAAGGAGTCCGGGGACATGAGCGCGCACTTCAACGTCTCGGGCATCCCCGCTGCAGCCGTCGTCAAGGACGGCGAGATCATCTGGCGCGGCCACCCCGCCCGCCTGACCGACGAGATGATCCAGGGCTGGCTGTAAGGCGGGCCGGGTTGTCGATCCCGCCCCGCCGTGTTTCGGCGGGGCGTTTCAATTCTGACACCGCGATCCGCGATACAAGGGGACCATGACGGTACCTCTGCCCAGCCTGACCGCCCGCCCCGGTCCCATCGCCGCGGCCCTCGACGCCCTCTCTCACGATGAGCGGGTCAACTGGATGCGCGGGCTGTCCCGCCGCGAGCTGCGCGCGCTGTTCGCCCTCGCCGGTCAGTCCGATCCGCTCGACCTGTCGTTCTTCCACGGCGAGCCCGGCGTGATCGTCCGGCACCACGGCCAGAACTCGCTGCCCGTGTTCAACGCCTTCGAGAAGCGCCTGGTGCTGCGCGACGGCGTCGTCCAGGGCTACAACCACACCGCGCGGCTGACCACATGGTTCGCCGGCCCCGGGCACTTCATCGCTACCCAGGACGACGACGGGGTGCTGTTCGACTATCGAACCCTCCCCGAGACCACCCCCGGTGACTTCCCACCGCTCAAGCCGAACGATCAGGGGACCGCGACCCTCGTCTATGGTCACATGACCGATCGGATGCGGCGGGTCTCCGCGCATTGCACCATCGGCGCCGCGTTCAAGAACGGAAAGGCGATGAACTCCTGGTTTATGCTGGTGCGAGAAGAACCGGCTTGAACGGTCTCTCCCAGCCCTGTTAGAGACACAACAGGATTTCATGGGAGAATGGTTGATGTTCCTCACACCTCTTGTCGTCCTGGCCAGCGGCCCGGCGCTGGCGGATCAATGCGATGGCCTCAAAGACGCACTTGATGCGATTGATGCGCCGGACAGTCACCTCACCGCCGCGTTGGCGCACCTCAGCCATCAGGCGCGACACCAAAGACAGGTCGACTGCGCCAATGATGCGCTGCGGGCGCGGGGCCTGCCCGCGGGGATCATGCCCGCAGATTGGGCAATGCCCGCGCTGCCGCCACCGCCCGATGGTGAGTTGACGACCCGCGACTTCTATGCGGTGCCCAATTCAATGGAGTCCGACCATTTTGTGGTGCGGTGGGGGTCGGGGATCACGGACATCACCGCCCAGGCGGTGCTTGATGCCTTCGAGCTGGCCTGGACCGTTGAGGTTGAGGAGATGGGCTACCCTGCGCCACTGTACGCGGACACGACCAAGGTGAACGTCTACCTGGGCCAGACCGGCGGGAACGTGCCGGCCATCTCCGGTGGGGTCGGCGGGTACTACACGTTGGACGACGAAGGGTACCCGATGCTCGTGCTGAGCGACACGGCATACACCTACCTCAACGGCTACGGCGACGCGGTGATCGCCCATGAGCTCTTCCATGGCGTCCAAGGGGGCGCCCGATCGACATATGAGTATGCGAATAACGCGCCGGGGGCCTGGTTCTGGGAGGCCACGGCGACCTGGGTCATGGACAAGGTCATCCCCGACGACACGTCTCATGCCGGGTTTTTGTTTGGGTACTCGTTTCTGCCGCACCTCTCGATCAACCACTTCGCCTACCCGCAGCGTGGAACCATCGAAGAGAGCCACCAGTACGGTGCGTTCATCTTCATTCAGCACCTCACCGAGCATACCGCCGATCCGGATCTGATCCGGGTGGCATGGACCGAATCGGATAACGCCGCTGATCCGCTGACGGTCATCGGCGATCGCCTGGTGGCCGACTATGGGACCACGCTGTTCGACGCCTTCTCGGACTTCGCCGCCCGAAACGTCAGCTGGGACTATGAAAACGGCGAGCTGTACGAGCAGTTTCACGAGTACTACGCCAGCAATCTGCCCGATCAAGACTTCCGGCTCGCGGACCTCGTGGTCGGGGACTCGGACGGTTGGATCGAAGCAGAGGGCAACCTGCCAGAGTGGATGGGCACCAACTACATCGAGCTGGCGCCGTTACACGATGAAGCGCCCGTGATCAACGGTCTCCGGATACAGTTTGAGGGGGACGGGTCTGGCGACGCGGGCAACCAGGCGGAGTGGTCGGTCTGGTTGGTCTCCCCGGACGGGACGATCGTCCTTCCGCTTGAGGTCACCGACGGTGTGGTGGACACCACCGTGGATGTGACCGAGGATGTCTGGATGGTCATCAACGCCACCGCGTCGGCGCAGCGGCGGGGGGAGACGTTTGGCTACCGATACAACATCACCTGGACGGTCGACGAGCCTGATGACAACCGCCAGAATGATGGATCGGTCGGAGATGGCGAGGGGCCGCGCGGCGTCGGCTGCGCCACCATCGGCGGCGGCGCGATGGCCGGCTGGGCGGCATGGTCTGGCCTGCTGGCCCTGTGCCGCCGCCGTCGGTTCAGTCGCCGTCTCCCCTGAGCTGCTGCTTGAGGCGCTCCAGCTCGGCCTGGGCTTTCGCCTTCCGCGCGGCTTTCTGCTCGGTGAAAGACGGCGCACGGTTGATGTTGGCGGGTCGGCGGGCCTTGTGGGCGGCGTCCAGCTCTGCGGCGCGGGCGATCAGCGCGTCGGCGCCGGACGTGCTCTCTGAGGGCGTGTACGCGGGCCGGCCCTCACGGGCGGCCTGAGCGTCTTGGAGTTCGGCCTCAGCGCTGTCGAGGAAGCTGTCGGCGGCGGCGCTGATGCGCTGCTTGACCTGATCGACGGTGGCCTGGGCGGCGGCCGTTGTGGCGCGTCGGGTGGCCTCCTGCTTGGCGGCTTCGCCGGTCTTCCGCAGGCGGTTCATCAGGTCATTCCAGAGGCTCATCGTGATATCTCCCGATACGATTCACGGTCTGGTGTAACCGATCCCCCTCACATCCTGTTCCCCTTCCGCGCCTCAAAGGAGGGTACAGAGCCGAGAGTGCTCATCCCAGGTGTCCCAGCCATTGGACTGAACGGAGGGCATGAGGGGCTGGCCGGCGACGGGGCGGGGCGGCTCAGCAGGGCGGCAGACGCGCGGCCCGAGCTTTCGGACGTTGGGGAACCAGATGCCCAACCGGTCGAGGAATCCGCGAAAGCTGCGCCGCTTCGAGGCCACGTCGTAGCCGGGCATCCCGGTGAAGTCGGTGATCCCCTCGACGAAGCGGAGGGCGATGTCAGGGCCATACAGGTCGACCACGCCGATCCGATCTTCCTGGGTCAAGGTGTAGGAGGCGGGGGCTTCGGAGCCCTTATAATGGGCGATGACGACCTCACCGGGGACCGCGAGGGTGATCTTCGGGGTCCGCACCACGCGGCCATCGCGGAGCGGATCATGGGGGACCTGTTGCCAGACCGCCGCCCGCGAGACCTGGAAGTTCCGTATCCCCGCGAGCCCGAGGACCGCCGAGACAGACTGCACTTCACGAACCTGATGGGGGGCGATGACGGCAGCCCGAAGGCCAGTGGTCTGCTGAAACCGATGGGCGAGGTCCTGGAGGGCGCCCGCGTCGGCGTCGCGGAGGGCGACGCAAGGGTGGCGGCAGACGGCGAGCATCCGGGCGGTGACCGCGTCGACGTCGAGGGCGCGGGCGATGGCGCCCGCCTTCCCGGGGTCGTTCCCTCCCTCGATAAACAACTGAAGAGACCGCGTCGACGTCAGCGGCGCCTCGTCTTGGGCATCGACCATCGTGGTGGTCCCCTCTGCAGAGGCGGTGAGGTCCTGGACGAGCTGCTGGAGGAGCGGGTTGGCTTTGAGGAGCGTCTCCTGGACGAAGGCGCCACGGCCGGAGTACCAGGCTGAGCGGGCTTCGGCGATCATCTCTGCGAGCCGGCCAAGCCCTTCACCGATGCTCTGGACCGGTGGCGCCTGGGGTGCAGCGGAGGGCGCTCGCTTTCGGGCCTGCGGCGGCGGGATCATGTCGAGGACCGGCGGGGTGGGCGCCTCAAACGCGTGTGGATCGACACGGCTGGCGTTTGGCAGCGGCTCGGGATGAGCGATATCGAAGGCGGCCCGGACCGCCTCGGTCGTGGTCTCGCCGGACATGGCGGCGCGGATCAGCTGGTCGATGTTCTGGGGCAGCGGCCGAGGGGGCTCAGGCTTTTTTCCGATTGGATTCGGCATGATCGCCCCACAGTACATACACCGCTCGCGGTGGTTGGCGTTGGGGCGGAGGCAACTGGGACATGTGATTACAGCAGTCATCGACTGATCCTACGGATGGATTTTCCGAGACTGAAGTTCAACCGACTTACCATCTTGGATGGCCACCCGAAGCAGCTCTGCGCCGTCGACGAGCCGAGGGGCGGGCCGGGAGAAGAAGCTGTTGGCATCAAAGGCCCAGACCTGCCCCTGCTGGACGGCCCGCAGGCGGCTGGCCTGGGGATGTTCAAACAGCGCCCTGGCGAACGCGGTGTTGTGCTCAAGATCGTAGCCACAGGCGATCGAACAGATGATGTCCGGGTCGGCGTCCAGGATCTCGTCCCAGGTCAGCCGCCGAGAGTCCTGCCCCGGCCCGCCGATGGCTGAGCGCCCCCCAGCGAGGGCGATCTGTTCGGGTACCCAGTGGCCGCCGCTGAACGGCGGGTCGGGCCACTCCAGCATCATGACCGAGGGGGTGTTTCGGTGCTCGGCCTGTTCGAGGATCTGGAGGCGCTGGCGGAGGCCATCGAGCAGCGCTGCCCCCTGGTCGATGATCCCGGCGGCATCGGCGAGGGTCTCGATGTCATGGAAGACACCGCCGATGCTCTTGCCGGTGAAGCTGACGAGCCGCGCGGTCTCGGCGACGTGCTGCGGCAAGCCGGTCATCGCGGAGAGCACCGTGTCCTGGTTGACGGCGCAGACGTCGCAGACGTCCTGAGTGAGGATGATGTCGGGCTGAATCTGCTCCAACATGGCGCCGTTGACGGTGTACAGCGCCCGGCCCTCACGGAAGGCCTTGGAGACGGCGGCGTCGATCTCGGCCTGGGACAGGCCATGGGGGATGATGCTGTCGGTGATGTGTGGGAGCCCCTCAACGCCAGAGGGGTAATCACACTCATGGCTGACCGCGGCGAGCTGATCCCGAAGCCCCAGCGCACAGGCGATCTCGGTGGCGGAAGGCAGCAGACTGACGATTGTCATTGGAGGGCTCCTGGGGGGAAGCCGCCAGGCGCGCAGGCGCAGGCGGCTGGATATCGGGTACGCTTTTCGCGAGGCCGGGAGGAAATCGAAATGCTGTCGCTGTTGTTGCTATCTCAAGCTGCGGAAGCGGCAGGGTACTACTATCTGGACATGGGCACCCGGGGCTCCGCCCGGGCCGGGGCGTTCGTCGCGAGTGCCGATGACATCAGCGCGCAGTACTACAACCCCGCTGCGCTTATCCGGCTCAACGATCCCCAGATCTATGTGAACGTCTCCGGGGTCAGCCAGACCGGCCAGTTCCAGCGGATCGACTATGACGACAACGGCAACGTCTCTGAGACGTTCGACCAGGTCGAGAACCAGGACTCGGCGTTCGCCATCCCCGCGGTGGGGTTCGCGTCTCGGTTCGGGCTGCCGAACACCGTGTTCGCCTTCGGGCTGTACACGCCATTCGCACCGAGCTCTCTGTATCCTCAGGACGGCCCGCAGCGGTACTCGCTCATCGACTCGCTCATCTGGCAGGTCTATACCGGGCCGTCGGTCTCGCACCGGTTCAACGACTGGTTGTCGGTGGGGGTCGGGCTGAACTGGACGCTGTTCCGGGCCGAGCAGGAGCTGACCATCTCGACCTGTGATCCCAGCGCCGACTCGGAGGTCTGTGAGGAGAACCCCGAGCAGTACGACGTCGACGTCGCGGTGACGATGTGGGACCTCGCGCGGTTCTCCTGGAACGCCGGGGTGCTCATCGAGCCCGTCGAGTGGCTCGCCATCGGCGCCAGCGTGATCCCGCCGGTCAACGTCAACGGCGGCGGGTCGATGTCCGCCGACTTCGGCGAAGCGCACTATCTGGTCGAAACGGTGCCGATCCTCACCGACTCAACGTTCACCGACGATGACATCCGGGTCCAGCTCACCGTCCCCTGGGTCTTCCGCCTGGGCGCCGCGGTCTACCCCACCGATGCCCTGGAGATCGAGCTGACCGGGGTGTACCAGACCTGGAGCGTGACCGAGCAGATCGTGGTCACCGACGTCGACCTGGCGCTTGGGCTCGATGAAGAAAATTTCTTTGTTCAAACCTTAGAACTCGAAGAGATCGTCATCGAAGACGACATCGAGCTTCTGGCAGGCTTCCGAGACGCATGGTCGCTGCGCCTGGGCGGGGAGTACACGATCCGCGACGGCCTACAGGCCCGAGGCGGCGTCGCCTACGAGACATCCGCCATCCCAACGGCCTCGCTGAGCGTCTCACAGATCGACGCCCCGAAGATCATCTATGGCCTGGGCGCGACGTATGTGTACAACGACCGAATCGGCGTGGATGTCGGGTTTTCACAGACGTTCCTGCAGCAGCAGGACATCACCACAAGCGACGCCCGACAGATCGCCATCCCGCTCTTCCCGCTCGATATCAGCAACGACTTCGAAAACCTGGACATCGAGGAAGGGCCGGTGGTCGGCAACGGACGATATACCTCGATGAACATGTACCTGAGCGCAGGGCTGACCTACTACTTCAAGGGGAAGCGGTGAGGCGATTCGCTTCCATCCGATGCGGGTTGGGATAACCGGATGGAATGCTGATCACTGTCCTTGAACGTGTCGTCTTCGGGCTCTTCGTCTTCCTGATGCTCGCTGGAGCAGCGGGCCATGTGCTCAACCCGGACTTCTATGCCCCGATGGTCCCAGCGCCGATCCCGCTGTGGTTCGCGAACGTAGCGAGCACAATCGTAGAGGGGGCGCTCGGGATCATGCTGATCGTCCCCCGCACCCGCCGTTGGGGCGCCATCGGGTTCACAGCGTTAATGGTGGCGTTTCTGCCCATCCACATCTGGGACCTGTTCCGCGAAGACCCAGCGGTAGGAAGCACCACGGCGGCGGTGGTGCGGTTGGTGTTCCAATTCGCGTTCATCGCCGGTGGAGTGTGGCTGAGCCGTCGGCTCCAGACGCTCCCAGACTCATGATACCGCTCAGGCGGAGCCGTTGTTGGAGAAGTTCTTCAGCATGCCGAAGACGTTGGTGACGTCGGCGGGCAGGAAGATCTTGTTGGCGGGGCCGCTGGCGATTTTCTCGGCGACCTGGGTGGAGGCCTGGATCTGGAGCAGGTTGAGCATGTCGTCGGTGGACTGCGACTGCTGGAGGGCGTGCTGGAGGAGCTGGATGCCGCGGGCTTCGGCCTGCCGGAGCTTCAGGGTGGCCTCCGCTTCGGCCTCACTGGAGAGGATGCGGGCCTGCTTGTCCGCCTGTGCCCTGAGGATAGAGGCCTCTTTCTCGGACTTCGCTTCCAGGATGCGGGCCTCGCTCTCGCCCTCAGCGCGGAGGATGGCGGCGCGCTTCCGGCCCTCGGCCTCGGTGATTTCGGTGCGGCGCTTGGTCTCTGCGGCGCGCTGCTCGGCGAGGATCTGGCCGAACTTGCCGAGGTCGATGTCCTTGATCTCGACGCGGTCAACGCGGATGCCCCAGGGGTCGGTGGCCTCGTCGAGGACGGCGCGCAGGCGGCTGTTGATCTGGTCGCGGCTCACCAGCAGCTCGTCGAGTTCGTACTTGCCGCACTCATCGCGGAGGGCAGACTGGACGAGCTTCTGCAGGGCGCCGACGTAGTCCTGGACTTCATAGACGGCCTTGCTGGGATCGTTGACTTTGTAGTAGACGACGGCGTCGATGAAGACCGTGGCGTTGTCGCGGGTGATGACGGACTCTTTGGGGTAGTCATCGACCTGCATCCGGGTCGAGATGATCTCGACGTTTCGTCGGGGGACGAGGGTGACGAGCCCGCGCTCATCGCGGCTGAGCTGGCTGATGGTGAACTTTCCGATGGTGTCGCCGAGCCCCCATAGGGAGAACAGGATGAGCGGGCCGGGCTGCGCGACCTTCCGGAACTTGCCTCGGTTTTCGATGATGCGGACTTCGCCCTGGCGCACGACGGTGAACTGGATGGCGCCGAGCGTGAACAGCTCGATGATGCCTCGGATGAGCGACATAATCTCCCTTCCTGGTCAATGGATGATGCAGAGAGTGTACCGCTTCCATCCCAGGTTTATTCGCACCGACCGGCTCATGTGACAGATCAGCGAGGAGTGGAGAGGTGGGGTTTCCCTTTCCATGGAAACGGACAATGATACCGTCGAGGTGAGGAGGGTACCGATATGCGCGCGTGGTTGATTGGAGCCTGTCTCATGGCGCTGTCCTGCGACGGCGGCGGGGAGAAGGTCGACACCGGCAGCTTGATCGTCGCGGACGGCGACGGCGACGGCGTGAACGCTTCAGACGGGGACTGCGACGACGACGATCCTGCGATCTCGCCGAACCAGCCGGAGATCTGTGACGGTCTGGACAACGACTGCGACGGCCTGGTCGATGAAGACGTGACGACCCGCTCGTTCGCCGACGCTGACGGCGACGGCTTCGGCGATCCGGATGCACCGACGGATGGCTGCGGCGTGGCGGACGGCTACGTCTCCAACGCCAACGACTGCGATGACACCCGGGATGTGGTCTTCCCCGGAAACGCAGAGTCGTGCGACTTGTTGGACAACGACTGCGACGAAGACGTGGACGAAGGGGTGACCACGACCTTCTACGCGGACGAAGACGCCGACGGCTTCGGCGACGGCGCCGCCTCGGTCGAAGCGTGTGCGGCGCCGGACGGCCACGTCATCGACGGCACCGACTGCGACGACGCGGACACGACGTCGTTCCCAGGCGGGGTTGAGGTCTGCGACGAAGCAGACAACGACTGCAACGGCGACGTGGATGAGGGCGTGACGCTGACCTGGTACCAGGACATCGACGGCGACAACTTCGGCGTCGGTGACATCACCACAGAGGCGTGCACGCTCCCGTCGGGCTACGCCGCCCAGGCCGGCGACTGCGACGATCGCGACGTCACCTACCACCCGGACGCGGTGGAAGACGACTGCACCGACCCCAACGACTACAACTGTGACGGGTCGGTGATGTATGCGGACGTGGACGCAGACGGGTGGGCGGCCTGTCAGGACTGCGATGACTCTCGTGACGACGTCAACCCCGACCAGACAGAGATCTGCAACGAGATCGATGACGACTGCGACGACAACATCGACGACGCAGATGACGACGTCGACCTGACGACCGGCGCGGACTTTTATGCAGACACGGACCGCGACGGCTTTGGTGACGCGGCCTCGACGACCCGCTCCTGTGCGGTGCCCAGCGGCTACTCGGCCGATGACACCGACTGCGACGACGCCCGCTCTGATGTGAACCCCGACCGGACCGAGATCTGCAACGACATCGACGACGACTGCGACGACAACATCGACGATGACGACAGCGACGTCGACCACTCGACCGGGACCCCGCGGTACCGGGACGCCGATGAGGACGGCTACGGCGACGCCGGATCGACGATCCAGCGGTGTGATCTGCCTGTGGGCTATGTCGACAACGACAGCGACTGCGACGACGGCGATGAGACGATCAGCCCAGTCGGGGTCGAAGTGTGCGACGACATCGACAACGACTGCGACGACAACATCGACGACGACGATGAAGACGTCTCGGACCGGTCGACGTGGTACTACGACGCGGACGACGACGGCTACGGCAACACCTCGGTCACGACCCTGGCCTGCGATCAGCCGTCGTCGTATGTGGGCCTGTCGGGCGACTGCAACGACGGATCGGCGGCCATCAAGCCCGGCGCGACCGAAATCTGCAACGACGTCGACGACGACTGTGACGCGCTGGTCGACGACGACGACGGCGGCCTGGACCGGAGCACCGCGACGACGTGGTACTACGACGCCGACAACGACAACTACGGCCGAAACACCACGACCTCGGCCCGGTGCGATGCCCCCAGCAACTATGTCCGCGCCAACGGGGACTGTGACGACAGCGACCGGGACATCAACCCCGGCGCCGCAGAGGTCTGCGACGGAGCAGACAACGACTGTGACAGCAGCGGCGATGAAGGGCTGACCTGCAGCTACCGGCTGGTCCGCTCAGACCTGTCCAGCGGGCTGTGCGTCGACGACGACGTCTACGTCAACGTCAAGGGCACCCGGGTCTATACCGACCGCAGCTATGGCGCCCAGTGCGGCCATGTGGTCAGCTTCACGGCGACCCCGGGCGACAACATCACCATCTGGGCGGTCGACAGCGTCGGCGGTTGCCGGAACATCAGCGACGTCTACATCTACAACGTCAGCGGCGGGGTGGGGAAGAAGCTTGCCAACGGCTTCTCGAACCGCTGCGGCTATGGAGCGTCCAGTTCTGCGTTCTGGACGGCCTCGGTGAGCGTCCCCGGCCTGTTCTGACCGTAGACGCGATGGGCGGGAGGCGTCCTACCCGTCCGAGTCGTCCTCATCGTACAGGACCCGGAAGTTGGCCTTGAACTGGCCCTTCATCTCTTCGGGGATGTCCTGGATGTCGATGAGCTTCTCGATTTTCTCCAGCGAGAACTGATCGGCGTCCATGCTGCGTTCCGCCAGCTCGACGAGGTTGTTCCACAGCTCCGCCGCCTTGCTCTTCTGATTGGCGCCCTTGAACAGCTTGCCGAAGTTCTTCCGGACCGTCTCGAAGAAGGAGATATGCTGTTGGGTGCCGCTCTCTTCGGTGCGGATGCCGATAATGGTGTCCTGGGCTTCTTTGCCCTTCTTCTGCTTGAAGCCCGGCAACGGGATGTTGCGGATGGTGGCGAGGTCGGTGATGAGGCGATCGGTGTGGGTCATCGGGTTGGGGATGCCGACCTTATCGATGTGGTAGACGGTGCCCTCGGTCTTGTCCTCGCCCGCTCGGGAGACGACATCGCCACGGGCGACGTAATGGGTGCTGTCGATGGGCTCATCGTGGGTGGCGTTGTAGTCGGCCATCTTGGCCGCCGAGCCCGCGTCGATCCCCGGGGACTGGTAGGTGACCACCCGGCGGACCCGATCGGCGAACCGGATCGCACAGAGCTGGGCGAGCGCGCCGCCGAGGCTGTGCCCGATGATGTCGCACTTCGCGTCCCCGCACGCCTCGAACATCATCTTGATGTTGCCCATGTGCTTGGCCATCTGGAAGTGACCGACGCCCTGACTGACCATGTCCTCATAGACGTCTTGCTTATCGTTGGTGCCGGTGAACACGAGGAGCGGGACCAGCTCCCTGCCATGGATCTGCTCCATGGACGCGTCCACGTCCGCCCGCGGCGCGAAGGCCCGCGCCGCGAAGCCAGAGCTGGCGTCATCGACCCGGGCGACCTGCTCATAGCCCCAGCTCCAGACCCGCTGCTCGTTGTCCTCAGAGAGATCCATCGAGTAGATGTTTCGGGCGAGCTGCTCATAGACGACATCCTGGTTGGGCACGTCTGACATCGCTTCGAGGATCTTGGTCTTGCGATGGGTGTCTGCCCGGAGGATGGCGTTGTAGATGTGCTTCTTGATGTCGAGGGCGCCGGTAAAGGCCCGGGTCGCGGCGAGCAGACGGGACTTCATGGTCTTGACCGGGGCATCCTCAGCGAGGATGTCGTCGACGACCGAGATCAGGGTGCTCTCATCGATCTCATCGATAGAGTTCGGGAACTGCTCCCGGGCGAGGGATCGGCTGACGCCGACCATCGAGCGGACGTCATCACTCAGGGAGATCTCACCCTCACCTTCAACCAGGAGCGGCGTGCCGGTCTCACAGGCCGCGGCGACGCGTCGCTGCGCATCTCGCGCTGCGCTCCGGGCCTTGGCAAGCTTTCGGGCGGCCTTGGCGATCTTCAGGGGGTTCCAGGACGAGAGCGCGGTCTGCATCGCCGCCCTGGCTTCGCCGAGGACCGTCTCCGCGGCGGAGAGGTCCGCCTCCGCCGCGGCGACGATCTCCTCCTGCTCTTTCATGAACGCTTCAGCGTCGAGCCCTTCGGCCGCTTGCAGGGCGGCGAGCCCGGACTGGAACATCGCTTCGTTGACGCCGGTGCTGTCGAGCCCGAGCGTGCTTCTGATCCGCGGGTCTTCGAGGCCGCCCTTGTCGTGGATGCGGACCTTCTTGAGGATCTTGGCGGACAGCCCCTCGACGGACTTGAAGAACTTCTGTCCGATGATCTTCGAGGCCGCCTTGGCGCTGAGGTTGCCGCCATGGCGCTCGAAGTAGAGCTTCTGGGGCGCGAGGGGGGACTCCGCGGTGCGGATGATGAGCCCACGACAGAACTTGGGGGTCTTCAGCTGCTTTCGGAGCTTTCCGCCCCGGGCGCCGGCGGTGTCGCCGCCGCCGCCGTCGACGTGACCGGCGGGCATGACGACCAGCCCGGCGGTCTCCCCGTCTGCGGAGGCGGTGAAGTAGAAGCTTGCCAGGTTGCCATGCTTCTTCTTCTTGAGCTTCTCCAGAGCGTTGCGGCTCTTATCGTCGAAATGGTGCTCAGACATCGGTCACCTCGATCGTCATGGGGGGAAGCGCAGGCCACGCTTGTTGGAGGGCCGCGAGGGTCTCATCGATCGGTGCAGCCGCGAACAGGGTCCGCCCCTCAGCGCGATGAGTGTAGATGGCGCGCTGCCCGCGGCCCTTGGCGCCACGGCGAAGGGCGGCGCGGATCTGGGCATTGAGGATTTTGCCGTCCGGATCGGCGTTGATATCGGTATGGGTGACAAACGGCGCCCCCCCAGGGCCGGTGAGGGTCATCCACAGCCGAAGCTGCGCGCCGGGCGCGCTGTCTTCGAGGACGCGGACGGTCGCCGCGGCGGTCTGTGGAGCGGCCACCGTCGGCACCCCCTCCCACAAGGGGGGATGATGGAGGACGTCCTCGACCTGCTGCCCATCTTCGGCGAGGACCAGCAGGCGCATCCCCCGGATCCGGGCGAGGCCGGGATGATCGTCGAGGTGATTCTTCACGAAGCGGCTGATGACCTTGAGGTGTGTCTTATCCAGCCCTTCTGCCAGGAGGTCGATGGTGCCGTCTTCATTGCAATGCCCAAGACCGGCGACCTGTGCAGAGAGGGGGGATCGGGTGACGGCCAGGGAGAGGTCCCGCAGCTTCGCCATGTCCGGATCGTCCGAGACGCGGGTGATCAGCAGAGGCGTCTCTTTGGCTTCCGCGCAGATCCAGAACCAGATCCGTGCGCCCGCAGGGAGGGTTGTGAGGGTTGCAGCCAAGTGCTCTGGGGATGACATCCTTCCTCCATCCGAAACGAGTCCGGCCTGGTTTACGTGCCAGAGGGTTGGACACGTGAAGCGTCGTGTTTGCTACCACCAACGAGAAAACGAGGTTCGGAATCGCATCGGGGCACGATGTTCTGTAGAAGATGGTGCGCGTATTGTTCGGGGGGGATCGAACAGGTCTTGATGACGCATATGACTGAGTAACAGACATTTTTGCCGTCGGCACAGTTGTGGGGGGGGCGAAAGAGAGGGAGATGGCGACGAATCGGAGGGTTCATCCCGTTGTTCTGGTCGCGTCCGTTGATGATTCTTCGGGTTACTCTTCGGCCGGTGTTGCGGTGACGACATGTGGCGGCGCCCCACGCCAGCGGCCGACGATCTTGTCGTCTTCGATGTCGATGCGTCCGAACGGCGTCGGCAGATCGACGGCCCGGCGGATGCCTGGCGCGATGCGGAGGGTGCGCTTCTCGATGATGACGGCGTCGAGGGCGAGCAGCAGGAACATCGCCGCTCCGAGCAGATCGTCGCCGCGTCCCAGGGCGCCGCGTTGGGGGTGTCGCGCCGAGGGCAGCGCCCCGGTCGAGGAGGCCAGCGCCGCGATCGGAGAGATGGCGTCGAAGTCGGGCGCCAACCGCCGCTGGACGGCGAGGAGCAGAGCGGTCGCGGCGGGATGGGCGCCGCCGCCGGTGAACACGCCGCCGCCATGCCAGTGATTCTCGCGCAGATGCCGAACGGTGGTCCGGACCGAGGGCGCCTGGGGCGAGATCAACCCCAACCACGCGGCGGCGAGCATCCCCGCGGCGCTGCCGTCGGGGGCCCGATCGGGAGCGGGCGACCAGGGCGCCTCACCGAGGGTTCCGGGCAGCGCTTCGCGTGCTTTGCCGCCGGTGAGCGCCCAGGTCTGGATGGCTTCGCCGGTGCCACGGAGGGCGATGGAGCTATGGAGCATGGCGGCGACGCGCCAGATGGCGCTCCACCGATCGGAGCCTTCGGCGCCGAACAGGGCGTGACCACCGGCGGGAAGGGGCTTTTCAAGCATTCGGTTGAGCAGCCGCCGCCAGGGGACGAGGTGGTCGCGGACCCAGGATCGGTCACCGCTCCACCGGGTGAACTCGGCAGCGGACCAGGCGAGGATGGCGGGAGCGGCGCCGCGGGCCCCGGGCAGCCGGCCATCGCGTCGGACCCGGGCGAACCAGTCGGACAGCCGCTGCCCGGCGCGCCGGACGAACCCGAGCCGCGCCAGGGCGACCACCGCGAGGCATCGGGCGAGGTTGGGCGGCCCTTCGGCGAACAGGACGCGCTGCCGGGCGGCATCCAGCAACCGGTCATGCGCCGGATCGCTGAGTTCGATGGTGCTTCCCGCGGCGAGCACCCCCTTGCGGTCGGCGATGGATCCCTGCCACAGGGAGCGCCCGCTGGTCCGCACCAGCGACGCGGGCGCCGCGGGGGGCGGCGCGATGATGGCGAACCGGGCGAAGGACTCACCGGGGGACAGGGTGGTCCGGGAGACCTCAACGGCGCTGGCCAGTCCCGCGGCGCATTCGATGGTGGCGGCCTGCGCGGCGCGCCGATCCCCAGAGTAGGATCGCCCGGCGAACCGCTCCCAGGGGTCGGTCCGATCGAAGGCTCCGAGGAGGATCTCGTCACCGGGGCGGGCGAGGGCGAGGATGGGACGTCCGTTCGCGCGCCACAGGGCATCATCGTCCCGCTCCAGGCGGAAGATGGGCTCGACGCCTTCGGGCCCGACGGGTCGAACCGCGATACCGAGGCGGACCGGTCGGGGCGCAGGTGCTTCAAGGGTGAGCCGGGCATACAGCGCAGCGGCGACTTCGCCCTGGAGAACGACCGGCCAATGGAAGATCTCAAGCTGCAGGCCGCCGCGCTTGCAGGTGGTGATGACGCCGTGGCCGTCATCGCTTCGGGTCTGAGAGACCGAGACGTCTGGGTCGCGGCTTCGGGGTCCAGGCAGGGTGCCGGTGGGGAAGCCCTTGCGGCCGTCGCCGAACCAGACGGTGACGGCGGGGCCATCCTCGACGCTGGCCCATCCCAGGGGGTCGACCCACCCACGGCGGGCGCGCCCCGGCAAGGCGAGCAGGGTCCGTTCGCGTGCGGACAGAACGAGGTGCACATCAAGGGGCGGGAGGAAGGCGGGGTCGTCGGGGTCGAGCTGGCGTCGGATGGCGGCGGGCCAGGGGACGGGTCCCAACGCGTCGATGACACGGGCGGTGAGCAGGCCACGGCTGAGGCGCGCAGAGGCGGCAGAGACCATGGCGGCCAGCGATCGTTCGCCGGGCAGCGCAGCGAGCGCCCGGGCGATGTTCGCGGTGTCTTCAACGTCACCGGCGCCGAGCAGCCGGGAGAGTCGGCTCAGTCTTCCCGCCACTGGCGGCTCCGTGCGACTTCCGCCTGATAGGCGAGGACTTCCATGGTCTCGCGCTCTTCGTTCCAGTCGAGCACACGGGCCATCCGCGCGGCGACCGCGGGCGTGGCGGTGAGGCCTTGATCGCGGTCGCGGAAGAACAGCTGGGTGCGCCGGATCATGACGTCGCGGACGGTGGCGGCGAGCTCACGTCGGACCGCGTACTCGACCTGGGCGAGGATCTCCGGGCGCCCTTCGACGAGGCGCACGCCCAGCTCGGGGTCCGCGGCGACCATCTCCGCGACATCGAGGCCACGCATCCCATAGGTGTTGGCGAGGTTCCGGGCGATGTCTTCGGTGATGGCCTGCCCGCCCTTCTTCATGACCATGCGCATCACGGCCTCATGGTCGTCGCTCTCGGGCCAGCCGATGGCCCCAGGGAGCGGCTCGGTGTTGGTCGCGGCGGGGCGCAGCTTCCCGCTGACCGCGCCGGTGAGGCGGAGCATATCGATGGCCTTGTCGACGACTTCGGCGCCCATCCGGCGGTAGGTGGTAAGCTTGCCCCCGGCGATGGTGATGAGCCCATCGGGATCGACGCGGATGGAGTGTTCTCGGGAGACGGCCGAGGCGTCCGCGCTCCCTTCTTCTGAGATGAGGGGCCGCAGCCCCGCCCAGGTCGAGATCACGTCATCTTCGACCAGCTCGGCGTCAGGGAAGTAGTGGTTGGCGGCTTCGAGCAGATAGCGGACGTCATCGCCGTCCGCGGCGACTTCACCGGGATCGCCCGAGTAGTCGGTGTCGGTGGTGCCCACATAGGTGCGATCCCCCCAGGGGATGGCGAACAGGACGCGGCCATCGGTGGGGTGGAAGCAGACCACCGCGTTGGAGAGCTGGAGCCGTTCGCTGTCGACGACGATGTGGACGCCCTTGGTGGGGCGGAGCTGAGGGGCGCCGCCGCTGCCCAGCGCCCGGGTGCGGTCGGACCACGGCCCGGTGGCGTTGATGACAGAGGCTGCGGAGACAGACATCTCCTCACCGGTCATCTCATCGCGGACCCGGGCGCCGACGACGCGGCCGTTCTCGCTCCGCAGGAGGCCGACGACCCTGGCATAGGTGGCGATAACGGCGCCGTTGTCTGCGGCATCCAGGGCGGTCTCCAGGGTCAGCCGGGCGTCATCGGTCGAGCAGTCGTAATACAACGGCGCGCCGCGCAGGTCGGTCCGGTTCAGCGCCGGCTCCAGCGTCTCGATCTCTTTTGCTGAGACATTTCGATGGATCTTGGGGGAGCGGAACAGTGAGAGGGTGTCATACACCCACATGCCGAGGTTGATGGTGAACACGCCACGGCGAGAAGACTTGTAGACGGGGAACAAAAAGCCGAGGGGGTTGACGAGGTGGGGGGCGATATCCATGAGGACGCGCCGCTCGCTGACCGACTCGAAGACCAGGGAGAACTCGGCTTTTTCAAGGTAGCGCAGCCCGCCGTGGACAAGCTTGGAGGACCGCGAAGAGGTCCCATAGGCGAGGTCCTGCATCTCCACGACGACGACCTGCAGCCCACGGCGAGCGGCATCACGCGCGGCGCCGACGCCGGTGATCCCCCCGCCGATGATCATGAGGTCGAAAGACTGGGAGAGGCTGCTGATCATCTCCTGACGGCGCGCCATGTCGTGTCTCCGGTGAGGGGGAGGAGTGTACCCCCCTCTTAGCGTGCCTTATACCCCCTCGCGGAGTTCCTGTGCGATGCGCCGCAGCCGGGCTCTTCGCCGCTGCACGTCGAGCGCTCGCTGCCGGCTTCGAGAGGACGGCAGCGCAACGGGATGCTCGAACCCTGAGATCAGCAACCCATGCAGTTGAGTATAAGGATGGTCGACCACGATGCGAGACAGAGCAGATTGGAGGCGACTCGTCTGTACAACCTTTCGCTCATTGCCGAGCGTCGCTGAGAGGTCAGCACGTCCTCTCAGGAATCGCGATACCCAGGAAGTCGCCCTCACAGTCCATATGGGGCCTCACTTCATGAAAACCAAGGCATATTGTATATAACCCTGGTATAGGATTATGGGTTCGTCTCCTGAAATCTT
>JBCBLB010000283.1:0-11392 GCA_038520555.1 Myxococcota bacterium | reverse complement strand
GTGTTGGCCATGCCCATGAACGTGGCCTCATTCACCGGGACCTGAAGCCTGGAAACGTCCTCCTGGAAGAGCGCTGTGGTCGTGTCGTTGCCCGGGTCGCCGACTTCGGACTGGTCAAGGATGCCGCGGAGCCCGGGCAGACCCAGGCGGGTGCGATGATGGGCAGCCTGAACTACGCCGCCCCTGAGCAGATCCTGGACGCATCCAGCGTCGACCACCGCGCAGATCTGTTCAGCCTCGGCATCCTCCTCACAGAACTGCTGACGGGTCGGTTCTTGTTTCAGGCCAGCTCTCTTGGAGCGCTCCTGGAGGCGTACCGTGCGGGACCCGACCTGACAGGGCTTGATGCAGACTGGGCGTCGATCTGCAAGGGACTGCTTGCGCTCCAACCCGATCGCCGCACCGCCAACTGTGCGGAGCTGTTGCAACAGATCGCACAGACGCATGGGGCGGTGGGGGCGGATGTGTTGGCGAGTCATCGCCCACTGGCCACGGCCGCGCGTGCCCTCGCCCGTCTCCCCGCCTCCTCGGCGATGGGAGCCTCGCTCAACGGTGCGCGGAGCGGACAGGCGCCCATCGAAACCTCGTCGGATCATCCGCACACGCTCGTCGAGCCGGAGTCCGAAGACGACGATTCGTTCATCGGGCTGTTGGCCACGCCCGAGCCGCTCATCCCGCCCAACAATCTGCCCGCGGAGATGGATGGGTTTATTGGGCGACAGTCCGCGCTTCAGCTCCTCTCGCAGCACCTGGACATGAGCCGTCTGGTGACCCTCCTCGGCACAGGGGGGATGGGGAAGACCCGGTTGGCGCTCCAGTTCGCCCGCCAGCATCTCTCCGAATATCCCGGCGGGGTGTTCTTCTGTGATCTCTCTGACGCCCGGACCCTCGACGACATCGTGTTCACCGTCGGCCAGTCGATGGGTGTCCCGCTGAAGCGGGGCGATCCCCTGAAACAGCTGGGCCATGCCATCGCATGGCGCGGTCCCTGTCTGCTGATCCTCGACAACTTCGAGCAGCTCACCGCATTTTCGGCGCAGACAGTAGAGCGATGGCTGGAAAAAGCCGACAAAGCACGCTTTGTGGTGACGAGTCGGGTGCTGTTGGAGATCAGTGGAGAGCGAACGATGCGACTGGCTCCACTCGATGAGGACGATGCGGTCGCCCTGTTCGTAGAGCGGGCAGTGTCGAAGGTGCCCGGCTTCGCCATGAGCGAGGCCGACCGCGAAGCCGTTGTCCGACTTGTCCACCAGCTCGACGGCATGCCCCTGGCCATCGAGCTGGCGACGGCGCGTGTCAAAGTGATGAAGCCACAGCAGATCCTCTCACGGATGCACCAGCGCTTTCCGTTGCTGGCCACCGGGCGACGAAACAGCGCCCACCGACAGGCAACCTTACGGGCCACGATCGACTGGTCATGGGAATTGCTGGAAGAATGGGAGAAGGTCGCCTTTGCCCAGTGCGCAGTGTTTGAGGGAGGGTTTACCCTGGAGGCGGCGGAGGCCATCATCGACCTCGATGGGTTCGCGGACGCGCCCTGGCCGATGGACGCCGTACAGTCGTTGGTCGACAAGAGCCTGTTGGTTCCGCTGGGCGAGACGCCGATCGGTGAGGTGCGGTTCGGAATGCTGACGAGCATCCACGACTATGCCCGAGAGAAGCTCGCCGCGACGCCAACGAAGCAGGACGATGCTCAGCGTCGTCATCTGGGGTTTTACGCCCGCTTCGGAGAGCGAGATATGCACCTTTCGATGTTCCGCTCCGGAGGCGACGCGCGCTGGAAGGCGATGACGTTCGCGTCGAAGAACCTGCTGATCGCCAACGAACGCGCGAACCAGCGGGGCGCACCTGTCGAGGCTGCGAAGACCGCTTTGGCGGTGGTCGATGTTCTGGAGCGGACCCAGCCTTCCGTCGCACGAGCGGTGTTGGAGCGCTCCCTGTCGCCCGAGACGCTCCCCTTCTGGCGCGCAGGGCTGCAGCGGGGGATGGGGTTTATGGATCAAATCCTCGGGAATCTTGAGGATGGGATCCTGATCCTGGAGCAGGCGCTGTTGCTGGTCCGCCAGATCAGCGATCGGTACGGTGAAGCGGCGGTGTTGCGTCATCTCGGTGTCCTGTATTCCGACCAGGGGCGCTTCCAGGATGCGCTGCCGGTCCTGGAGGAGAGCCTCGCAGGGTTTCGGGCGATCGGACATCGCCCCGGCGAGGGGAACACGTTGGTGAACATCGGAATCGTTCGAATCCGGTGTGGCGATATGGTTTCGGCGCGTGCGTGTCTCACCGAAGCGGCAGAGATCCTGCGGGCCAACGGAAGTCGCCGCGGAGAGGCGCTTGCGATCGGGAACCTCGCGCGGATACACGCCGGCCTGGGCCAATACGATGAGGCCGCGGCGCAGTTTCAGGCGGCTGTGTCGATATATCGAGAGGTCGGGGATCGTTCGAATGAGGCGTCGTCGCTTGGCAACCTGGGGCTCGTCAGGCTGATTCATGGGCGTCGGGACGACGCCGAGCAGATATTCCGCGCAGCGCTCACGATTTACCGGGAGAACGGGGTGCAGCGCGGGGTCGGAATCATGCTGAGCAACATGGCCCGGTTGAACGCGGAGCGCGGACAGGCACGGTCTGCGATTCAGCGTGAGCGTGAGGCGTTGGAGATCTATCGCGAGATCGGGAGCCGGTATTCTGAATCCATCAGCCTGGCTGCGTTGGGAGAGTATGGGTTGATGCTGGATCAGCGCGCAGCGTCCAGGCAGGCGTTTGAGGCGGCGATCGCGCTGGCCCGGGCGATCGGGAACCGTCGAATTGAGGCCGGGGCGCTTGGGTTCCTCGGGCTCCTCCACGCGCAAGAAGGCGCGGTGGACACCGGGCGCGCGTCGATGCGGACCGGCGAGGAGATGCTTCGGGAGCGCCGGGATCCGCATCGGCTGGCGATCCTGCTCTGTCTGCGCGCTCGGCTGGAGCATCAGGCGGGGCGGCCGGCGGATGCCCAGACCGCCCTGGACGAAGCCCGCGCGATCGCTCGGGAGCTGAAGATGGTCCCGTCCTCTCATCTGGTCGAGCAGATTGAAGAGATTCAAAGCGCTCTCTTAAGCGGTGCGCGGTGATGAGCTTCGCAGTGGCGTGGGGTCGGCCTTGTTGGGGCCCTGGTGATCAGAAGTCGCGGCCGGCGAAGAGATAGACCACCGGCGCTGATTCCCGCTGTGTCCTCTCCATGGGTCCCTCCGCTCCCCACTCACCATCAATTTCGCTGTTGTTGTGATGAGATGGATATCCATGACACAAACGGATCATGCAGTTCTTCATTCTTCTTCTTCTCTCGTCTTCTCCATGTCTCGCCCAGACCACCTGTGAGGTACGTTCATCCTGGAGTATTCGGGATAGCAACGGCGAAGCGACGATGCATCATATCGAGCACTTCCGTCGCTCCGCGACCGGTGAAGAATCGGCCATTCGTGACGCGCTGCAGCAGCAGTGTCACGACGCGGTCTCCGCACCGGATGTCGATGGTCTGCCCAGGTTGGACATCGAACCCTGCGTTGTCACCTGCGGTCTGCCCGGCGAGGCGTCGCTGAAGATATCGGTGGTCAGTGGCTCGCCGGGTGTGGTGTCGGCCCTGGAGGGCCGGCGTGCGGCGATGCGGCGATGCGTCTCCCTCGCCAGACAGGCCGGAGAGCAGGTGGATACCACGATACGAATCGCCTACCGAATCCGCGACGGATCGGTCGACGCCATCACAGCGTATGCATCGGGCGCGCCGCAGCTCACCCGATGCCTGGAACGAAACGCGCGGTTCTATCCTGGGATGTCCAGCACAGAAGTGGACGATGGGGTGACACAGGTCCGGATCTCTCTCCAAACGCCCTGAGCCCGCTGCCCGGCGTCACGGCGTCGATCGGGGCCGGGTCTGGGCTACATGCCGGCGATGGTGAGCCCGCCGTCTACCACAAGGGTGTGGCCGGTGATGAAGCTTGCCGCGTCGCTGATGAGGAAGACGGCGGCGCCGGCGATCTCGTCGGGCTGGGCGTAGCGGCCGAGGGGCGTGGCCTGGACGATCCGCTCTTTGATGGCGTCGTTGCTGACGATGGCGGCGGCGAGTCTGGTCTCAACCAGCCCCGGCGCGATGGCGTTGACCCGGATGTTGGCCCCGCCCAGCTCGATGGCGAGGGTCTGGGTCATCGAGACCATGGCGGCCTTGGTCATCCCATAGACGCCCTGGAAGGGGGCGCCGCGGATGCCGGCGATGCTGCTGATGTTGACGATGGCGCCGGGGCGGGAAGCGGCGACGCAGCGCTGGGCGAAGTTGCGGATCAGCTCGAAGGGGCCGCGGCTGTTGACCTCAAAGGTCTTGTCCCACGCCCGCCCCTCGGTCCCGATCATTGGGCCGAAGTAGGGGTTGGTGGCGGCATTGTTGACGATCGCATCCAGCGGTCCGAGGGCGGCTTCGGCGTCGTTGACCAG
The DNA here is from genome assembly GCA_038520555.1 of Myxococcota bacterium. GTDB lineage: Bacteria > Myxococcota_A > UBA796 > UBA796 > UBA796 > JBCBLB01. The sequence goes on along the minus strand of JBCBLB010000283.1, from coordinate 6,934 downwards.
GGCGGCGATGGCGTCGGGCTGCCCCATGTGGGCGACGAAGGGCACGACCGCTGCGCCGGGGACGGCGTCCTGGATGCGCGCGGCGGCGGCTTCGATGCCCTCCTTCTTGCGGGACGCGATGGCGACCTTTGCGCCGGCGCGGGCGCAGGCCCGGGCGATGGCCTCGCCGATGCCGCGGCTGCCGCCGCTGATGAGGACAACCTTGTCTGTCAGTTCAATCCCAGCGCTCATGAACGCTCCTCTGTGAGGGTCTGTGGTAGCGCCCTTTATCCCCCCATCAGTGGAGGGGACGCGTTGGAGGCGGTGATGGGCTACGGTTTGTTGTATGTCGATCGACGACCGACTTCTGTTTATCGCCCTCGTCGAATCGGGCAGCTACGCGGCGACGGCCCGCAAGCTCGGGATCGCGCGATCGACGGTGATGCGTCGCATCGCCGCGCTGGAGGCGGAGCTTGGCGTGACGCTGGTGCACCGTGCGGGGCGGGCGATCGTGATGACCGAGGCGGGCAACCGCTTCGCCGAGGGGCTGCGGGGCGTCTTCCGGGCGCTGGAGCGCGTCGAAGAGGACGTGCGCTCGTCGAGCGGGCACGCGGCGGGCACGCTGCGGCTGTGGCTTCCGATGCTGGGCACCCCCTACCAGATCGTGGACGCGCTCGCCGAGTTTGTCCGCACCCATCCACAGATCCAGCTCCGGGTGGACCTGGGGCGAAGCCCACGGGCGCCGCGGTTGGGAGAGTTTGACCTGATGATGCAGGTGGGCAACCGTCACAACCCCGACCTGCGGTCCCGGACGCTGTACCGCGATCAGCTGATCCTGGTCGCCAGCGCCGTCTACCTCGCCCAACGCGGCGTGCCCGAGCGGATCACAGATCTCGCCCAGCACCGGGCCATCGAGCAGCGAGATCCATCTGGCCGGGTGATCCCCTGGCGGATGCCCAACGGTGAGCGGGTGCGGATGCCGCCGATCGCGGTCAGCACCCATGCGACCGGGTATGTGCATGCCTTTGCCCTGCATGGCGTCGGCATCGGGCGCGTGCCGCGTTCGATGGCCCGCTCGACCCTCCAGGACGGTCAACTGCAACAGGTGCTCGATGAGGTCGTGGTGGAAGAGCCCGTCAACCTCGTCTACCTGCCCGACCCGTCGCCGACGACGCGGGCGTTTATCGACTTCATGGTCCAGCACAGCATCGCGCGAAGGAGCCTGCTGCAGCCGGCCTCTGGCGGGGCGTAGCCCAACCTACCGCGTCAGGAGCGACCGGCGACGAATCCCCCAGAACAACAGCAGCCCGGCCAACGCCGTCACCCGTCTCGGGAACACCCCAGCGGTATCGATCGTGCCGCCAGCGCACCCCCCACCGCTGGCGCTGCCTGTGTCCGCGCTGGACGACGATTCATCGTCATCGTCATCGTTGTCGTCATCGAAGCCCGGGTCGATCTCGGTGTCGTCGGTGTCGTCGGTGTCATCCGAGGAGCTGGGGCCGGTGTCGGCAGAGCCGCTGAAGCAGCCGCCGCCGTCTTCTTCAGGCTCCTCATCGTCGACGGGGACGGCGAGGGGAGGGGAGGTATCGTTGATGTCTCCAGAGGACGTCGTGGTGGAAGACGAGCATCCGCTGGAGGTGGTGGTGGTATACACCGGCTCGCTCACGAAACCGGTGTCGCCGGTGTCACCGACGATGACGTATTCCACGGTGCCGGTCTCTCCGCCGCTGCCGCAGCCCTCATCGGGCGGCAGCTCAAAGGTCACCGCCGTCAGCCCGATCCGCTGCCGGGCTTCTGCGAGCGTCTCGACGGTGATCGCCTCAGGCAGCTTCTCGGCGATCGCGGTGCTCAGCGCGCTGTTATTGTTGAAGGTCAGCTGGGTCTGTGCTTCTTCGGCGGCCTGCAGGTCCAGCGCGGCGGCGTCGATGAGCGTCTGGGTGTCGAGCACCACCGCCAGATCCTCGCGCCCGCCCCCGTACGTCTGCGTGATGTCGACGACGTCGGGGTTGACCCGGATGGTGAAGGCGGTGTTGTTGACGGTGAAGCCGTCGAGGCGGAGCGCTGAGCCCAGCGAGAACCGCAGCCGCATCTCACAGTATTCGCGGTCGTTGATGGTGTCGGGGACCGGAGCGAACATATCGATGCGTCGCCCCACCCACTCGCTGTCCTTCCGATCGTCGCAGCGCCCAAGCTGATAGCGGCTCATCGACACCGACGCTTCCGTCAGGTCGATGGTGCTGTCATGGGTGGCGACGAAGTACAGTCCGACGTCCGGGGTGCAGCCGATGAACAGAAGAAACGGAAGCATACCGAACCCTTATCGCAACCTGCCGCCTTGCGGCCAGAACGACCCCCACGACGTGAAGCCTTCCCCACCTCCATCGCGAGGAGGCCTGATAAACCTCCGTATCGGAGGCTTCCATAGCGAATTGAGGCGGTTTGATTTATCGGGCTGTACCCTGGTAGAGGTCCCGGGATCCTGTCACGGTGGGCTTCTCGGAAACGTTCCCCACGCGGTTCGTCTGAGGGTGGCCCTCGATCCTCTGTCCGGCGGCCGATCTGTCTACCATTGAGGGACTTCCTGGAGTTTCACGCATGAGGATGCTGCTCTTGTCCGGCGCGCTCTTCACCCTGATCGGATGTGATGTGTCCGAGCCGCTCTCTGGCGTCGATATGACCGACGCCGATGAAGACGGCTTCGACACCCGCGTCGACTGTGATGACGACGACCCAGCCATCCACCCCGGCGCCATTGAAATCTGTGACGAGGTCGACAACAACTGCGACGGTGACATCGACGGCGGCACCGGGCTGACCGTCTTCATCGACGATGATGAGGACGGCTATGGCGACCGCGCCTCACCCGCGGTCAGCTGCGAGATCCCCTTCGGACACGCGGCCGAACGCGGGGACTGTGATGACCACAACCCCGCCGTCTTCCCCGGCGCCGACGAGCGGTGCAACAATGTCGACGACGACTGCGACGGGGGCGTCGATGAGGATCCGGTCGACTCGGCCGCATGGTACGAAGACCCTGACGGCGACGGCTTCGGTGATCCCGCCACCGAGCAGCGTGGCTGCCATCTCCCCCGGGGCGTCGCGACATTCGGCGGCGACTGTGACGAGTCCGACCCAGAGATCAACCCCGGCGCCTTTGAACGATGCAACGGCCTTGATGACGACTGCGACCCCCTCACCACCGAGGACAGCGTCGTCACCTTCGAGAGCTATCTCTCCGATGAGGCCATCGATCTGACCCCGATCTTCCAGTCCGGTTCCTCCTTGTTCCCTGCCCGGTACGTCAACACCGAGCCCGGTGAGATGCGCCTGTGTGGTGGGAAGTGGTATGCCGGAATCGAGACCGTCGCCGATCTGGACATCCGGGGTGTTGGCGGCGCATCGTTCAACGAACTCGATGCCAACGGGCGCTTCCCCACCCTGGTGATCCGTGACGCGGTCGGGGGGGACGTCCAGGTCTCCGTCAACGGCATCACCCTCCGCCGTGGTGATGCCCAGAACGGGGGACAGGACGGCTATCGCCGCTCGGGCGGCAACCTGTTCTGCCAGGGCGCTGCCCGTCTGACCCTCAACGATGTCGTCGTCATCGAAGGCCGCGCAGAGTCTGGCGGCGGCATGTACATCGAAGACTGCCCGACCCGAATCGCCGACTCGACCATCCGGCGCAACCGCGCGGTCTACGGCGCCGGCATCAACCTCTACGGCGACGAAGACGTGGTCATCGAGCGGACCACCATCGCAGAGAACGACGCCACCACCACCGGCGGCGGGATGTACCTCAGCACCCGCGCCGGAAAAGTCCGCGTCGAAATGATCGACACGGTCTTCGACACCAACACCGCCAACTTTCAGGGATCAGGCGCCTACCTTTACCGGCATTGGTCCGGGGTGGACTTCGACGTGTCCTGTATCGATACCGATCCCTTCGATGCCATCGACAGTGGTTTCTTCCGGCACTCCAGCACCTATTTATGGGCATCTTTCGGCGCCGTGACCGCGTACGTTCCCTTCGGACAGTCCCGGTTCGCCTCAGAGGGGTGCAGCTTCCTCGATAACGAACCCGCCGATCTCTCCTGGCCGGGCGGCATGGTTGACCTCGGGGAAGACGTGATGTTGGAATGCCTCGGGGCGTCCTGTCGCTGACGTTGGGAAAACAGACCGCTCTCGCCCATATCGGTGAACCCGAGGGGCGGGCGCATCGCCGATCTGATCCGATGCGCGGGATCGGGGTTAAGAGTCGAGCATGGTGTACGATATCATCGCGGTCGGATCGGGATTTTCAACGTCCTTTTTCCTGAAACGCTACCTCGAACGTCGCCGGGTCGGGCGGGTGCTGGTGCTGGAGGCGGGACCCCATCGGGACCACGCGACCCAGCTGGCGGGCCTGGACTCGGTGAACCACGACGCCATGGTGTCGTCATATGATATGGACCACCCGGAGAAGGGGTGGAAGTTCACCCTGGCGTTTGGGGGCGGATCGAACTGCTGGTGGGCGTGCACCCCGCGTATGCTGCCCGAAGACTTTGCGCTGCGCTCTCGGTACGGTGTCGGCGCGGATTGGCCGCTGACATACGATGATCTGGAGACGTACTACTGCGACGCAGAGGAGATGCTGGGCGTCTCTGGAGACAGCCAGGACACTCCGTTTGTGCGCAGCCGCCCCTACCCACAGCCCCCCCATGCGTTCAACGCCGTCGACAAGCTGCTGAAAGCGGCGCATCCCAACGGCTACTACCACCAGCCGACCGCCCGGGCGCGGCGCCCGACGTCGAACCGACCCGGGTGCTGCAACAACGGCGTCTGTGAGCTCTGTCCGATCGACGCCAAGTTCACCATCCGTCGGGAGATGCGGGACCTGTATGCGGCGGACAACGTGACGCTTCGCACGGGGGCGCGGGTGCAGGCGGTCGAGATGGCGGGTGGGCGCGCGACAGGGGTGCGGTGGCTGGAAGACGGCCAGGAGCGCACCGCCCGCGGCTCGCTGATCGTGCTCGGGGCGAACGCGTTGTTCAACGCCCATATCCTGTTGCGGTCTGGCTTCGAACACCCCCAGCTCGGGCGGGGGCTCGTCGAGCAGGTCTCCCAGACGGCGCTGGTGTATCTCGATGGGCTCGACAACCTTCAGGGCTCCACCAGCATCACCGGCCACGGCTACACCGCATACGCCGGGCCCCATCGCGCGACGCGCGCGGCGGGCCTGATCGAGAACTACAACACGCCGGTGTTGCGCACCGAGCCCGGCCGGTGGCGACAGCTTGCTCAGTTCAAGTTCATCTATGAAGACCTTCGCCAGGACAAAAATCGCATCGTCCTACAGGCCGACGCGCCGGAACGCCCCCGGATCATCTGGGAAGGGATCTCCGACTACGCACAGCGCGCCCTGGACCATCGGGACGAAGACCTGAAGACGCTCTGTGCGTCGCTCCCGGTGGAGCAGGTGGCCTGGTTGCCGCCGGCCGCGACCGAGGCGCACCTGATGGGCTCGCATGTCATGGGCACCGACCCCGCAGGCAGCATCGTCGACCCCGACGGGGTCCATCATCAGGTCCGCAACCTCGTCGTGTTGGGCAGCGGCAGCTTCCCCACCGCGGCACCTGCCAACCCGACCCTCACCATCTGCGCCATCGCGCTCCGCAGCGCGGACCGGCTCGGAGCCACCGCATGAACCGCAGAGAACTCATCAAGGGAATGGCCGCCGTCACCGCCGGCGTCGCGATCAGCGGCGCCTGGATCGGGGGCGCCCGGGCCCTGAGAGCGCGGCAACTCCGCGCAGTGCTCGACCGCCAGCTCGCTGGAATTCCTCACTCCCCCGACCTCATCGATCGGTTCTTCCGCGAATGGAACGAACACCTCCCGATGCTGCCCCAGACACCGGGAGACGAGCAACAGTTCGTGACCCGGTTTCTGATGTCGACCGACCTCTTCCTGTCGAGCCGCGACCCCGCCCAGCCGCTGCGGTGGGTCATGTTCTACGATCCCTACATCCACCCCTGCTACAACCCGCTGGTCGTGCGCGCATAGCCGGGGTGCATCCGTCCCTTTACCGCTCCGCGACGCCCAGCTGGACGCCTGGCGGGAGCGTGTCACGGAACTGCTCCAGCAGCGGGATCACCTGATCGCGTGTGGCGTCGTCGCGGGCGAAGAACGACACCACCGAGTCGCCGAGTGAAATCCGAGGCCCGTCGAGGATCAGGACGCCGACCCGGTGCCACTCGGGCGGCAGCGGGCCGAACCAGCGCTCATAGATGATCACGACCTGGACATCGTGCCGATCGGCCAGCGCATTCATCCAGCCGGTGTCGGTCGACGCCCGGCGCAAGTCGAGCGCTTCCCGGGAACCCAGCCCCCAGAAGTCCAACACGTGCTGGTCGTTTCGGTACGCGACCCACCCCAGATCGTTCACAGCGACCGGGCCCTGGTAGTGCTCGGTGACGAATCGATGCATCTGGTACTGCTGCTGGTAGACGTTGTACGCGGCAAGGGGGCTGGTGAGGTGTCCGATCCAGTAGGGTAGTCCGGCGAAGGTAAGGATCATCGTTACCATTGCGCCGACCAGCAACGCGCGTGGGGTTCGAAGCGCTGCGGTCAGGGGGGCGCGCACCAGCACCAGGGCCACCAGGAACGCGGGTGTGAGGATATACAATTCATAACGGTTGAACCAACCGAATTGGCCAAAGCACATATGGAGAACGATGCTCGCGGACATGGCGGCGCCCACCCAACGCTCCGCTGGGGGGAGGGGGGTGGAGACGGTCCGTGCGACCACGATCAGCAACACACAAAGCAACACCAGGCCCTGCTGCTCTCCCAGGTTGTGCCTCAGGTTTCCGAGGACGGCGGCCACTGACCCCTGAGAGGTCACGATGTTGGACTTTGCGCTCACCGAGGAGGGCATCCACCCCAACCCGAGCTCATGCAAGGACGCCGAAAAACCGCC
>JBCBLB010000295.1:0-11191 GCA_038520555.1 Myxococcota bacterium | reverse complement strand
GGGCTCGAGCTGCAGGTTGACCACGCCGCCCTGCTCGGTGCGCAGACCGCGGGAGATCGCCGCCTCGGCATCTGGAGCCAACCCGATGTAGTACAACACGCCCTCTTCGCTGGCGAACCGGCGGGTGATGTGCCGGCTGAGCCGCTGTCGTACGAATTCGGTCAGGACATCCGGATCCTTGATACGACTTGCATGCTCGCCAAGCGCTTCGACGATAGTAAGCGTGTCACGAACCGAAACGCCCTCTCGCAACAGATTGCGCATCACCCGCATCACCGAACCTCGGCTCAGCATGTCGGGGATCAACTCCTCCACCAGCCGCGGGCTGGTCTCGGCGATGCGCTCCAGGCTCTCTGAGAGCTGCTGGCGGCTGTACAGCTCATGACCCACCATGGTCAACAACTCGGTGAGGTGCGTGGTCAGAACGGTGGGCACGTCGACGACGGTGAAGCCGTTCGACTGAGCATGAAGCCGCATTTTCTCTGCGATCCACACCGCGTCCAGGCCGAACACCGGATCCTTCGCCGGCTGACCTTTCAGCCTGCCTTTGGCGTCCCCGGGGTTGATGGCCAGCACCTTCCGAGGGACAACCTTGCCCCGGCCGATCTCTTCGCCGCGCAGGAGGATGCGATACTCGCCGCCGTCCAAGCGAAGGTTGTCTCGAAGGTGGACCGCGGGCACCAGCAGGCCCAGGTCCTGGACGATCTGTCGGCGGATGCGTTGGATGCGCTCGACCAGATCACCGCCTTTGCGCTCATCGACCAGGCTCAACAGCTCGACGCCCAGTTCGATGGCCAGCGGCTCAACCCGCAGCAGCATCTCGACCGGCATCTCGGTCTTCTCTTCGCCGCTCTCGACGCTCGGTTCATCGAGGGCGGGTGCATCCAGGCCGTCCTCACCCTGACGTTGGTATTGGAGGTACGCCCCTCCAGCAGCCAGCGCGCCCAGGATGAAGAACGGGATCCGGAGGCCAGGCATTAGCATGAAGCCCAGCAGCAGGACGCTCAGCAGCGCCAGCGGCCGGCCGTCACCGAGCAGCTGCTCGGTGAGCTGGCTGTGTAGCCCCGACGCGCCGGCGTCATCGTTGGTCACCCGGGTGACCAGCATGCCCGCCGCCGCCGAGATGATCAGCGCGGGGATCTGGCCGACCAGGCCGTCACCGATGGTCAGGACCGTATAGATCTCCAGCGCCTCAGTGACGGGCAGTCCCTCCTGGACGACGCCGATGACCAGCCCCCCCAGGATGTTGACCAGCGTGATGATGATGCCGGCCATCGCGTCGCCCCGGATGAACTTGCTGGCACCGTCCATCGAGCCGTAGAAGTCCGCTTCCCGGGCGATCTCGGCCCGGCGGGAGCGGGCCTTCTTCTCATCGATCAGCCCGGCGTTCAGCTCGGCGTCGATGGCCATCTGCTTGCCGGGCATCGCATCGAGGGTGAACCGGGCGGCGACTTCCGCGACCCGGCCTGCGCCCTTCGTCACCACCATAAAGTTGATGACGACGAGGATGATGAACACGACCAGGCCAACGATATAGCTGCCTCCGACCACCACCTGACCGAAGGTCTGGATGATGCGACCCGCCGCATCCGGGCCCGACGCGCCGTTGAGGAGGATGAGACGCGTCGACGCCACGTTCAACGACAGGCGGAACAGCGTCGTCCCCAGCAGCAAGAGCGGGAAGACCGAGAACCGTACCGGGCTCTCGATATAGAACGTGATCAGCAGCGTCAGCAGGCTCGCAGAGATCGAGCACGCCAGCAGCATATCCATGATCGCAGGCGGCAACGGCGCGATCATGATGACCAGAAACGACAGCAGCGCTGCGGTGACCACAAGGTCACCCTGGCCGCGAAGCCGACTCAGGATCGAAGGTTGGGATGCTGTGCTTGTTGCCATGACGGACCCGTCTTCGGACCTGCACAGAGGCCCTTTAGTGGAAGCGGGTCGATCGGAAGGGAATCCGGTTGTTCTACCAATTGAGGCGCCCTTTCGCCACCCCTATCCCGAAATCAGCCCGTCGAGATGGGCCCACATCTCGTCTGCCACGCCGACGGTGTACAGCTTCTCCCGAAACGTCGGATGCTCTCTTCGATACATCCGGACCAACCCCGGACGGTTCTCAAGCGCGCTTTCAACGTTGGCTATCCGATCCGCAAGCTTGACCAGGACCGCGTCGGGGGTCTGTGGAATCACCTGATATGGTCTGGCCTTCCGTTGCGTGCGATTCTCACCGGGGCCATCGGTGACCGCATCGACCATCGCAGCCACCCGCTCACCCAGCGCCGACGCGATCGCCTCTCGGGTCAGGTCTGTGTCTTCGATCGCATCATGCAGCCAGGTCGCCGCCACCACTTCGGGATCGTCGCCCAGGCCGAACCGGCGAAGCACCGCGACTGCCGCGGCGAGGTGCACCGTATAGGGTCGCTCGCCATACCGCTGCGTCGAATGCGCATGAGCCGCCATCGCTTTGGCGGTCGCGATCAGATCCGCGCCGTTCACTCTTCCTCCACAGAGAAGAAGCGGTGCCGGCGGACATCGCCGCTGTCCAGATCTGTGATGGTGAAGTCGATGATGCCCATCGCATCGATGGTGTACCGCTCTTCAATCAGCGGACCGGCCGCGTCGAGCCGCGAGATGTTCATCGCAGACAGGTCGATGTCCCCCGTCCGCAGCGACGGCGCATAAGGGAAGAAGATCTCAGCGAACAGGTTGACGTCGCCCTTCGGGGCCCCTTCATCATCCAGACCGCTGCACTCGACGTAGCGGAAGTGCCCGATGTTATGGGCTGGGCGGTACCGACGCGCCAGCTCGACCGTCTCGCCGGACGCCGGCAACATCTGCCCGGCATCAAACAGAAGGTCGAACACCACCCGCTCCCCTCCTGCCGCTTCCCGGAAGACCCCGAAGCTCCGGGAGAGCCGATCGCGGACCTGGAAGTGACTGTTCTCCTCGAACGCCTGCGCCAACCCCACAGCCGTCGCCGCGGTCGGGTTCAGCGAGCGGTGGACCCGACGGCCGAACCGGGCCTTCAGCATCCGCCCCACCGCCGGCAGCGCGCTCGCCCCACCGACCATATACACCCCGGCGATCCCGTCCATCGGGTCGTCCGCGTTCAGCAGCGGCGACATCGCCTCCAGCGTCTGCTCGATGAGCGCCTCTGCTCGCAGATAATACGCCTTCACATTGATCATCACCGCCGCGTCTTCTTCCAACAGGTGGGCCTGAAGATCGACCTCCGGGAGGACGTCGCCGATCTCGATGACGATGCGGCGGGAGTTGGGATGGAGCGCCTCCTTCTGCTCACGGACATGGAGCCGGAGCCGGACCCGCCCGGCGTCGCTCAGCGCCTTCGGCTCGATCCCCAGCTCCTCACACACCATATCGAACAGCAGCTGGTCAAAGTCATCGCCGCCCAGACGAGGCAGCCCGGCAGAGGCGATGACGTCGTGACGCTCCCCCGCCATATCGACAAGCGATGCGTCGAACGTCCCGCCACCCAGGTCATAAACCAGGATCTTCTCGCGCTTGGAGTTGAACGTCGAGCGGTATCGGCTGGCATACTCCACACCCGCCGCGGAGGGCTCGTTCATCATCCCCACCACCGTGAAGCCCGCTTTGCGGAACGCCTCAAGCGTCAAGAACCGCTGTGAGCTGTCCGCGTGCGCCGGAGTCGCCACGATCGCCTCCAGGACTTGATCCTCCAGGAGCGGCCGAGGGAGGTTCGAGCGCGTATACAGCGCCTGCCGAAGGGCGAGGAAGAAGCGGGTCAGCGCCTCCATCGGAGACAGCTGCTGCTCCCCCACAGACAGCGGCGCGATGCCCCGACCGCCGATCAGGCGCTTAAACGAAGGCACCACCTTCCAACCATCGCTGTTGATGCGGGCGAGCGCCTCCCAGCCGAACTCCAGCTCACCGTCGTGCTCGGCGATGACCGAGGGGAAGCCCGACTGAAGCTCGCCCTCCGCGTCTTCGAAGTGGACCACCGGGTGGTTGCCGGCGTCACAGAGACTGACGACCGTTCGCGTCGTCCCAAAGTCGATGCCCAGTCGCATGGTTCCTCCTGTTGTTGGAGCCGCACCTGTGGGGCCCGGATAATGCGTTTGTGTGGCCGCGTCGCGGCCAGGGGCCGGTTCGTCGCCAACCACGCATCGTGAAGGAACGGTGATGTAACCGATGCTCACTCGGGGAGGATCAAATCTTCCCCAAGGTACCGGACCAGCGGCTGCAGGTGCTTCGCATACCGTCGAGAGCGACCGACCGAGCTCGTATAGATCGGCTGCATCACCTCGTTGACCGACGCCGTGGCCACAACCCGTTTGTTGGTCTCCGGGTGAAGGACCGCCGGATCCCAGGGCACATCCAGGAAACTCAAGATCATCCGAAGCATCGGCTCTGGATCGTTGACCAGGTCTTCGTACTGGATCTCCAAGAACACGTCCCGCGGCAGAAACCGCCGCCAATGCTCCATCAGGCGAACATAGTCCTGATAGAACGCGGCGAGGGCGCGCATCTCCGTGGTGTAGGCCATCCCCTCTCCGAACCGCTGCCGAAAACAAGAGAACAGAACATCCATCGGGTTTCTTCGACAGTGGATGATCCGGGCCCCCGGCAGCGCCTGCCAGATGAGCCCAAGGTTCCGAAAGTTGTGGGGCATCTTATCGATGACGCGAGAGATACCGGGCTGAAGAAACGGCTCCAACGCAGACAGATACGTCTCTCCGGCCAGCTCCAGCGTTCTCGGCGACAGCCGGCTGGCGGTCTGGGGATAGCCCGGCAGACACCGGGCCGCGCTGTGGAGCGCCTTGAGCTCCCCGGCCCCCGCGATCTCTGGATGGTTGTCGAGCATCTGCTCCAGCAGGCTGGTCCCCGACCGGGGCATCCCCACGATGAACAGCGCCAGATGACCGTCCGTGTGCCCCCGAAGCAGCCGCTTTGCCGAGTAGCCCTGAAGGATCGCATCGGTCTGATCTCGATTCTGGGCGGCATCAAAGCGGGTCTTCCGCATCTGGTTGGCGCGCGCCCAGTCCGCGAACGCTGCATCGTAGCCCTTGAGCGCATCCCGAATGTCGCCGCGGGCATGCAACAGGAGGATCCGCGCGAAGTCCGGCAGCTCACGCGACAGCGCCGCGTCGAGGTAGGGAAGGGCTTCCGCGCCCCGATCCTGTAAAAGCCGGAGACGGGCGAAGGCCTCGATCGCGAGCGGCGGCGGGGTCTTGACATCCAAGACCCCCACAAGCTCCGCTTCGGCGGAGTCAAAGTCTCGACGGCGGATCGCGGCGAGGGCAAGCCCGATCCGCGCGTCCGGATGTGAACCGTGAGCCGACAGCAGCGCGACGCCTTCGTCCAATTCGCCGCGCTCGACCCGAAGGAGCCCCAGACGGACCGACGCCTCGGGATGGTTGGGAGCCGTGATGAGCGCCCGTTGGAAACAGTCCGCAGCAGACTCGATCTCCCCGCTCATGCTCAGCCCGACCCCCAGGCCCACCCAGGCGTCGGGGTTCTGCGGCTGCACCCGGGTCAACCGGTTCCACACCACCAACGCGTCGGCAATGGCGCCCTGCTCCGATAGCGACAGGGCGAGGTGATGCAGCGCCAAGGGGTGCTCCCCCCGACGCATCAGCACGCTCCGACACCAGCGGATCGACCCCTCATAGTCCCGGTTGGCGTAGGCTAGAATTCCAAGGTGGACCATGGCGTCGATGTTCTCTGGATCGAGCCGGAGCGCGTCCTCCAGGTGACGTCCCGCGGGCTCCGCTGCGCCGGTGTGCAAGAACGCGACGCCCATCAACGCATGGAGCTGAGAAGAGTGCGGCTGCGCATGGAGGGCTTTCTCAAGCACCACGATCGCCTGCGGCCAGTCTCCCCGGCGGATCGCTTCGAGCGGCAGCGACATCATCACTCCTCTGGCAACACGGACGCCGGCAAATCATCGAGCGAAGGAATCCGTGGGTTATCAGGCATGTCCGCCCGAAGTACGATGAACTCAACCCGGCGATTGAGAATCATCGCATTGGGATCTTCATCGGCAACCAGCGGGCGATCTTCACCAAAGCCACGGGTCAGGAGCATCTTCTGATCGACGCCGTTGTCGGAAAGCCACGAGGCCACCGCGTCTGCACGCAGCTCAGACAGTCGCTGGTTATCGCCCCGGCTCCCCCGTGCGTTGGTGTGCCCCTCGATCAGCAGGTGGGTGATGTCTTCATGGGCACCGAGGATCTCCAAAACCGCAGCGAGGACCGCCTCCGAGTCCTCAAGCAGGGTCGCCTGCCCCTCCTCAAAGAAGATCTGCTGGTGGAGGATGATGCGGTTGTCGACCAGCTCCGCCACCGGCTGCTCGATGCGAACCTCCGAGCGGCGCTGACTGACGATCAGGGGCACCACGACCGGCTCTGGCGGCGGCCCGGGCAGCGTGCGTCCGCCGCTGTATCCGATGCCCAACGTGATCCGACCGCCGCTTGCACCGACACCGTCTGTGATCCCATAGGCAACGCCGATGTTGGCGAAGGCGCCGGTCTTGTGTCGATACCGGGCCGCGCCGCCGACCTCGACGGGGATCGAGGAGAATCCGGTGCTGCCCTGGCTCACCGCTTCCACGCCGATCACAAGATCCGGGCGGAGCCGGGTGTGGATCTCGACCCCTGCGATCGGACCGGGGCCGCTGAGGACGTTCCGGACCGCGGTTGACTGCCCGGCTCGCATCCCCACGTTGGCCACCCAACCGAACCGCCCAAGCTCCTGACCCATCGAGGCCACCGCTCCCGCCGCCAGGCCGGGGCTGCCAGACCACCGATCCTGATCGCCGGTGGGGATCCAGCCGCTCGCAGCGAGGGCTACTCCCAGCTTGCGGTCCGTGGGCACGATCACGGGCTGAAGCACCGAGAGCTGGACATCTCCCAGCCCAGCGAAGCCACCGGAGAGGTCCTGGCCATACACGGTGATCGGCGCGGCGAGCGAGAATCGACGCCCCCGCCAGCTCACCCCACCGAACAGGTGCGCGCTGCTGAGGACATCGACGACAGGCACAGGCGTCCCGTCCAGGCCGGTCTCGGTGAGCGGCTGACGGGCCACATCGGTGATCAGACCCGCATCCCAGCCGGTGCCGGCATCGGGGTACACCAGGCGAACCGGGCGATGGGGCTCTGAGACGGTGTCCGCCACCCACATGCCTCGGGTATCGATGGGCTCACCGGCCACCGCGGTGCGGAGGCCCCACTCAAGAAGCAGACTCACCGGCGTCGCCTCCAGAACAGCGTCACCCACAGAAGCGGCCAGCCGCTCCACCCGCCCCCCGCCGCCGTCGCGCAGCCACCGCCACCATAGTCGCCGGTGTAGTCGACATAGTCGGGGACCAGGTCTCCATCAGCGTCCGCCACACCTTCATCGGCGTCCAGGTAGCCGTCTCCGTCCGCGTCCCGATCCAGGGCGTTGGGGGCCCCATCACCGTCCACGTCAGGGTCCGGCTCGCCGTCTCGCGACGGATCCTCTCGCTGCTCTCTGGCAGTGGGGATGGTATCCCCGTCATCGTCTTCATCGAGGACATCAAGGATACCGTCCCCGTCGAAGTCCCGGGCGTCCACACCCGAGCCGTCTTCGAGCAGCGGCGCCTCGACGCCGTCGACCCACCCATCGTCGTCGCTGTCGGCATCGTTCATGTCCGCGCCGACGGCCCACTCATACCAGTCGATGAGGCCGTCGTTGTCCCGGTCGTCCTGCTCGGTATAGCCGTCACAGTCGTTGTCTTCTCCGTCGAAGACTTCGACCCCGTCCGGGTTGTTCAGGGGGGCATCGTCATCACAGTCCTGACCGCCGACGCCGTCCCAGTCGAAACCGTCGCCGTCCGCGTCGTAGTCGTCGCCGCCAGAGCAGTCCTGATCGATGCCGTCGTACCAGATCTCGATCGAAGAGGGGCCGACCGATGCATCGCTGTCATCGCAGTCATCGCCCCCATACGCTTGAGAGATGAACCCGTCGCGATCGGCGTCGAAGTCGTCGCCCCCGTCACAGTCCTGGTCGATGCCGTCATACCAGACCTCAAGGACGCCGGGGTTCTTCGCCGGATCGGCATCGTCGCAGTCGCCGCCTTCGGTGAAGATGTCGCTGCCGTACCCGTCCCGATCAGCGTCGTAGTCGTCCTCTCCGCCGCAGTCGCTGTCGACGCCGTCATACCAGACGTCCTGAGCGCCGGGGTAGGCAGTGGGATCCTGGTCCAGGCAGTCCGGACCGCCGACCTCCGCGGCGACAAACCCGTCGAGGTCTACATCGATCAGATCAGCGCCATCGCAGTCCTGATCAACGCCGTCATAGGCAACCTCCGCCGCACCCGGCCAGCGATTGGGGTCCCGATCGTCACAGTCATCGCCGCCGAAGACCATCGCATCATGGCCGTCCTGATCGGCGTCGTAGTCCGATCCGCCGTCACAGTCCCGGTCCAGGCCGTCATACCAGATCTCGCCGGCGCCGGGGTTGACGTCCGAGTCCCCATCATCACAGTCCGACCCGCCGTAGGCGTCGGAGTCAAAGCCGTCCTGGTCGGCGTCGAAGTCGCTCAGGCCGTCGCAGTTCTGATCGACGCCGTCGTACCACAGCTCCGATGCCGCGGGGTTGATGCTCAAGTCGGTGTCGTCGCAATCGTCACCGCCGATGGCCGATGCATCGTAGCCGTCCTGATCGACGTCGATCAGGTCCTCGCCGTCGCAGTCCTGATCGACGCCGTCGTAGGGGATCTCCTCTGCGCCGGGGAAGACGTCCTCGTCGGCATCATCGCAATCGGTGATGTCGAAGTAGCCGTCTCGATCTTCGTCCTGAGAGTCGGCCTCGGGCCCACCGTAAGCGCCCATATCAGACCGAGATCCGTCGACATCCACGATAGAGGGATCCCCGGTGTTCATACAGGGGCTGGTGAGCTTCAGCCGGAGGTCGTCGTTGTCCTCAGCGCCGTCGGCGCTGAAACGCTGGACGTCAGGCTCGGTGGAGATGTTCCCGCTGCTCCCCGTGGGATCATCGAACGCGCCGGTGTAGTCGCCGCCGGAGTTGGTGACCACGTCGTTGTAGAACACATCACTGTCTTCAGCGCTCTCCACATCATCTGCATACAACCCGCCGCCGTCAATGCCCTGGAAGGCGATATTGTTGACGAAGCTTACCGATGCGTCGGTGATGTACAGGTGCGCCCCATCATCCGCGGCGTCGTTGGCGGCGAAGGTATTGTTGACGATCTCTGTCTGGGCGCGGTTCGTCTCTAAGACGACTGCTCCACCATTTCGGGCCACGTTTTCGGTAAAAATGCAGTTCTCAATCCGGGTGTTGCCTGTGGAGACGGTGTCGGTCTCGAGCACTGCCCCCCCGAAGTCCGCTGCGCTGTTGTCGTGGAGGAGCAGCCGACGCAAGGTCACCGCCCCGACCGATTCCAGGTACAGCCCGCCACCATCGCCGTCTGCCGAGTTCTCGGTGATGAGGGTCCGATCCATCGACACCACACCCGAGCCTGCGAACACCCCGCCGCCCTCATCCGCTTCGTTGCCCACGAGCTCACCGCGGGTCATCGTCAGGGCGTATGCTCCAGAGCGTGGATTGAAAGCGATCCCACCGCCATCGGAGCCGGCAGTGTTGTCTGAGATGCTGACGTTGGTGAGCGTCAGCGCGACGTCTCGACCGGCGGAGATGGCGCCACCGACGCCGGTGCGGGCCTCGTTGCCTTCCAGGGCGCACTCTTCGAGGGTGACGGCCTGTCCGGGCTCTGAGAGGTACAGCGCGCCGCCGTTCTGGGTCGCCTGGTTGTTGTCGAGGCTGCACGCTCGCATCACAAGCGAGGCATCATTGGACAACCGGATCGCGCCACCATCGCCATCAGACGCTCGGTTTCCGGAGTAGACGCCCTCTTCATCCGAGAAGTCTGAGGAGGCGCCCACATCGATGGCGCCGCCCCGCTGGGCCGTGTTCTCATCAAACTCACAGGCGGAGCAGCGGACCCGAGCGCTGGTCAACAAATACAACGCCCCCCCCGAGCGAAAGGCGCTGTTCTGGTCGAACTCCACATCCGTGAAGGTCGCGCTGGCCTCGATGAGGGCGACCGCGCCGCCGCTGTGCGCGTCATTGTCCGAGAAGGTCAGATCGGTCGCGGTCAGCGTCGCATCGCCTGTGAGGTACAGCCCACCACCGGAGTAGCCAGACGACGAAAACGCGATGGTCGCACCGGACACCCCTCCCCCGCTCCAGACGATCTGCCCGCCATCGGCATACACCCCACCGCCGTAGGTTCGACTGCCGACCGGATCGATGACCTCTACATCCTCAGCATCCACGATGACGTCTTCGAACGCAGCGAAGGCGCCCATATACGTCGAGGACGACCCCTCCGCGGTGACCCGCACCATCTCCAAAGACGAATCTTCGGCGTAGATCGTCCCGCCATAGCTCGCTGTGTGGTCGACGAAGTCCACATCGGTCAACACCAAGGCGGCCGAATCGGTGACATAGATGCTGCCCCCCCAGCTCGCTTCGCCGCCGGTGAACTGGCCGTCCGTCACCGAGACCTCTGCGCTGTCGGTGATATAGAGGTCTGCCCCGTTGGTGGCGACGTTGTTGGAGAACTCGACATCGGAGAAGGCGGGCGCGCCGCCGCTGATGTATGCACCCGCGCCGAGGATGACGTCTGAGGCATCCTCGATGATGATGTCGGAGAGGTCGGGGCTGGAGTCGATGATCGTGAGGCCGCGGGCCAGGGTCGGCTGGAGGGTGAAGCCGGAGATCTCGGTAGCGGTCTGCCGCCCATCGATGGTGATGGCGTCACTGCCGGAAGGAGGCTCCAGGATGGTCGAGCCGGCGCCCGCGCCAGAGAGGGTCAGCTCCAGGTCTCCGAGATCGATCGCTTCACGATAGGTCCCCGCCGCGACGGTGATGGTGTCGCCGTCTTCTGCGTCATCGATCGCCGCCTGGATGGTCGTATACCCGCCCCCTCCCACCGTCAGCGTCGCGGAAGGGGCGGCAGGAGTGAACAAGACCAACAGCAGCGATGACGCCATCGAGACCTCCGCTTGCTTCAACGGATGGTCTGCCACCAGATTAAGTCAACGGCGACCCCGGGTTGGCAGACCAGCCATCTGATCGTAGAGGTTCATCGATGGAAAATCGGTCCAGAAGATGTTCCGGGAGGTGCCGCGTTGGGGGACATTTTTGTAACCGGATGCAT
>JBCBLB010000184.1:0-14655 GCA_038520555.1 Myxococcota bacterium | reverse complement strand
TGGAGCAGGCGTTTTCGGGCGTCGTGGCCCCCTGTGGCCCGCTTGAGCGCGAGGCGGCGGCCCGACCAGGGATCTTCGGTCAGGAGCACTTCCCCCAGCCCGCCGGCGCCCAGCGGCCGGAGCAGCGGATATGACCCCAGCTGGTTCCGCATCCAATGTCCCCGTTACGGTTGCCGCTCTCGGAGCACAACCAACCCAAGCGACGCGCCGAGGATCAGCGCCCCGCCCAATAATACACTTATCGATGGGAAGACGGAGAACAGGGCAACGTCGAGGCCGACCGCCCAGAGCGGAGAGACGTTCGACGCGCCGGCGACGACGCTGGCGCGCCCCAGGGCATAGGCGCGGGTGAGGGCGAGCTGTCCCGCGGTGGCGAACACCCCCACTCCGAGCGCCCACCCCCACATCCCCTCCGGCGGAAGGGCTGGCGCACCGCGCCACACCACGACACCGGCTCCCGCGACCAGGGCGATGGCCACTTGCATCCACAGGACCACCGCGCGCGTGTCTTCGCCCTTCAGTCCGCGCAGGCAAAGGTGCGCGGCGCCGCTGAAGGTCAGGGCGCCGAGCGCCCACCATCCCCCCCCGGCGCCGTCGAGGGCCAGTCGCGGAGCGAGGAGCAGCCCACAGCCTACCATCCCGGCGGCCAACAGCCCCCAGACCCGCCCCGACGAGCGCTCCGCGGCGCCATACACCATCGGCGCGACGATGGCGATGAGGATGGGCTGCAGCCGGGTCACCAGGGTGAGATCGGCGAGGGGCATCATCCGGGTGGCCGAGTAATAGCAGAACATGCCGCCGACGCCGAAGGTGATGCGAAGCCCGAACAGGCGCTTCGCGCGGATCGCGCGGCTGCGACCCACGGTGAGCACCGCGGCCAGCGGAGCGGCGACCAGCCCGCGCCAGAACATGACCTCCAGGGCGCTCAGCTCTACGCGGAGCACCTTGACACAGGCGATCATGAGCGCAAAACAGAGGCCCGCCAGGATCATTAATAGCGGTCCGGGGTTGATTTTCACACCCCGCATATAGCGCTCTCCTTCCGATGCGCTCGGAAGGCGGTACAAATGGAAGCGATGTGGTGGCTTGGGTGGTCGGCGAGCGCGCTGTGCGCAGATGAGATCGTAGATGCGACGGTGCCGGTCGTCCTGTCTATCAACGAGGTCGTGGCCATGGGCGGCGCAGGCATCGGCTTCGCACGGGGCGCGTCCGGGTTGCTGGCCAACCCGGCGGCGCCTGTGGTGCGCCGGCTGGAGGACGACCCCAAAACGGGCCTGAACGTGGCGCTGAACTACTCTCGGACCACCAATGACCTGCTCAACATCGGCTCCGAATATGAGAAGGAGAGCCGGTTGCTGAACCTGGGGGCGACCAGCTACGTCGGGCGGCTGGGGGGCGGAGCGATGATCAGCGGGCTGCGCGTCTTCGATGGCGGGGACAACCGCATCCAATACGTCGACGGGAGCGCCGCGGTGGCCGGCCTGACCCGAGACGGCGTCGGCGCCGTGGGCGTCGGACCTCGATTCCTATGGGTAGAGCTTCAGTCTGGTGATGCCCGAGAGCGCTTTTTGAGCGTCGGGGCGCAGGGCGGGGTCGCCTTCGACGACCCCGACACGGGGTGGAACGTGGGGCTGACGCTGCGCTCATCGGTGCGCGCAGAGCCGACGTCGGGGCTGTTCGACATCGGCGCCCTGGTGTTGCCCTGGCAGATCGGCCTGGGCGTCGCCTGGGTCAGCCCGGCCGTGCGCACCCGAGACACCGACGGGCTGCGGTTTCGCACGGCGGCAGACATGGTCGTGTTCGGCCCGGCCCCCGATGACAGCGTCGCGTTGGCGCCCCTGCTGTTCGGCGATCTGATCGAGACCACCCAGACGCTCCGCTACTCTCCACGCGTCGGCGTCGAAGCCGAGGTCTTGCCCGACCGACTCCGGCTGCGGGCGGGCGGGTATCGAGAGCCGCCCCGTGTTGCGTCGCAGGCGCCCCGGCTTCATGCAACCGGCGGCGCAGAGCTGAACATCATCCGCGTCCAGTTCAAGAGGCTGCTCGATGATGATCTGACCCTGGAGACCGCCTTCGACGCGGCCGAGCGGTACTGGCGGCTGGGCGTGAGCATCGGCTTCTGGCACAGCGGCATCGTCGGGGGTCAGGTGCCAGAGGAGCCAGGACCTGCATCTCCGATCGAACCACGCTAGAGTCGATGTGTGAATAACAATGACGATTTGTATTTCATCCCCCTCGGCGGCTCTGGGGAGATCGGGATGAACCTGAACATGTACGCCTGGAAGGGCGCGCTGATGATGGTGGACTGCGGGATCACCTTTGAGCGGGCACCTGGCGGCGAGACGACCATCTTGATGCCGGATCCCACCTGGGCCGTGCGACGACGGGAGAAACTGGCCGGCCTCGTTCTGACCCATGCCCATGAGGATCACATCGGTGCGGTGGCTGCGCTGTGGCCGCGGCTGCGCTGCCCGGTGATCGCCACCCCGTTCACCGCAGCGGTCCTTAACGCCAAGTTCTCGAAAGCGGGCATCCAAAGCGCTGTCCCGATGAAGATTGTGCCCGCCGGTGGGCGAACGACGGTGGGGCCCTTCAAGCTGCGGTTTATCAACATCACCCACTCCACCGCCGAGTCTCAGTGCGTCGTCATTGAGACCGACCACGGGCGGATCCTGCATACCGGCGACTGGAAGCTGGACCCGGCGCCGCTGGTCGGACCGAAGACGGACACCGCGGCGCTGAAGGCGCTGGGCCAGGACGGCGTCATCGCCGCGGTATCAGACTCCACCAACGCGACGAAGAGCGGTCGTTCGGGCTCCGAGCGCGATGTCCGCGAGCACCTCCAGTCGCTGGTCGCCAACCGGCCCGGCCGGGTGATCGTCGCCTGTTTTGCCAGCAACATTGCCCGGATTCAGACCATGTGTGAGGTCGCGCGGGCGACGGATCGCCACCCGGTGCTGCTGGGTCGCTCGCTGCACCGGATGACCCGGGCCGCGCGGGCGACGGGGTACCTGTCAGATGGCTACGGCTTTGTCCCCATCGAACATGCCGGCTATCTTCCCCGTGAGAAGATCCTGCTGATCTGCACCGGGACCCAGGGCGAACCGCTGGCCGCGATGTCTCGTCTGGCGACGGACAGCCATCGCCATGTGATGCTCGACCCGGGCGACGTCGCCGTGTTCTCCTCGAAGATCATCCCAGGCAACGAGCTGCCCATCGCATGGCTGCACAAGCGCCTGGGCGAACTCGGCGTGGACGTGATCAGCGAGAAGCAGGACGAGCGGATCCACGTCTCCGGCCACCCCTGCCAGGACGAGCTGCGGGACATGTACACCTGGACGAACCCGCGGCTGGTGGTGCCGGTCCACGGGACCCCTCGCCATATGGCCGCCCACGCCGCACTGTCCCGTGAGATGGGTATCCCTGCCCTTGAGGTGACCAACGGCGCCGTGGTCCGCCTCGCACCCGGCGAGCCCGCCATCATCGATCAGGTGCAGGCCGGCCGGGTCCGCCGCCCCGACGTGGAGAAGAACGAGCACCTCATCGGCCTGGATCTGGACGCGATCCTGGATCAGAGCGCCTGAGGGTCACCGGCCGCGGGACTGCGGCAGCGGCACGTTCAGGAACAGCGTCGGCGGGCTGGGTGCTCTCTCCGAGAGCACGGGGAGCGTTCAGAACGGATGGGCGATCGGATCCTTCTCAAGCGCCCCAGGCTTCGAGGATACCATCGAGGCACCACCCTGCGGCAAGAACCGGTCATCCACCCGTGATGGGGGAACGACCGGCGTCTCGTCTGGTTCCGGGTCGGCGAGGGCCAGCCTTCCCAACAGCGTCAGCATGTGAAACATCATCCTTCTGGATCTATCTGTTCACGCCGACGTTGCCCGAATCTCAGACCGGCTGGCGGATGTCCAGCCGGATGCCGTCGTTGGTGACGTCGATCGTATAGCGGTCACCGGCACAGAACGGCGCCCGCCCGCGCGCGGTGAACAACAACCGACACCGCGCACGCACCAACATATGCGCCCGCCCACCCGACGCCGCATCCAGCGAAACCAACACTTCCCCGTCCCGATGCGTGACATAAACCATATCCCCGCCAGAGATGTTGCGGCGGAGCTTCTCGCTGAGCGCAGTGAACGCCCACTTCGGCACGCACATCCGACGGTCGGTGTGAATCTGTGCGGTGGTCCGCCGCACAGACGTGCGCCGAGTTGAGGCACGCGAGAATTTGGAGCGACGGGTTTTGGAGCCACGGGTTTTGGAGCGACGAGAGGGCACAGAGATGACATCCTGCACGGGCGTCGGTGATTGTGTGGGTGCCGCGGGGAGGGCATCGTCTGAGGGAACCGCGCCGCCGGGCCTGGGGATCTGGACCTCGAAGAGGTGAGTATCTGCGCTCTGGGCGTCGGGTCCATAGACATAGACGGTGACGCCGATGGGAGAGGCCGAGTATCCTGCAGTGGTCCGTGGCCGCTGAACCACTGCACCGCCCGCATATCTGGGCAGATTGTGGGCTTCATAGCGATGACGCAGGTGGTTGCCGACGTCACGGGTGGCAGAGAACACCAGATCTGGACGATAGGTGCGCAGGTAGGCGGACAGCTCTCCGCTGGAGAAGCAGCAGCCCAGATCGATCGCCTCTTCGATCAGCGCGTCGACAGCGCCCATCCAATCCGGAAATCCGACACGGCGAGCATGTGAGACGCCGCTGGCGATGGTTTGAGAGATCTGCGAAGGGGTCAGGCGGTCGCTCAGGGCGACGCCGACGTGGATCGGTGCGTTCATGGCCGACGCTCCTCGGGATGGATTCACCGAGGGGTACGTCGGAGATGGACAATTCTGCGGTCAAATTTTGACCGATCATGTCCCGAACGAGAACGGCAGCGAAAGCTTTTCGGCAACAGGCTTGGGGAAACGCCAGCTTCGGGCCCGAAGTATCATACACTTCCCCAACTCGGCGTCGCCGACGGTATCTTCGGCAATATCCGCCCAAACAACGCGGCCACCCTCGATATCCAGCTCCATCACGATGCGTCCATTCAGGTGAGGACGTTCTTTGAGGCGGCGCTCGTAGCACGCCCGGAGCTGGCGCTGATGGCTCCGCACAGCGTCCCGGATCACGGTGCTGGGCGGGCCTCTTCGTTCGACGGGTTCGAGGGCTTCGGGCATCCACCGCGAGACGTCGGGGGCCTGCGAGGCGACAGCGACCACAGTGGCGGCGCCGGTGCGGCCCGTCTGCAGGGTGATGGTGGCGTCGCCCATGTGTTCGCGTGCGGTGCGCGGGCCGCCGAGAGTGCGATCCACGACGTCCTCGATCGAGTACAGCTCCACACCGTCGAGGACTTCCAGCAGGATCTCCCCTTCATCACGGGCGAACTGCGGATCGCCGGCGCCGGACAGTTGCCGCATCACCTCTGAGTATTCATCCAGTCGGCGCCGGCCCCAGCTCCACGAGTTGGGGTCCACCCGGAGATCTTCTTGTCGTGCCCGTGGCGGAGAGGTCTTCGGCGGCTCCGGTGGTGGATCGTCTTGCTCGGGCGTCTGGAGGATCACTTCCACCAGCCGATCGGGAATCTCTGCGATCTTGACGGCCTCATCGATCGGGGTATGCAACGCGATCCAGACCAGCCACCCGGCGAGCAGCGCCCACATCCCCAGCGAAGCGACGAAGGCGCGGGCATCTTCGTCCCACAGCGGCGGGCGAAATCGTCCGGCGACGAGGGGGGCTTCGGGGGTCGCGTGGGTCAAGGCCAGGGTGAGGCACACTCCCGAAGCGAATTCAACGGTGAGGGTGGCGTCATCGGGGATGGGGAGCCGTCCGCCTGCAGGCCACCGATCACCAAGGGAGACGATGCCGTCGGGCCCCGTGATCTGACCATCGAGGACCCGTCGAAGCTGGAGGTGGGGGACACCATCGATGACCTCGACCACATCGACGGAGTGCTCCATCTGGAGGACGCAGAAGGTGTCGGAGGGTCGGGGGCCGAGCGTGACGCGCTGCTTCAGCGGCAGATCGCGGCGTCCAGCGGGTGCCCCATGAAGGTGGAGGCACACAGACAGGGCGCGGCTTGGCGAATGAACAGGCGACATGGATGCCCTCTGGACACCTGGGGTATCGGCTCTGTTCACCGAAATCTGTATTTTCAGCCGGCGTCGGTGAAGAACCGAGCCGCGAGGGCGAGCACAGGCGCCGCGGTGGGCCTGCCATGCTGCCAGTCCCCGCCAGCGACGCCGCTTCCGCCGATGTCGATATGGGTATACGGCAGCGGCTGGCCGGAGCCCCGGCCGTGCTGCTCAAGGCCAGACGCCCGCACAAGGAACGCCATGGGGAACTGGTGGCCCCGCGGCGTCCCCGTCGACGGCAGGTTGTTGCAGGAGAGCACGTCATCGGCCCGGGTGCGCGGCCGAACCATCTGGAAGTCTTCCCGCCGCAGCCGAGATATGGCGAAGGGATCGCCCCACAGATCGCCGACGGTCTCCAGCGACCGCGCAATCTGGAGGGCACGGGCCGGGCCATTGTCCATCGCGATCGAGTAGGGCCCAACGGCTCGGTAGCTGTGGCCGGTGAGGGTGGCGACAGAGAACATCCGCGGGTTGTCTTCCCGAAGCGCGGCCTGACGCAGATGGCTCAAGCAGTCGGCGAGAACCAGCCGGCCTTCCGCGTCGGTGTTCCCAATCCGGACCCGGACGCCGGCGTGGCTCTTGATGATCTCGTCGCTGACGAATGAATCGGCGCCGACGCTGTTGCGTACCGCCCCGATCTCAGCGATCAGACGCACCCCTGCGGGTTGAAGCTGGGCCGCTGCGGCAAAGAACCCGGCGACTGCAGCACCGCCGCCTTTGTCCCGGCTCATCCCCGCCATATGGCCGCCGGCTTTGATGTCTGCTCCGCCGGTGTCATAGGACAGGCCCTTCCCGGCAAACAACAACGTCTGCTCGATGGGACCGGCGCCTTCATAGACCAACCGGATGATGCGGGGGTGATGGCGCGCGACGGCCATCGATGCCCGGGCGACCGCGCTGGCCAGTGGGTAGGCGGACAGGTCGTCTTCAATCTCAAGATGGACGCGGGTACCCGAGAAGAAACCGTGGCACAGCTCCGCCATCCGGATCGGCGTCATCCGTTCGGGTTCGGTGCCGCCAATGTCTCGGGCGATGCGACGGCCAATCTCAACGCTCTCGACCCAGCGAACCGTCGCAGCGTCCATGACCGCGCCCAACGTCTCGACCGGTTCGCACACGGTCTCCCCAAGGGACTCGCGCGCTTCGAGGGGCTCCCACAGCGCATCGAACGCCCCAAGCAAGGCGACCGCAAGGGCGTTTTCATAGTCGCCTTCTTCGGGCACCCCACAGAGATGAAGCAGCGGGCGCTTCGCGCCCGCGTCACGCGCGCGGCGGACACCGGCAGCGGCCGCATCTGCGATCCGACGCACATCGTCCTGATCCCGGAACAGCGGCCCGGTCGGCGAGATGATCAGCCGGCGGCTGTGCACCGTCTCTGCATAGTGAAGGGTGACGGTGGACTTCACTGCGGCATCGATCTGAACCGCCGCGGCCACCGTCGCCCGCACCGGTGCTGGGATGGCATCGTCGAAGGCGCCAACAATGAGCACCAGAGCATCAAAATCCAGGTTGCGCAAGCCAGCTTCCAGGCTGGCCACCGGGGTCAAGGTCGCGGCCATAATTCACACTCCAGGCGGGCGAGGGGCAGCTCAGTTCAGCGCGTCGGGGTTGTCCTGCTCTTCTTTCCAGGCGTCGAACATCTGGCGGACCCGATCGACTTCGTCTTGTTCCATGTCCTCTTCGAGGGACTCACGGGCCTTGCGGGCGCGCTCAAATTCGACCGGGGTGGCGTTGGTCTGCGCGATCGCAAACCACAGGCAAGCCGCGACATAGTCCTGTGCAACACCGGTGCCTTGCGCGTAGCGCACACCGAGGTTGAACCGAGCGCCGAAGTGGCCGTTGTCTGCGGAGCGGCGGTACCAGGTCAACGCGACGTCTTCGTCCTGTTCGACGCCGCGGCCATGAGAGTACAAAAACCCCAGGTTGTTCTGTGCCCAGGCATCGCCAGCCTCAGCGGCCTTCTCATACCACTCGCGCGCCTTCACATAGTCACGTTGCACCCCACGGCCGTGGTCGTAGAGCACGCCGAGGTTGTACTGCGCTTCGACCACATCGGCCGCTGCAGCTTTCTCATACCACTCACGCGCCAGGTCAAAGTCCTGTTTGATCCCCACCCCGATGTCATAACGCTGCGCGAGTTCAAACATGGCCCGCGGCTCGCCGGCTTCTGCCTGTGCTTTCAATTCTTCGAAGACGTTCAAGCGCCACCTCCTGTCGGCCCTCTTTTATCAGAGCGCGCCCCCGATCGGCAGGAGCCGGACACCCGCGTCACGCAACCGCTGAGCGTCCGGCGACGTCAGGGTATCCGAGGCAAAGACCGCGACCGGCCCTTGATCATCGCGAAACCAGAACAGCGGACGCGCGATGGGGCGCCCCTGCTCGTCGAGCAGGGGCGCCCACCGGATCGCATGGCGGCTCCAGAGGGTGGCCAACCAGGTCAGGTGCTGTTCCCCCAGCTCGCGAACCAGGGTGGCCTGGGGCAGCTCCGCGCCAACCGCCGCCACCTTGGGGGGGGCCCGCAATCCGGACGCAGCGTGGTGTACCGCGTCCATCACCTGCTCACCTGCGGGCAGCTCCGGCGTCGCCAGCCCGCTCATCACCAACATCGATCGTGCCCGGGTCATCGCAACATACAGCGCGTTTGCCAGTGGGCCACCCCGGGTCGCGAACCGGTCCACCCCTGGAATCACCACGATCTCTGCATCGTGCCCCTTATACGAATGCGCCGTGGTGATCAGCAGCGTACGCGGATCCGTGGGCAGGGCCTGCCCGGTGGTGTGCTGAACATCCCCCCCCAGCGCCCGGATCGGACCCCGCAGTCCCATCAACAGGCGATGCCGGATCTCCGGTGTGTTGCTCAACACGCGGATATCCCCAGGCATCACCCCTTCTTCGCGGATCCAGCGATGGATCATCTGCCCGATCGCGCCCAGCTCCTGTCCCCGGTCAGTGAACCGGAACAGCTCGGGCAGCGGTCCATTGATCTCCGTCAGCAGGGTATCCCACCACCGACGATGCAGACGATGCCCCGGACGCAGCCGCCCCTCCCGAAGAAGCCGACGGTGATCGGGATCCCGCTGTGGCGGACGCAGGCGATACAGCACATTCATCGCCAGCTCCAAAATGGGCCGGGTCGAGCGATACGCTTCCCGGAGGACCGAGATCCGACCCTGCACATCCAACCCAAGGTCCATCCACCGGGGCACAGGGCGTCGGTAAAGGTTTTGATCGTGATCGTAGAAGATCATCACGGGCCGCCAGTCGTACCGGCCAGGCTCTGGCGGAGCGACCAGCGATATCAACAATTTCAGCGTTTGCGGTCCAAAATCCTGCGCTTCATCGATGAACATGACCGCGCATCGGGGCTGTGGCTCGGGTTGTTGCTCCAGAAACATGCCGCTCAGCTCGTCATAGTCATAGCCGTCGGCCATCCGCCGGGCGCCGGGAGGAAGCAGGCCGCGGAGCAACGCCCGGATATGCCAGAGCTTGACCCGCCGCCAGGGGAGCGCCTGCCCCGGACGCAGCGCAGACCATGCTGACGTGATGCGATCAACCAACAACGGACGCAAGGCGTTGTTGCCATACACCACCCAGATCGGCTGAACCTGCGGCGATTCGGCCAGCATCCGGGCCAGCCACTGCGCCATCACCAGTGTCTTTCCGCTGCCAGCGACGCCCCGAACCACACGCGGACCACCATCCAGCGGCGCCAGGGCGAGCTGCTGTTGCTCAGCAGAGAGCACCGGCCGCGCGGTCTTCAGAGCTGCCAGTCGGTTCCCCAACGAGGCCGCATCGGGCGCAGACGCGCCGGGCAGGGCGACCGCATCGTCGGGACACAGCAACCGCCACCGCGGCGACGGATACCCCGGCTGGAGCGCGCAGGGCATCAACAACTCGCGCAGCGGCGTCAGCCAGGGGGCGTCCATCTCTGCCCGGCTGGCCACCACCAGCAAGTGCGATCGCGCCCGGGACATGCCCACGTTGATCAGCCGCCGCCACTCCCCGGGCGGCCACGCCGCCAACCCCGCCTGCACCGTATCGAAGATCACCACGTCCGCTTCCGCGCCCTGTTGGCTATGGACCGTCGACGCCGACCAATTCTTCAGCCCCTGCCCGGTGATCCAGGCGTCCATGAGCCGGGCCTGCGCGGTGAATGGCGTGATAAACAGGAGGCTGTGCGCGGCCAGCTGGGGATGAGCGCGGAGCAGTTGGTACAACAACGCCTGACTGCCCCGCCGCTGCCAGCTTCGCCCGCCCCGCCCACGCGACGCCCGAATGTCCGCCAGCGGCAGATCGCTGTCATCCAACACGAACCACGCCGCCCGCGGCATCCCGCTGATCAGGGGCTCAGCATCCACCCCGGCACCGTCCCGAAGCCGGCCATCGTACTGATAGGCAGAGACGACGCCGCGAATCTCAGGATGCATCCGATACTGCGTCGTCAGCATACAGACACCGGGCTGAGCGCCGGCAGCGTCCAGATGGGCCAGCCCGCTCTCAGAGAGCCAGGTCGCCTGCTGATCGGGCAGCAGACGATTCATCTTGACGATGGGCGCCAGCTGACGCGGATCACCGACCAGGAGCACCTGCCGAGCCGCCAACAACGACAGCGCCGCCGCCGCCGCCCGACAGACCAGCCCCGCCTCATCGATGATGACCAGATCAAATGGCGCGCGCCCCGCCTCAAACAAGGACAACAAATCCGGATCGGTCAGCTGGCGCAACGCATTGAACGCCGTGGTGACCACCACGGTGCAGGATTCCGTCAGGAACACTTCTTTCGAGCACCCCTCCAGCGCGCTGCGGGTCTGCTGGATGGCCGCGTTCAGCTCAGCCCGTTCTTCTGCAACCACTGCCCGCGCCAGCCGCTGCTTGAGGTTAGACAGGGTGCGCCGCAGGCCCACCTCCCCCCCAACCAGCAGGCTGACCAGCCGCTCGGGAACGAACCGATCCAAATCCGCGCCAGAGCCCACCCGCACCACACGGCGCTCCAGCGACAACCCGGGGTGCCGCTCGCGCAGGGCCCGAGCGATCGACAACGCGGCCCCATCCGTCGCCCGGTTGGTGGTCGACACCACCAAAATCCGTCGGCTGGGCCACAGCGCGGCCACCTGGCGGCCGATGGTCCAGGTCTTGCCTGTGCCCGGCGGCCCCCACAGCACACCCCAGGCACAGCCGCTGGCCCGTCGCAGCCGCGCCAGCCCCTCCGCCGGCAGCGCATGACCCGTCGTCTCCCCCGTTGTTGCCGACAACGCAGACGCGAGCATCGGGCGAAGCGCTGTATACCGATCGTCGTTGAACAGCCGATGCAGGCTGTCCAGAAACGCGAACGGACGCACCAGAAACGCCCCCGGCTCAGGCGGCTCACCCCCAACGCCGACGTCAACAAACAGACGGCCGCGGTTGTCGTCAACCGCCACCACCGACCCCCGCCATGACCAGCTGTCCGGCGCCTGCGGATCGAAGTCCTGCGGATCAAGGGGGGCCAACGCCATCGCCCCTTCCCAGGTCCAATGCATCGCAGACAAATCCGGGGCGTCCAACCGCCACAACGTCCCCCGGATTCGATGCACCCCATGACAACGCAGCGTCACCCACTGGTTGTTCTGCTGGTATTCTGCCGCGATCGCTGCCGCAGCCCCGTCTACCAGACCCACCGTCGCTGACGGCAGGCCCAGATCCCGAATCCGATGCTCTGAGTCCATATCGCCCTTCTCTTATCGGGCGAATACGCTATGGTTTCAGAAAATGCGGTCATATTTTGACCAATACAGGTTGAACCTGTATTACTGGTTATGCGTTCAGGTAAATTTCTGAATCAACAAACCACCACCCACCGACGACGGCGGCGCAGCGCCCCCATAAGCGCAACCACAAACACACCAAACCCCGTGCTGCTCGCTGAGAACGTGCCACACTGGAAGGCGCCACCCTGAAAATCCCCCTCACCGACCAGGGGCGCTTCATCCTCAAACGGATCAAACGGATCGAGCGGATCCGTCCCATCCGCGATCTCTTCCCCATCTTCGAACCCGTCTCCGTCCGTATCTTCTTCGAACGGATCGGTGCCGTAGATGCACCGCTCCTCTGCATCAGGGATGTTGTCTTCATCGGTATCATCCGATAAGTCGGCGATGGTCACGTCGATGAACTCTGTCGTGTTCTCGCCGTCGACGAAGCTCCAGGTGTCCATCCAGGCGTATTGTCCCCGGCTGTCCAACCGACCGACCGCCCCCCACCCATGGGCGTTCTCGTTGGCTTCCGCGGGCACGTAGTAGTCATCCGATTCGACGCCTTCGAAGCCGCTGTGGCGGAGCCCCGGCTCTCCAGATGCCATGACGACGTCCTGATCGACCCGGGAGTCATCCCAGAACATCGTCACCGAGTCCGTGACCAGCGGCTCCGGGGCCTCAAACAAGCGCACCCCCGGGTCGGCGACTGAGGCGCCGTACAACAAGGCATGCATCGTGCCCACCAGCACCTGCCCCTGACACTTGATCTGGCCCGGATCCGCGGGCAACCCCGTCCCCGGGATCACCCCGTCCCAGGTCCAATCCACGGTGTCCCCCGGCCCGATCAGCTCCTCTGCGTACACCACCGACGTCTCACCGGACAGGTCAAAGTCGCCTTCATCGTTGAGATCACAGACGAACGCTGCCTGACCATACAGATTCGATGAAAACGACATCTTCAGCCCGACCACGTCCGGGATGATCTCATTTTTGCACAGCCCCGTGCTCTCGGTGGTCAGCGATGAGACCCCATCTTCTGGCACGTCATAGTCCAAATCTGCAGGATAATCGAGATAGATCGGAAGCTCTGGGGCGGGAACATTCACCTCTCTGTCCGAGCTTCGTGTCGCATCCCCCTCGACACCGGTGCGGTTGGCCACCAACACCATCAGCTCACCACTGACCCCTTCCAGATCGATCTTATTGGCGCGCATCGTGTCGTTGGTGCCTGTGAAGAGCCCGGTGTTTACCGGCGTGGGGACATAGAACCGCTGGCGGAAGGCGTCCCTGGAATCGACCCCGAACGACCAGATATAGCTGAAGACCCGACCCGGGTATGTAAACACCCCCGTCGCGTCCGTCGCGGAGACATCCCAGTAGCCGTCCTGGTCTTCATAGATGTCCAGCCTCCAGGTGCCCGCGCTGTCGGCAGGCTCCATCCAGGAGCCCTCAAAGCTCGTCCGATACGTCCCCGACGGATCGTATACGTCGACCTGCCCTACCCCGGTGAAGGCGATCCCCTCGTTCTCTTCTACATTGACATAGACACTCATCTCGCCGTACAGGGTCGCCGCCTGCCCTGTGGTTTGGAACCCCTCCGCAAAAACCGTCGATGAAGCCACCACCCACAGGACGATCATCAGAGCCCCCCGATAAAGCACGCATTCTCAGCCTAGCGTGTCCCCTCAATGCGTACCACCTCGCCCGGAGAATCCCATGAATGACGCCCATTTTCGCGCCCTGGAGCGGATGTATGCGACCGCCCCGATCAACGACTTCTACGCTCCCACGATGACCGTCTCTGACGGAGCCGCTGAGATTCATATGGATGTCGCGCCCACAATGTTCCATGCCGGCGGCGCCATGCACGGCTCGGTCTACTTCAAGATGCTCGATGATGCGGCGTTCTTCGCCGCGAACTCGCTGGTCGAAGATGTCTTCGTCCTCACCGCCCAATTCAACCTCTACCTGATGCGCCCCATCCAGAGCGGGCGCATCCGCGCGGTTGGAACCGTCACCAACCGAACCCGCAGGACGTTCACCGCCGACGCTGCGCTGTTCAACGAAGACCACAGGAAGATCGCCGCCGGTAGCGGCCTGTTCATGCTCAGCAACGTCGCCCTTTCCCCAGAGATCGGGTATCACGGAACATCGATGACGAATCCGTCGTGAAACAACGCATCAACAGAGCCCACGACCAGCATCCGCTCTGTCCACTGCTCCAACATCTCCAGCGTCGCGCCCTGAATCTGTTGCTCAACATCCGCTGAGACCGCGCCGAACTTCAACTGAACCATGCGATAGACGCGCGCACGGGCCCGCGCCATCTGCTCCTGTCTGGCCCGCTCAATGCCTTGCTCGATGCCCTGTTCAAGACCTTCTTCACGGCCTTCTTCACGGCCTTCTTCACGGCCTTCTTCACGGCCTTCTTCACGGCCTTCTTCACGGCCTTGTTGGATGCCCTGTTGTTTGAGCTGTTCAGCCCATGTCATGACGATCTCCTCCACCTTTGGGGTGAGGTGCTTGCGCAGCGCCGGCCGAATCGAGTCCGGCGGCGCCTTTGCGACGTTCAAAATATATCGTAGCAACGCCTCGATCGCTTCCATGCCCATGTCTGGGTCGTTGAGGATGATGGCGAGGGTCTCCAGCCATTCGAGGAACCGATCCCAGAAGTCGTCTTTGTCAGCCCACTTCAACAGCAGCAGAAGCATCTGCCGAAGCGCGGCGCCGTGAAGCGCAACATCCCGACGTTTCAGCATGAGCTTCAGGATCTGTCCCAGACGCCGGATGAGGTGCT
>JBCBLB010000515.1:0-7209 GCA_038520555.1 Myxococcota bacterium | reverse complement strand
TGCCGACCTGCTCGAACACGGTCTCTGAGCTGGCCATCCTGTTTGCAGACCTCGTCAAGCACCGCAAGGAGGACTGGATCTGGGAAGCGATGGTCAAGCACCCCGACCTCATCGGCGGCTTCAACCGGCTCGATAGCACCATCCTCAAGGCCTGTGAGGGCCGGGTGCTCGCCAAGGAAGGCGCGGACGGGCTTCTGGGGATGGCCATCGATCACCCGGATTATCCAGACGGACTGGGCGTGGTGATCAAGATCGCTCATGGATGGAATGCCCAGGCGACCTGGTATATCGCCCGTGGTGTGCTGGGAGTTCTGGGCTTTTCCCTGCGCAACCCCTACAAGCTGCATCGCCAGAAGGCCTTCCTCGTCCCCGGTGTGGTCCCGCCGGATCGTCTGGCGACCCTTGAGCAGATCCCAACATGGGAGGAGTGGGATCCGGATCGTGACCGCTACGACTATGACTGGAGCGGCTACGTCACCTGATTGCTGCACGACGATTCAACACCGGCGACCTACAGTTGTATGGCCGCGTTGCGTTTTTTGTTCAGCGGCATCGTGGTTGATGTCGTTTGTCGCGGCTTGCTCATGCAACAGGTGTTGTTCGATATGTCAGAGAAAGTGGCTGAGCCGGTGGGGATCAACCCCCGGATCGATTGTGTGTTCAAGACCATCCTGGGCGCCTCCGAGCGCGTGGGGGTCTTGACTGATTTCCTGGAGGCGGTGCTGCCGCACCGTGCGCCGATCACAGATGTGGAGATCCTCAACCCGGTGTCCTTACCGGATCTGCTGAAGGGGATGACGCCGATCCTCGATGTTCGGGCCCGGGATGGCCACGGCCGGCAGTTTCAGGTCGAGATGCAGACCTGGAATGAGACGGGCCTTCGTGGCCGGATGGTTCACAACTGGGCGGATGTCTTCTCCAAGCAGATCGGCCGGGGAGGACGGTATCAGGACGTGGAGTCGGTGATTTCGATCTGGATCCTGGACAAGAATCTTCTTCGACATGCGAAGAACTTCCATCACTGTTTTCGGCTGATCGACGAGCGAAGCGGTCGGGCGTTGACGGATCTCCTCGAGATCCATACGATTGAATTGTCTCGTTGGCGCGCAGGGCTTCGGAACGGCGCGACACCGCAGATCGCCGCCTGGATGCGGTTCTTCTCAGAGGCGGAGCATTGGAGCGCGTTGCCCGCGCCCCTGGAAACGCCGGTGTTCGAAGAAGCAATGAACGTCCTTCAAACCTTCAAGGAAAATATGTCCTATAACGCTGCATACCTGAGTCGGCTCGACGCCATCCGTCGCCAACGGACCATTGTCAGCGCCTACGAAGAAGCAAAGGAAGAACTTGAACAAGCGGAAGCGAGGCTCAAGGCCAAACAGGCTGAGCTTGACGCTGTGAAGGCAGAAATCGCTGCCTCGAAGGCAGAAGTCGCTGCCTCGAAGGCGGAAGCAGACGCCTCGAAGGCGGAAGCAGACGCCTCGAAGGCGGAAGCAGACGCCTCGAAGGCGGAAGCAGACGCCTCGAAGTCTGCCTTCGACGATGTGAAAGCGGCGCTCGCAGCGGAGCGCGCTGAGCGCCAGCGGTTGGAAGAAGCGCTCGCTGCGCTTCGCGCAGGACGTGACATAGAGTAAGCGCTGTTACATGAGCAGTTGTTGAAGCACCATGACGCCGATCATCAGAATCGGCACATGGGCCATATAGATCCACAGGCTCCATCGTCCCAGCACGGCCAGTCCTTGTGTCGCTCGGTCTGTTCGCTGCCACGAGCGGACCGCTTCTGGAATCGATCGGCCGACCACGCCACCGAGCAGCACGACGCCCAACCATGGCAGCAGGGGTTGGTGGTCAAATGTGTGGGGACCGCGTTCAAACAGGCCGATCCAGTTCAAGGCCGGATGATTGAACATCGGCAACTGGATGGAGGTGCCGGCAAGGATCATTCCAATGCTGAAGAGGAGATTGAGGGCCATCGGCGTTCGGGTGAGCGGCATGGCGAGG
This sequence comes from Myxococcota bacterium, assembly GCA_038520555.1. GTDB lineage: Bacteria > Myxococcota_A > UBA796 > UBA796 > UBA796 > JBCBLB01. The sequence continues at coordinate 5,211 of JBCBLB010000515.1, read as the reverse complement.
ACGGAACAGGCTGCGATGCTGTGCAGAATCCCGAAGGTGATCAGCCGATCGGGGTTGAGGATAACGCTGGTGATGGTGACCACCGCGGCGCACAACAGCAGCTTCCCCAGACGCATCAGATATCGTCGGGTATTCAGCCCACTTGTTGTGGCGAGTTGTAGGCTCAGCCCGACGAGGAAGAAGAAGGTTCCGGCGATGGACTTCTGGAAGGCGCGCCAGTGGAGGGCGGTCATCTCCAGGCTGAGCAGCCGGGCATCGTCCGAGAACCATGCCGCGTGGTAGATGATCATGGCGACAATGGCGACGCCGCGGAGGACATCGACGGCATATATGCGCGACCGCCCCGCTGAGCCGGGCGGCGGAGGGCTCGGCTCAGGTTTCAGCGGGGAACCCTTCGGTGTGTCCGGTGTTGGCTTTGAGCGGGCAAGCCTTGAACTCGACGATGAGCACCTACGCGAGGCTGGGGTGGCGTTGATGTCACGCGTCGTCTTCCTGTTCTTCGTCTTCCTGTTCTTCGTTTTCCATTTCTCCGTATTCCATGGTGGTGCTCAATGTGACGCTGCGGCTTCTGCATCTACGGAGAATCGGTCGGGCAGCTCCATCTCCAGTTCGTTGGCCAGGAAGGTCAACATGTCTGCTCGCTCTTCAACCCGCTGTGTGATCGAGCGGCCTGCGCCGTGTCCGGCGCGGGTGTCGATGCGAATCAGCACGGGCTCCGGGCCGATTTGTGCGTGCTGGAGGGCCGCAGCGAACTTATAGCTGTGTGCTGGCACCACCCGATCGTCTCGATCCGCAGTGGTGACCAGGGTCGCCGGGTAGGCGGCCGGGTGTGCATTGTGGACAGGGGAGTATGCATATAATGCGGCAAACTCATCCTTATCATCGACGGTGCCGTAGTCGCTCGCCCATGCCCGGCCGATGGTGAACTGGTGGTACCGGAGCATATCGAGCACGCCCACTGAGGGGATGGCGGCACCGAACAGATCTGGGCGCTGCGTCAGCGTCGCCCCCACCAGCAAGCCCCCGTTGCTCCGGCCGTGGATCGCGAGGCGAGCAGGGCGGGTCCAGCCGCTGTCGATCAGGTGCTCTGCTGCGAAGATGAAGTCATCGAAGACGTTCTGCTTGTTGGTCTTCGTGCCTGCGAGGTGCCATGCTTCTCCGTATTCGCCGCCGCCGCGGAGGTTGGCGCTGGCGTAGACGCCGCCCATCTCCATCCAGACGAGGTTGTCTACCGAGAATCCCGGACGGATCGAGATGTTGAAGCCGCCGTAGCCGTATAGCAGGGTCGGTGCGTTCGTATCCGCCACCACGTCCTTGCGGTGAGCGATGAACATCGGGATCCGGGTGCCATCCTTCGAGCCGTAGAAGACCTGCTCGACGATATAGTCATCGGGATCAAAGTCCACTTCCGGGCGGCGGAACAGCTCGCTGTCGTCTGTCTCGACGGTGTAGCGGTAGATGGTGGCTGGGGTGATGAAATTGGTGAAGGTGTAGTAGGTCTCTGTGTCATCGGATTTCCCCCTGAATCCGTACACCGTCCCGACTCCGGGCAGCGTGACCTCACCGATCAGCGTGCCGTCCAGGGCGTACCGCTGAACGATGGTCTGAGCGTCGCGCAGGTAGCTGGCGAACAGCACGTCGCCGGTCCGCCGCACCGACTGGAGCACCGCGTCCGACTCCGGAAGCACCTCTTCAATCGGGGCGGACAGATCGGACAGATCCCGGCGGACCAGCCGGCCGTTGGGGGCGTCTTTGTTGGTCCACAGGTAGAGCATGGTCGCTTCGGTCGTGACGGGCCGCCATGCACCGGACCAGTCATCAAACAGCGGCACCGGATCGGCGCCCAGATTGGCAGGGTCGAGTCGATGCAGCAGATTGGCTTCTTCGGTCGATCGCCAGGTGCTCATCAACAGGACGTCGCCGTCTTCGCTGGACCAGGTCCCGAACCCCCACTCGGGGTGGGCGGGGTCTTCATAAAGGAGCTGATCGGTGTCCTGCGGGGTCCCCAGGGCGTGGAAATACAGCCGCTGATCGATGAGCTTCTGCTCCAGGGGGGAGTCGGGCTGTGGGTATCGGGAGTAGTACAGGCCGCTGCCGTCGGGCGCCCAGCGGACGCCGGAGAACTTCATCCATCGCAGCTCGTCCTGGAGGTGCTCGCCGGTGGTGACGTCGAGGACCCGCCAGGTGCGCCAGTCCGAGCCACCGTCCGAGATCGCATAGGCGAGCAGCTGGCCGTCTTCAGATGGGGTCCAGCCGGCCAGCGAGACGGTGTTGTCTTCGGAGAAGGTGTTCGGGTCGAGCAGGACGCGTGCTTGTGCGCCTGGGCGGTCCTGAACATAGAGCGCCGCCTGCTCCTGTTCTGGGGTGCGGCGGGTGTAGAACAGCCGCTCGCCGGCGTCGTAGGGGGTGCCATAGCTCTCATAGCGCCACAAAGACGCCAGACGCTCGCGGATGGCCTCACGCCCGGTGAGGCCGGCGAAGTATTGGCTGGTGAATGTGTTCTGGTCACTGATCCAGGCCTGGGTCTCTTCGCTGCCGGGCGCCTCAAGCCAGCGGTATGGATCGGCAACGTCGACGCCGTGGAGGGGGTCGACGGTGTCCCCCCGTCGGGTGGTCGGGTAGTCCAGCGGCGCCATGGCGGGTTGGCGGATGCAGGCGGTCAACAGCAGGGACACAAGCAGCATGATCTTCTCAGCTCAGGGAGTGGGGTAAGCCTCGGCGAACCCGTACAGGTCAGCGTGTTGGATGGGCGGCAGCGACGTCCGGGGCAGCATCAGGGTGCGGACTGACCAGAGGTCTGTGAAGATCCGCAGCCGGGTCGTCTCATCGAGGTAGTCTACGCCAGAGCTGCCACCGGTGCCAACCCGCCGACCGATGATCCGCTCGACCATCCGGGCGTGGCGGGTCCGGAACAGCACCATCTGCTCCTCAAACTCGACCATCGTATCGACCAGCAGCCGCGGCCATGCAAGCAGCGGCAGCTCTCGATACGACTCGATGAACAGCAGCCCCGCTCGCACCCGGCGACGCCATGCCCGATCTGACGCGTCAGAGATGTCCAGCCCCAACAAGAAGCGACGCGCAGACTCGGTGTTCTTCGCAAATCGGGCCCGCACCCCCTCAGCCCCGCTCACTCCGACCGCGATCAGCCGCTCGGCCTGGGCGTCATGGTGGGCTGCGACCGATGCCAGGTACGCCGCGACGAAGGCCTGGACCACTTCGGCGTCGCGTGGGTTGTCCGGCGTCGAGCCTTGGATCGGCGTCCGATACAGCCACAGATGCAGGGACTTCCGCAGGCTCTGCTCGCTCCGGGCGCGGTTGAGCTGGTTGTGGACGTGCTCGCCCCGCTCGCCTGTGGCCAGCTTGCGGATGTGTTCGATGGGGTCGGTGTTCCCATATCGGATCCGCTGCTCATCAGACAGCCCCATCAAAAGCTCGATCTCACGGAGCTGGAAGGACTGGAAGCCGCTCGCTGGGGTCAGCTTGTCACGAAAATCGAGGAAGTCCTGTGGCGTCAGGGTTTCCATGACCTCAAAGGTGCTCACCGCCAGCCGGAGGACGCTGTTGACCCGGCGCAGGTGATGGACCACATAGGGGACGTGCTCTTCGGGGACTTCGGGCGCCGCGAGGTGGTCACGTGCATGACGCAGCTCAGCGAGGGCCAGCTTGAACCACAGCTCGAAGACCTGATGGGTGATGATGAAGTGCAGCTCATCGGGTCGAACCTCACGATCATCGCCAGCAAGGCCTGACTGGAGCGAGAGCAGCGTCTGAAGTTGGAGATAATCCCAGTAGTTTGGTGCGTCGGCCATGGTCATCCTCCCTGCGAGACGATCTTCGGAGCGTCGCTTTGTATAGCGTGCCGTTCCCGATCGGGCAGGTGGGCGGTAGGGCAGTTGATCTGCCCCTTCCCATAGAGGAAATATGGGCTATCTACGATCTCCTGTGAGTACTGGGAGGTCAAATTGAAGCGAACCATCACATTGGGTGTCCTGTTGGGTGCGACCCTGTCTGCCTGTGATGTAGATGAGGGGCCGCTGACAGATGCCGCGGTGCGAAGCGCTGTGAAGTCAGCGTTTGCGGAAAAGAACGTGCCGGGTCAAACCGGGATGCTGCTGGCGGGGCAGAGCGGCACGTTCAAGACAGACATGTTCGACACAGCCTGTCTCGAGCGCAGCGGCCTGGCGACTGTCGAGGAATCGGCGGAAGGCGTCCGCATTTCACCGACCTATGTCGGCCAGCAAGCCATCGTCGCGAAGACGGACTCAGGCTACTGCGTCGACATCGGCAAGGACCCCGTCGTCTCCATCGGTGAGGTTCGGCTGGTTGATGGTGTGTACGAAGCTGACGCGGCCATGGGGGTCAAATCCTCGACGGCGTGGTCCAGGTGCATCGACACATCCAAGCGGCGTCAGACCGTGATCGTGTCGGTCAACGATGCACGTGAGCCGGTCGTAGAGACCGATGCTGTGATGTTCCAGGGGGACTGCCCACATCCGATCCCGGCCAGCGCATCGCGGCCTGGTGGGACCAGTCCGGAGTTTGAGGCCTCCGCGCCGCCCAGCCGCACCGAGGTCCTGCGGCTCGCTCAGGCCTTCGACAACGCCATCGCAAGCCACGATCCAGGCACCGCGCTGGAGATGGTCGCCTGCTACAACTTCCTCGAAGATGCGCCCTTCGGTGCATGTGCGACCTCTGAGATCATCGGCTTCGGCTCGGGTCAAAAGCAGGAAGCCAACCCCTGGCTTGGATATGGCGCGACCAGCTTCAACGTGTTTGGCCGGCCGCGGAGCGACGCGAACATCCCCGGGCTGTACCATGTGCCGTTCGTTGACCGTCGTTCTGGGGGACAGCGGAGCGTCTCTGTACAGAAGATCGATGGTCAGTGGAAATTCGTCGGCGTCATCTACGAAGAGGCTGCAGGGCTGACCTCTGCCCAGATCGTCAACAACCTGCATGAACGTACGAATCAGGAAACCTTCCGGGTTCGCATCCAGGGCGAAGATCCACAACCCGAGCCCGAACCGGTCGAAGAGCCGATCGAGGTAACAACGGCCGAAGCTGCACCCGTTGAGGCCGCTCCGGTTGATGTGACGACACCGGTTGAGGAACCGCCTGTTGAAGAAGCCCCGACAGAGCCAGCGCCTGTTGAAGAAGAGCCGACCGGGGATGAGGCGCATGCGGAGACGGAAGCGGCACCGGCTGAGCATG
>JBCBLB010000114.1:0-17853 GCA_038520555.1 Myxococcota bacterium | reverse complement strand
GTTCAGATTCCGGCTCCGTCGCGTCCAGGCTGGCCACGTTCTCGGCGGTCTCCTCGATGTCATAGAAAAGACCAGAGAGGTCGACTTCAATGGTCACACCCAGGTCTTCGACTTCTTCTTCGGTCATCGGCTCAGAGCATGCAGACAAAGCCAAGAGGGCTCCGAACAGGAAGAGTGATTGGTTCACGGGATTCATGGCACACTTCTCCATCCTGGCAACGCATGGTCGCCAGCGTCTCTGGGGTTGTGGGGTGTCTCATCGTGTACGGTGAGGGTGAGAGCCTGACTGTTGGGGCGGAGAGGGTGTCTATCGTGTATGCAGATGATGTTGAGCGATGATGGAGAGCGCTCTCCACCACCCTTCAAGGGAGATGCCTTCCCGCCCGGGATCATGCTGAGTTTAGGATGCGCCCGTCAGCCGGTCACCTCATCAATCCTCATGAATTCTCAACAGCACTGAACCTGGAACGTCATGAGGGGAAGGAACTCGACAGAAGGACCCGGTCGCACACCGCTTCCTTTTGCGGAAGAAAGCAGTCGGCGAACAGCGGCTCGACTTCCTGGTGAAGTGTGTCCTGGTCGTCTTTGAAATGACGAACCCGCACAGTAAGATGACCCTCTCCTGTATTGGAGGGAAGATTGAAGCGCGCAACCATTGAGCAGAGCGCCGCCATCCGCGCGTTGCTGGAGCAAGGGCACCTCGACCAGGCCCTCGATGCACTGTTTCAGGTGGATGGGGTTGATCTGCAGGGCATCAACCTCAAGCAGGGGCGATTGTCTGGCGCACAGCTGCGGGGCGCGAACCTGCGCGGCGCCAACCTGAGCGAAGCCGACCTCTCTGAGGCGCGCCTGTCCGGCGCCGATCTGCGGGGCGCCAACCTGCAGAACGCTTCCCTGTGCTCCGCAGAACTGGACGACGCCGATCTGCGGCAGGCCCGGCTGGAGCGGGCCTCTCTCGTTGGGGCGATCCTCTCTGGCGCACAGCTCGATGGTGCGCTCCTCTTTCGCGTCTTCTGGGACGACCGGACCCAATGGCCCGCCGATGGCTTCCCCAACCTCTCCGGGACCCAACGGGTCGCCGCTGGCGTCGCGCTGCCCGAGGAAGATTTGCACGGGCTCGATCTGTCTGGCGTAGAGCTGCTGGACGCGAACCTGCAAGCGGCCGACCTTCAGCGGGCGCGGCTGCGGGATGTGGGGCTGTCCGGGGCGCAGCTGCAGGACGCCAACCTGTCGCATGCCGACCTCCGCGACGCGGAAGTGGGCGCGGACCTTACACGCGCCGACCTCCGCTGCGCCGACCTCCGCGGTGCGGATCTGTCTGGGAGCGAGCACCTCGATGAATCGTTGCTCAAGGGCGCCCTCATCGATGAACAGACCCGATGGCCCGCACCGCCGCCGTCGCTCGAAGGGGTGATCCGGCTGGCGCCGGACGCTGACCTGACCGGAGCAGACCTCAGCGGATTCGACCTGCAGGCCGTCGACCTGAGCCGCGCGAACCTCCGCGGCGCCAACCTCTGGCGGTCAGATCTGCGTGGCGCCGATCTCAGCGACGCGACCCTACAGGACGCCAACCTGCGACGCATCCGATGGGACGAGGACACCCAATGGCCTGAGGGGTTCTCGCTGGACGCAGAAGGCGTGGTCGTCGCCACCCCGGCGCTGTCCGATGCGGTCTTCGGCGCGCTCGACGATGACCGCATCGAAGACGCGCGTGCGTTGCTCGATGGGGTCGTCGGGATCGATCTGAGCGGCAAGAACCTGTATGGCCTGCGCTTGAGCGGGATGAACTTTCGTGACGCCAACTTCGACGACGTGGGTCTGTCAGAGGCGGCCCTGATCGAGACGAACCTCCGGGGCGCCAGCATGCGACAGGTGGCCGCCGACGTGGCCAACTTCCGCCATGCGGACCTTCGAGAAGTGGACCTCACCGGCGCCGATTTGTCCGGAGCCATCCTTGTCGGCGCGGACCTCACCGGCGCCACCCTCCAGAACACGGAGCTGCAGGAAGCCTTCTGGGATGAGCAGACCCGATGGCCAGAACCACCACCAGATCTCGACGATACCTACCATCTGGGACCGGGCCAGGATCTGGAGGACGGAGACTTCTCGGCGATCGCGTTGCCAGGGATCGACTTGCAGGGCGCAAACCTCACCAGCGCGTACTTCGATGAAACAGACCTCCGCGGCGCCAACCTTCGAGACGCGAACCTCTCGTTTGTCACCGGCAATGCCACCGATTTCTCTGGTGCAGACCTGCGGGGGGCGCGCCTGTTGGGGGCGCAGCTGCAGGGCGTGAAGTTGGAAGGCACGCTCCTGTCCGGCGCCCGCTACTCTGAAGACACAGAGTGGCCCCGGGACTTCGACCCTACAGACCCCAAACACGGCCTCCTTCTGGTGAATGAAGAAGAGTAACGGGCTGTGCTCCACCGTCTCTTAAGGAACCCTGTGGCTTCGTTACAATAGCTGGCCTGGGTCCTGCGTAGAGGCGCTCTTGCTCGGCTTCGGGGAGGGTTGGGTGAGGAACGGCGGGAGAGAGCCGGTGTATCGGCCGATGAGCACGCCGACGATCACGACGGAGTAGATGTGGCTGGTCAAGGCAAAGATGGACACGGCGAGGCGGGTGGCGTGGTGGGACGGGGCGATGTCGCCAAACCCCACGCTGGTGAGCACGATGGTGCAGAAGTAGACCATATCGAGGTACCGGTCGGTGTATGAGCCATCGGTGATCCCCGTGAAGCTGTTGGGGAAGACGTAATACAGGCCCTGCATGGTGAAGATGGCGCTCTCCAACAGGAGCAGCTGACCATTGATCGCAGAGACGATGAGGTCTGCGTTGATTTTGCCGGGTCGGGCCATAAATTGGAGCGTTTCGATAAACAACGTGACGAAGAACACCACATACAGCCCGCTCAACATCATCATGCGTTCGGGGCTGGGGGCGACGGCGACGAGCCAGATCGGGGCGATGCAGACGCTGATGTTGAGGGTGGCCTTGAGGATGCGCCCGCGTCGCTGTTGTTGTGCGAACAGGGCCCCGCTGAGGGCCCCGAGCAGCAGCATGTTGATGGGCCAGATGAGCCGGGCGTAGGACCCGCGGTCCACCAACACCGTTCCGATGAACAGATGCTGCAACAGCCCGATGAGGAGAAGCGTGTGGCCGTTCTCCTGCAGCCGGTGCCACCAGGAGCGGCGTTGTGGGTCGGTCTCCCGCGCGTTCAACGACGGCGGCGGATGAGCGCGAGTGGGGCCGCCAGCAGCGCCAGCCAGCCGAACGCCATCGTGCCGATGGCGCTGCAGCCGCTGCCGAAGCCGCCGACCTGGACCGGAACGTCGATTTCTGCGGTCATCGCGGCGCTTGCGGGGTATTCGGCGCTGCCCGCGTCGGTGACGGCGACGGTGAACTCGTCTTCGCCGGTATAGCCCCGGTCCGGGGTGTAGGTGACGATGCCCTCTGCGTTGACGCGGGCCCGGCCGTGGCGGGGCTTTTCGACGACCTCAAAGTCGTGTTCGCCGTCGATGCCGTCCGGATCGTTGGGCCTGACGCGGGTGGTGGCTGCCCGGTTGCGCCGGGTCTCGATGCGTGCAGCCTTGGGGTCCGGTGCTTCGTTGCACTGTGGCCGGGGGACCGTCATGCCGCTCTCTTCTTCGATCCAGTCGATGATGGCATCCGGCCGACCGAAGATGCCCCCGTAGCCGCAGGGAGCGTTGCTCGGCACCCCCGCCATGGCCCGTGAGGTGATGCCGACCAGGAAGTCGCCCTGATCGGTCAGCAGGTACAGCGGCCCGCCCGAATCCCCAAAACAGGCGTCCACGCCGTCGCCGCCTGCGATCAGCTCACCGCCGGGGGTGTTGAGGTTGCAGCCGGTGAAGATCCGGTCGACGTACGTCTCACTGCAGTCGGCGTCGATGACGGTGGTGATGCCTTCGTTGAGTCGTGAGGTCGTGCCGCGGCCGTCGGTGCGGGTGTTGCCATAGCCGACCACCGCGACCTCAGCGCCGTCCTCAAGATAATCGTCGAGGATGCAGTCCGAGGCGATGGTCCGGGGCGCATAGGGCGCCTCTTCGGCGAGGATCATCACGGCCATGTCGAGGCCGCTGAGGACGTCGCCATACTTGATCGTCCGTTCGACGGCGATGAATTGCCCTTCGTTGCTGAGCCAGTCGGTGCTGCCGAGCAGGATGTGGGTGATGCCCCCCACGCAGTGCCCCGCGGTCAACGCCAACCGGGGAGCGATCAGGACGCCGGTGCAGCCGACGTAGCTGGCCTGGACGATGACGCCCGCGGCGTCATCCCAGGTCCCCGATTCGGCCTGCTCACCGCCGACCACGCGCACGCCGTCGCTGTCTTCTGGGAGCGTTTCGCCGAGTTCAGACTCTTCAGGGGTGCTCTGCCCGCCATCGCGTGAAGCACCCCGCGGGTCACTGGCGAACGCCAGGTTTGCCGTGCTCAAGAGCCAGAACATCATCATCGAATTTCTCCCGGAACCACGAATCATCTCTCGCGAGAGTGTTCTACCCCAGTTGGGCCGATCATGTGTACAGTCGCTGGAATCTTCAAGAGAAGAGCCGAATGCTCGGCTATGCTGAAGCCTTGAAGGAGGTCTTCCTTGTCACTGCCGTCCATCTTCGATCCCCATGTCCACCTCTGGATGCCCCGGAGCACACCGCGGACCGTCACACCGCTGGTCAAACTGTTCGGGTGGTCTCGTCCGATCATGGACCTGGCAGCCAGGCTCCTCTTCCCCCGCGACGCCCTCGATTTTGTGGGACGCATCGACTACGTCACCGCCGATTATCTCCCCGCGGATTACCTTCGAGATGCGGCAGGGTTGGACATCCTGGGCGTGGTCCACGTTGAGGCCAGCTGGAACGCGCGCCATCCCATGGGCATGGCCGATGAGACCCGGTGGCTCGAAGGGCTGGCGGGGGGCGATGTGATCCGCGCCATCGTCGGTGCGGCCGATCTGGCGTCGCCTGATCTGGACGCGTTGCTCGATGCGCACGCGCGCACCAGCGACCGCTTCGTGGGGGTTCGCGACAAGCTGGCCTGCAGCCCCCGTCGCGGGCTGATGGACTGGACCAGATCGCCGAACGCGTTGACCGATCCGGCCTGGCAAGAGGGCTATGGCCGGCTCGGGGCGCGCGGGCTGTCGTTCGATGCCTGGATGTACAGCCCACAACTGAAAGACTTCACCGCGGTGGCCGCCGCCCATCCGCAGACCCGGGTGGTCCTCGATCACGTCGGCACGCCGCCGGGGCTGGGGGGCGCATATGGTGGGCTGAGTGACTCCGAGCGCGCCGACATCACTGCGCGCTGGCGGGACGATCTGGCAGCGCTCGCCGAGCTGAGTCAGGTGCACCTCAAGCTGTCTGGGCTCACCATGCCGATCGCCGGATGGGGGCTGCATGAGCAGCCCCCCATCACCGCAGCACAGCTCGCCGAACGGTTGGGACCCCACATCCGCTACGCCCTCGATCTGTTCGGCCCCGAGCGGTGTATGTTTGCCTCCAACTTCCCCATGGACAAGGTGTCCGTTCCCCTCACCACCTTGTTTGCGGCGTTTGATTCGATCGTCGCGGATCGAAGTGAGGAGGCGCGTCAGCAGCTGTTCTCCGGAACCGCTCAACGGTTTTATCGACAAGGCGATGACGCGTAGACGCTGCGGTGACCATCCACCGGTCTTCACAGATCCCTGATGTCAGAAATCGAATCGTGTCCTTCCATTCGATGGAAACCGTTCCAGGCCCCGATGGCCGATAGCGACGGCGCTTACCGGTTTCCGGAGAGTCGCCGATGACCCCAATCCACCATTGGTGCGGGGAGGCACCGTCGACACCGTCGACGTCGAGTCCTCACCAGGGGTGGGGACCCGCTTCCGGTTCACCTTTCCCCAGCCAGCGCAGCGTCCGTTGGCCGCCTGAACGAGGTCAGGAGGCGTCCCAGATGGACTCGGTCGCGCGCGCTTCCTTCTGACGCTGGATCAGCGCGATGTCCCGCATCTTGTTGGCGGCTTGCTGAAGGCGGCCGTCGTAGAAGCGGGCTTTCTTGATCATCTCTGCGGGCCAGTCGATGGTGTAGGGGTAGTGTGGGCGGGCGCCGGGCGGGTGGTGTTCGCCGGCTTCGTCCCACTCCAGCCAGCGCGCGTCGTACTGTTCGGGGTCGATGTAGCCGAAGTCCCGCAGGATGGGCGCGACGGCGCCCATGGCGACCCGCAGGGCGGCGTCGAGCTTCTTGGGGCCGACGCGTTCGCTTCGGGCGTGGTACCGCTCAAGAACGTTCCGCTTGCTGCGCGGCTTCCGGTGCCACCATACGTCTGGATCGTCAAAGATCTCGTCGACGACTGCCTCCGCCCGGACCCGCAGGTCAGCGACGCGCGCCTTCAGCGCTGCGATGCCCTGTGGGCCGTGTTCGGTGGTCTTCTCGGGGTTCCGCTGGACGAACCGGGCCGCGGTCTCCCACCACCACTGGCGAAGGTGTTTGACGACCTCTTCCTTGAACGCGTCTTCGTATTGCTGCAAAAACGACTCGTCCTTCCGAAGCTGCTGCTTGAGGGAGCGGATCTTCTGGTCGAAATCCATGCCGGTCATCCCGCATCTTTGCACCTGCCACGAAGGACAGGCGCACAACGCGATCATGTAGCCCGGTCCCTCGTCGCCGACGAAGACCGGTTCACCGCGGGCGCAGGGACAGGCCGCGGCGTCGCGCGGCGATCGCGAGCATCGCCGCGGCCATCAACCACAGGACCCACTCATGGGGTTCGGGGGCCATCCCCAGATCCAACCCCATCGCGCTCTCGTTGGCTGCGGTCTCATCTTCGCGCTTGAATCGATCATCGCCTTGTTCGAGCGCGTTCAGCCGATCGAGCTGCTGGGTGTTGACCAGCACGATCATCGAAGAGTAGGGCGAGACCACATCATGTCGCTTCGCGAGGTCATGCAGCGCGTCGAGGTCGTCCAGCGCTGCAGGATCGGACCAGCCGGCTTGATGGGTGATGGCGGCGCGCGCGGCGAGGGCATGCAGGCTGTGCTGGGTGTCCGCCACAGCGTCCGCTGCGACGGTGGCCTGAAGGCGCCACCCCGCCATCGGGGCGTCCCCTCGCATGCGCTGAAGCGCGTCTTCGACAGATGTGACCGAGCCGCCACCGCTCTGCATGAGCGCATCCAGGACGTTGTCGGTGTAGGCCAGCGGGAGGCCGTCGAGGTGCACCATCCACAGCGGCGGGGTCGCGGTCTCCGGCATGGCGCTCGTCCCCGTCTCCAGATCGTAGGTCCCACGGTCCGTGAGCACGAGGACCCCTGGGGTGTTTCCAGGAAGCGTGGCGAGTTCTGCGAGCATTCCGCCGATGGTCACGCTCCCGAAGAACCGGTGTGAGCGGGCATCGAAGGCGGGGCAGGGCACAAGCGCCTCTGGCGCTGCACAGAGGAGCGTGGCGCCGGACAGCGGCGTCACCGCCTCTGCGAGCGCGTCCCGATGGGCCCTCATGCTGTACGATGTATCGATCACCACGATGGTGCCTTCTGGCACCCTGGGCGTCGGTGCGCCATTTTCCGGGGCGAGCTGTACGGTCCAGCCGTCGAGGGTGACGGTGTGGGCGGAGGCGGCCTGTGCGCGTTGTCTGGAGAGGTGATCGGGGGTCCAGCCGTCGACGTCGAGAGGCTCTCCGTTGAGCGTTCGTTCGGTGTCGTGGTTCCAGTAGAGGTTGCGGACTTCTGCGACGTCTGGCATTGGCCAGTCGCCGTCTGGGCCGGTGAGGACCTGGATCTCCATCCACAGGTGCATCTCGGGGCCGAGCGTGTCGTAGCTTCCGAGGTCGTCGACGTCCCCCTCGCGTGGGAGCACCGGGAACGCCCGGAGGCGGTACTGGCGGGGGCCGACCTGCTCCAGCAGCGCAGGGTCGCGCGCGCGGCGGACCTGCTCTCGATACACCTGCTGCGCAGCTCCCCGGGGCGCCACACGATGGGTGAACGCCGTCGACCGATCCGCAGAGCCGCCCAGCCACAGCCCGGTCAGCGCCGCTGTCTCAGGGAGGCTGAAGTAGATCACGACCTCTCGATCGTCGAAGGTCTTGTTGCGATACACATCATGGACAGTGATCGTTGCGTGATCACCGTGCTCATCGACGGTGAGCGCCTGCTCGGAGAGCCAGACCCGCTCCTCTCCTGCATCGAGCACCCCGGCTGCGGCGTCTTCCCATGACCAGGTGCTCCGCCGTGCGGCGACGATGCGCTCTTGTTCGGCGCGTGTCAGCGGCTCGTCGAAGAACGCGAGGTACCGCTGCTGGGCGGTTGACGCGTCCGCGATCCACCCTCGCCGACCGTCGTCTTGTTCGATGGCCCGGTACAGGTAGGGAGACAGCAGCGGGCGAGCGACGACCTGCGGGACCCACCCAGCGCCTTCGAAGAAGGCTTCATCCCACATGTCCGAGAGGTCATCGTAGAGCCGGGTCGTGGTCAGGTATCGGTGTTGCCAGAGGTAGGCTTCGACCAGTCCCGCGCGGATGGTCTCCTGGTTGTCCAACAGGGTCTCGGGGGAGTGGTCCGGCTCGGCATCGAGGAGCGCGAAGGCGTCTTCCTGGGGCTGATGGGCGGACATCGCCCAGGCCGTCATCAGGGCTGCGGCGCTTGCTGCGGTGATGAGCCAGGCGGTTGTCGGCCCCGACCGGTCGCGCGTCGCGCGGTGCACCAGCTGCCAGCCCCGAAGCGAGAACCCGATAAGCGCGATCGGGAACAGCATCCAGACGAACAGGGTGAGGAGCCAGAACGCCATCAGCAGCATGAAGTATAGCGCTTCCAGGACCCCCATAAAGCGGAACGTATAGGGCGAGGTGAGGGCCTCCCATAAACCGCTGACCATGAAGCTGGTGGTGGGGAAGACGAGCAGGGCGAGCGATGCGCTGAGCCACAGCCCGCCGATGGCGTAGAGCGACTGGGTGGTGAGCAGCGCGGTCTGGCCTGCCGTCGATCGCATCGTGGGACCGGCCAACACCGTTCGCGCGAGCGCCAGCGCGCCCACCGCGAACACGGACACGGTCATGCCCGTCGCCAGGGTAAGCTCTTGAAAGGCGAACAATCGTAGAAACGCCAGCAGCATCAGCGGTGCCTGGACGCCATAAAACAGCGTCAACAGGCGCCCGGGATCGCGGCGAAGCGTGGGGATCGCCAACCCGATCCCCACCGAGAGGACGGGCAACAACAGCAGGAGCGCAGAGGAGAGGCCGAAGCTGAGGGGGATGAGTCCGATCCAGCAGGCGTGAAACAGGTCGATGAGGATGATCGGGCCCATCCCGAAGTAAATCACCGCCAGGAACAGGAGGTTCCACCCCCAGAACAGCAGATGCCCAAGGATTTGGCCGATCAGGCGTAGCGTCGCGGGGTTCATGATTCTTCTCGTTGCAAGAGGGTGTTTGCGTGGTCGTGCATCTTCTGAACCACCTCAGACAGAAGCGGATCGTCTGGGGTGTGGTGACCTTCGACCAGCAGACTGACCATGATCCATGGCGCGCGGCGGCCGAGCCCAGCGAAGATCCGATGGGCGTAGTCGTCTGTGGTCAGGGTCGCCGATTGGTACCACCACACCGCCGTGGCGGGTTGGTCGGCGTGGGTCGAGGCCATGGCGAGCCGGACCGGGATGCCCCCCAGCTCGTGTGGGAGGATCGCTTCCAGGGTCGCACCGCCTGCGCGCAGACAGACGTCTGGTTGATGCTGGGCGCGGAACCGATGTGTTCGAACCATGACCACCTCTCCCTCCAGGCCGCCTTGTCGAAAGCGCGCCTTGAACGCCCGGGCATCGAACGACTGCATCAGCGCCGCCTCTGCGTCCAGCAGGGGGATCGCGGTCGCGCCAGCCGGGGGGGGGAGGGGGAGGGGCGCGACGGGTGCGGTTGCTGCGACCTGGAGGCCGACGGCGAGAGCGGCGGCCATCAACGCCGGCCGCAGCCAATGTGGAGCCTGAGCCATGCGAGGGGGATTCGTTTGTGGCGAGATGGCCGCTGCGGGGAGCACGAACCGAATCGCCGCCCAGGCGCCAAGGCAGGCGACGCCGAACCCGATCATGCCCATGGGTTCGTGGAGGACGCTGGCGAGCAGCGGCTGCTGGGCGACATGACTCAAGCCGACGAGGACGCCGACCCGGAGAGCATTAAACAGCATCAAGGTGAGGGCCATCGCGGCGCCGATCAGCGCCCACAACACCCCTGCCCGCCGCTCCTCCAGCCAGGACGCGGCGACATAGAACGCTGCGCCGGTCCACAGCGAGCGCATCCCAGAGCAGGGCAGGTCGATATAGGTCTCCTGGCCTTCTACATGGAGGACCGTTCCCGTGTCCACGCTGGCGGCACCCATCAGGCTGAGGGCATCACTGACGAGCTGCGCGGTCAGGACCCGAGCGGGGAACCCCAGATACCCTTGCAGCCGCGACATGCTGGGCACAACGAGCAACAGCAGGAGCGTCGGGAGCCTGCTTCGGCGCCATGCTTCGGGAGAGACCAGCAGCCCCAGCGCGCCATACCCTGCGATGACTGCGGCGAGGGCTTCCAGCAACCGCAGGTGCTCCCAGCGACTCACCGCGCCCAGCGCGAGCCCGGCCAGCAGCACCATGACCGGCGCTGCGCCCAGCCGAAGGGGGCGCCAGAGCGCACGAAGATCGCTCCGAGACAGCAGCACGCCGAACAGAATGACGCCGAGCAGGCCATGGTACCGGCCGTCTCCCTGGAGAAGCGCCCCGCTCAGCCACTGCAACCCATCGCGGAAGGCGAACGAGAGCGCGGCGAGGAGCAACAGGTTCTGGAGCAGGTCCCGGCGCATGTGGGGAGGGTAGCGTAGGCGGGCGGGCTGAGGGCATCTCTTCTCTTGAGCGGTCGCCCCCCCTGGCTGAGCGGCCCCTGTACACTCCTCGACGACCCCTCAGTGCTCGGGAGGAGGAGATGAACAAGACACAGGCGCTCACGATCTTGCGTGCGTTGCAGGAGGAGGGGCAGCGGTGGCTGAGCCCGGATGTGCTCGCTGCGCTCGCCGTGGTCACCGAAGACTCAGAGATCGCCCCGCCGGCGCCATCAACGGCGCCGTTGATGGCGCCGACGGGGCGGGTGACAGGGTTCGTCGGGGTCTTCTATTGTCCGGGTGGGTTGTGGCTCAGCGACGACCGCTCGCGGTGGATTCCCGTCGAGCCCCGAGAACCCGCGGTGGCCTGGAACCGGCTGCTGTCCTTCGGCGTGCCCCGGATGGTTCGACCGCAGCGGTCCGATGAGACCTGGCTGCAGTCGTTCATCGACGTGGTCCTGCCCAGCCGCTGGCGGGTCGATCCGATCGAAGACGACGACATCATCCAGATCACCCTGAGCGAGGGGATCTCGCTGAGGGTGCCCGCTCGCGAGGAGATGGTCCGGGCGATCACGCTCGGCAGCCGCCGACAGTGGGATTTTAAGCGCGGCGCGAGCCTCTATGACTTCATGACGCTGCTCGCGCAGGCAGCCATCGCTCGGGGCATCGCCCCCGATCGAGAAGGACAGTTCGACGGCGGTGAGGTCGTCAACATGTCGGTTGATGCGCAGCGCGCTGCGTTCTCGCCGGCCCCGGTTCGCGTCCGCAGCGTTGAAGCATATCTCGACTGGGCGAACCAGCTCGCCCGCGCCTACTACCAGACAACGGGCCGGGAGGTGTGGCAGAGCACCGCGTTCGATTCATTCTCGGAGTTGGAGCAGAGCGAGCAGGAGGCGTGGACGTTCTGGATGCGGAACCACCCGGGGATGCTCCGGCTGGAGCTGGCGCTGCGGGGCTTCTTCGCCAACGGCGGAGAAGAAGCCTGGATCGCGCTCTCTGTTGAGCGGGAGTCGCTCCCTCATCAGCAACGGGGCTGGGTGAAGGCGGCGTTTGAGGGGGCTGACCTCGATCAAATCGCTGCACCGGGGCTCGGCCACACCTGGCAGGCAGCGATCGGTGACGATGCGCGCCGCCGGGGGATCTTCGCGGTCCAGGAGCCGCCGCGGTACGCCCACTGCGCGCCACCGGTCGGACAGGCCGTCGACCCGAAGACGCGGTGGATGGGGGAGAAGAGCGGCTATGAAGGGCACCTGACAGCGATGCCTGCGCCCATCGCGGATGTCCGCCCCTGGCTCATTGTCAACAATCCGCTGTCTATGGGGAGCCATGATGCGGTGCGGCTCTCGCCGCCCGCGGGCCACCTCGCCGCAGGCCAGGCGCCCCGCGCGTAGCTCAGGCGGCCTTCGACTGGACCCGGTTGCGGAAGTTGTCGACCACTTCGCCGATGCCATCGGCGAGGTTCTTGACGCTCTCGCTGACCTGTCGGGCGTCATCGACGACCCGCCTGGTGTCCTGCATCGCCCGGGCGACGGTGGTGATGCTGTTGGCGATCCCGCTTGAGCCCTCAGCGGCGTGGGTGATGTTGTTGCCCATGTTGCTGGTCGTCGAGCTCTGCTGCTCGACGGCGCTGGCGATGGTCACCTGAAGCTCGTTGATCTTGCCGATGATATCCGAGATCTGACCAATGGAATCGATGGCGTTTCGGGTGTCGCCCTGGATGGCCTCGATCCGCTGGCTGATGTCCTCAGTGGCCTGGGCGGTCTCCTTGGCCAGCTCCTTGACCTCGGTGGCGACGACGGCGAAGCCCTTGCCCGCCTCTCCGGCTCGGGCGGCCTCGATGGTGGCGTTGAGCGCGAGCAGGTTGGTCTGCTGGGCGATGGCCGTGATGACCTTGATGACCTTGCCGATCTCGACGCTGCTCTGGCCGAGACGGCTGACCGTCTCGGTCGCCGCGCCGGCGAGCTTGACGGCTTCGTTGGCCACATCGGTGGCGTCGGCCGAGGAGCGCGCGATCTCTCGGATGGCGTCGCCCATCTGCTGGCTGCTCTGCGAGATGGTCTGCAGGCGGTCATTGACCTCACTCGCGGCGTCGGACGCCCGATCGGCCTCGGAGCTGGTCTGCTTGGCGGTCTGGGTCAGCCGCTCGTTGGTAGACTCCATCGAGATGCAGGCGCCGAGCAGCTCCGTGGCGCTGGTCTCGATGCTCTCCAGCAGCTCCTGGAGCAGTCGGGACTTCTCCGCCTCACGGGCCTGGGCGATGGCCTGCTGGTGCCGGGCTTCGGCCTGCTGGCGTTCTGCCTCGGCCTGCTGGCGTTCCGCCTCGGCCTGCTGACGCTGGGCTTCGACCTCACGGGCCTGGGCCTCGACCTCACGGGCCTGCGCCTCGATCTCACGGGCCTGCGCCTCAATGCGTTCGGTGATGATCTCCCAACTGACCATCCACCCTTCCTGATCCCCACGGAGGAGGTTGAGGCTGATCTCCAGGTGGTGTTTGCCGTGCTGGACGGTGAGGGTGTGCTTCTTGGTGCCGTCTCCGCGGAGCGTCTTGAGCAGGTTGGGCACCTTGGTCAACGAGGCGAGCGCGGTCCCGACCATCCCCATGTTCCGAAGCCGCAGCCCGCGGAGCGCCTGCTGGGTCGCCGGGTTGCTATACATGATCCGGCCGCTCTGATCGGCGAACATCATCTTCGCGCTGGCCGCAGCCAGCATCTGCCGCGAGCGGCTGCCTTCGACGGTCTGCCGGGTGACGTCGACACCGCACAGCACGATCTTGGACACGGTCCCATCTTCGCTGGTGACCGGGCTGTAGCTGCCCTTCAGCCATACGCGCTTGCCCTTCTGGGTGCAGAGCTTGAGCTTGCCCGCCTTGTCCTGTCCGGCGCACAGCTCGGCCCAGAACGTCTCATCGGCTTGCCCACCTTCTTGGATGATCTCGTACCGTTGTCCGATAAACTCGTCCGGCTCGTACCCGAACAGCTTGCAGGCCTGCGTGTTGGCGTCGGTGATCACTCCGTCAGGCGAGATCGCCATGAAGACGAAGCTGCGCTGGATCGCGGCGAGCTGACCGACAGCTGCAGGGGCTTTTGCAGGTGGCGCTGGTGCGGGTCCCCGGGGCTCTACCACCTCAGTCACCCACCCGATGATATGACGGATGATATCTTCCTCATCGGCCACTGGGAGATATGTGGTCTCAAGCGCGACCGGGGAGCCATCTTTGCGCTTGCTGCGATCGACTCGGGTCTCTGGCGCCCCGGTCTGGAGAGACGTCCACAGGTGCTTGTAGTCGTTGCTGCGAGCGGTCTTTCGATCCACGAAGGTGCGATGGGGTTTGCCCTGGACCTCGTCGAGGGTGTAGCCCATCAACTCCAGAAACGGATCGCTGGCGTCTACGATCGTCCCGTCCGGTGTCAGGGTGATGCAGGGCTGATGGCGCCGAATCGCCTCCATCGCAACGTTTGAATCAATACGTACGACTTCCTTTTTCCTCGTCACAGACCCTCTCCAAGTGGTATCCCAGGGTGGCTGACAGTCTTCTCGGCACACACTTCTGAGAGATTGAGGGCACATCACATGCATTCAAGCTGTTGCACGGTCTCGATTTTCCGGAATCAACTTTTGTTGCACCACTTGGACGGCGTGATCTACAGAGAAAGAACCTCTCGGACACTCTGTATGGTGTTTTGATGTCGAAAAGCAGATGTTCCGATTGATGACCGATGATTCTGAGGTTGTTTGAGACATACAAGGATGTGATGTCTTTCTATGTGTAGAAATTTTCTTTTTATTGTATTTGAAACTGGTTTATATCTATATATTGGATTTGGTTACACTTTCTATTTGTAGACTTGTTCCTTGTCTTTCGCTGATTCATGTGTCAGCCGGACGCGTCGAACAGCTTTGGAGGGCTCGGTGGTTATCGCGCCAGGCTGGTGCTCTTTCGATACATGACCGCGCGGGTCATCCTTCTGGTTCAGGGAAGAGGGGTTCGGTGTTGTCTGGGGGAGCAGGAACTTGACGCGTTGCCGCCCGCCGCCACGCCAGACTTTGCGCATTGAGTCGATTGAGCAGGGGCGGGCCCTGCTCCAGGATCGCCTCTGCGGCAGCGATGGCTTCCTTCAACTGTTCGATCGAGAGGTGCTTGTATGCCGGCCGCCCTGAGATGTGCTCGTACCACCGGCCGCCGAACATGTTGTCGAGGACGACGCGCATGAAGCAGTGGTCGAACCGGATGACCCAGTTCTCTTCAGCGGCGCGTCTGGGGAGATCCTGACGCATCAGGGTGAGGTATCGGGTGCGGAGGGTGTCTTCGGTCTTCATGGGTCTGGTGTGGTTGGCTCAGCCGCGGGCGTCGTCGCCATGGGTTTGTTCAACGTGGTGGGCGGCGCTCACCGGGCGCACCATCAGGTTGGCGAAGAAGGCGACCACGAGCAGGCCAGCCATCGCAAACATCGTCGAGTCGTACAGGGTCGATGACGGATCCACGGTGCCCGGCGGTGCGATCTCCATCAGCCCGGCGATGGTGACCGTTCGGGCGGCGACGAGCTCGGGCAGCTGGGACACTGGGGCGCCAAACGCCTGGGCGAACGCCGCCGGATCGACCTGCACGGCGAGGCTGGCGATGGCGTCAGCCATCGACCGATCGCGGAGGGTGGTGATGGCCAGCGGGCCCAGCACACCGGCGGTCGACCACGCGGTCAGCAACCGGCCGTGGATACCGCCGACATGCATCGTGCCGAAGATGTCTGCCAGGTACGCCGGGATCGTCGCGAAGCCGCCGCCGTACATGGTGAAGATGACCATCGTAGAGATGTAGAAGCCGACCAGGGCGCTGGTTCCTCCGGAGGCTGCCCAGAACGGGATCGTGCAATACAAAATCGTGCCCAGGACAAAGAAGCAGTGGTAGGTGTTTTTTCGGCCGATGATGTCCGAGATCGTGGCCCAGAAGAAGCGACCGCCCATGTTGAAGACCGAGATCATGAGCACATAGGTGCCGGCGAAGGCGGCGGTGACGATGGCCAGCTCCCCGAAGATCTCATCGATCATCGTCTTGGCGACACCGATCACGCCGATGCCTGCAGTGACGTTGAAGCAGAGGACGAGCCAGAGCAGCCAGAACGGGGGGGTCTTGATCGCCTGGTCGATGTGAACGTTGTTCTGGGTGACCATGCCAGAGGCGACCGGCTTCGGCGTCCACCCCTCAGGGGCCCAGCCCACCCGGGGCACCCGGTATTGGAACGCCGCAAGCGTCATGACGCAGAAGTAGATCGCGCCCAGGGTGAGAAACGTCATCGAGGCGCCGGTGTCGCCGGTGCCGACCACGTACGCGCCCGCCTCTCCGCCGAAGGTGGCGGCCTGCTCTGCGGTGGCGAGCACGACTTCGACCGAGCCTTGTTCGGTGTCGACGAAGCGGCGTCCGCCTTCGGTGCGCAAAGACAGGTCTGTGACGGCGCCCAGATACGTCGGCACGGTCTGGAAGCGTTCGAGCAGCCACTGCTTCAGGGGAGCGCCGATCATCGCACCGCCGCCGAAGCCCATGATCGCCATCCCGGTCGCCATCCCGCGGCGATCGGGGAACCATCGGATGAGGGTGGAGACCGGCGAGACATAGCCCAGCCCGAGCCCTGCGCCGCCGAGGACGCCGTAGCCCAGGTAAATCAGCCACAGCTGGTGGGTGGCGATGCCCAGGGCGCCGACCCCGAACCCGCCGCCCCACAGCGCCGCGGCGACCACCCCGACATACCGCGGTCCGACCGCTTCGAGCCACTTCCCGCCGACCGCGGCGGTCAGCCCCAGCACGACGATGGCGACTGAAAAGATCCAGACCACCGAAGACAGCGACCAGTCGCCCGCAGCAGACGTCACCACGCCCAGCTCGCGCGTCAACGCCGGGTTGAAGACCGACCAGGCGTAGACTGAGCCGATACACAGGTGGATCGCGATCGAAGCGGGCGGGACCCGCCAGCGGTTGTAGCCGTCCGGCGCGACGATGTGTTCCTTTCGCAAAAACCCAAGCGGGCCGGTCGACATGAGATCCTCCTGTCCGGTTGACCGTCTCGCCGTGTCGGCGCCGCAGGCCATCCGCCGGGCTTCTAACGAGCTGTCTGCGGTGCGCGAGCGCTCAAGTAGGCTCAAAAGCCATATGGGCCCTCTTCACCGGTGTGAATAATGTGCCGGCCATCCAAGACCATGGAACCGGAGCGCACAGATGACCGAGATGTTCGGTGTACGAATCGAAACCGTCGACAGATATCGTGCGGTTGCGGGTGTTCCACCCGTATGAACCACTCTTCCCAGGAACGAACATTAATATCCCAGAGGAATCAGGGTGAGTGTAGGTTGCAGAAAGGTTACAATGTCCATCTTCGTCATGGCGCGCTGCCTGGTTCTCTATAAGCCTGATCTGGCGCTGCGTGCTGGGTCGTCATCATCGTTTGATTTGAACGTCATCGGAGCGAACACCGCGCTTCAGTCGCAGTTCTGTGCGCCCTCGTTGCATCACATGTACGACGATGCCATGCATGGCATCGTCGCACATGTGGAGGGCTGACGGATTGTCAGGGGGTGTTCTCAAGCTGGCAACAGTTTGCTTTCGTCGTCCCCATGCTGATCCCCTACATTCAGATCATTCCAGGAGGGGACGCGGGATGAGACGACCGACGTTGGCCTTTGCGGCCGTGTTCATGGCGGGTTGTATCGGAGGAGAGGCCCGCACGCCCTCTTCTGATACCCCGGAGATCGGGGAGGAAGAGCAGCCGGTAGAGACTGTGGAGGACTGTGAGTCCCCGGCGGTCGCAGACGCGCTCCCGCTGAGGCGGCTGTCTGCGGCGCAGTATCGGTGGACCCTCTACGACTTCCTGGTCTCCATCGGCGCTGAAGAGGACGACGTGCTCAACTGGTTTTTGGACGAGGTCTGGATGCCGCTGCAGCCGCCGGATGTCGTCACTGGCGCCGAGGGGCAGATCCGGGGCGGCTTCCGGCGCTTGGACCAGGACGTTCACCAGCAGCATGTCGAGGGCTACCTGGTCGCTGCCCAGG
>JBCBLB010000522.1:0-7096 GCA_038520555.1 Myxococcota bacterium | reverse complement strand
TGGCCACAATGATAATGGCGATGAGCAGATACCCCTGTAATTACAGGGGTATCTGCTCATCGCCATTATCATTGTGGCCATTGCGCTGATCGGCAGGCTCCTCATCCCCACACCGGAGTCGCTCCTCGCGCTGCTGGTGGTGGCCTTGGTGCTCCATGCAAGCGCCCTCGTCCTGCTCTACCGGCGCCCTGAGGCCTACACGTGGGTAGTGATGATTGTGTTGCTGCTCATCGCCGGGGTCGCGTCAGGGATCGACCTGATGCTGCCGAGTGGTCAGATCAGCGTTGGGATGGGCGTTTACATCTTGCCGCTCGTCGCCATCTTTATGCTCAACGCGCACGCGGCCTGGCCAGCGTGGCTGTTGTCTACGGCGCTGTTCGTGGCGGTCCGCGTTGTCGATCCCCACGAATCGCTCGACACGATCATGACCATCGCCACGGGCGCGTGTGTGGTCACGATGGCATGGGTCGCGGAGCTGGCGCGAACACACAGCATCACGCATGCCATGCAGCGAGAGGTCGAGCTGGAGGCTGCCCTCGCAGAAGCAGAGACCGCGAACCAGCTCAAGAGCACCTTCCTGGCCACGATGAGTCATGAAATCCGCACCCCGATGAACGGGGTGCTGGGGACCAGTCGGGCGCTGCTCAGCACTTCGCTGGATGCCGACCAGCAGCACCTGGCAGAGACCCTGCTCTCTTCGGGGGAGGGGCTGTTGACCATCCTCAACAGCATCCTCGACTTCTCCCGTTTGGAAGCTGGAGAGTTGCCCATTGAGCGGGTGCCCCTCAGCCTTCTCCAGCTCCATGGGGAGGTGATTCGTCTGTTCACCGAATCGGCCCGGACCGCCCAGATCACGCTGCACGCCACAACGGATCCAGAGGCGGAGCGCTGGGTTCGCGGCGATCCAACCCGCATTCGACAGATGTTGGTCAACCTCGTCGACAACGCGCTGAAGTTCACCCCCGAAGGCGGACAGGTCACGGTCACCCTGTCCATCGACGGGCCGGAGCGGTATCGCTTCGCGGTGACCGATACCGGACCGGGCATCGCGCCGCAGCGGAAGGCGATGCTGTTCGACGCGTTCACCCAGGCCGACGCCAGCACCACCCGACAGCACGGCGGGACCGGCCTGGGGCTGGCGATCTGCAAGCGGCTGGCCGAGCGGATGGGGGGGCAGATCGGCGTCGACAGCGCGCTGGGCGAGGGGAGCACGTTCTGGTTCGTCCTCCCGCTGCCAGATGCCGAGGCGCCCCGTCCCAAAGAAGCCATTGTCAGAGACGTGCTCCGCCCCGGGGCGCGGATCCTGGTGGTCGAGGACCACAAGGTCAACCAGCTCGTCATCCAGCGGCTGCTCCGCAGGCTGGGGCCGCTGGACGTGACCCTGGTCGAAAACGGCGCCATGGCCGTCGAGCGCGTCCGCGACGAGTCATGGGATCTGGTGTTGATGGACTGCTATATGCCAGTCATGGACGGCTTCGCCGCCACCCGCGCGATCCGGCTGCTGGCCCCGCCCGCCTGTGATGTCCCCATTGTTGCGTTGACCGCCTCTGCGACCAGAGACGACCTGCGTGACATCCACGCCGCGGGAATGAACGCCCTGGTCGCCAAACCCGTTGATCCGCGGCGCCTCAAACGCGAGCTGGGCCGCTGGTTGGGCGAATCAAAGATCGCGTTGTAAGTGACCTGAACCATTCACTTAAACCCTCTAGCAACCAGCCAGAACAACGTGCAGCAGATCGAAACACAAACACAACCAATTTTCATGATCCAGACGTCTCTTCAAGAACCACGTCCACATAATAGTTAGACCGTATAAACCCTCATTCTTGATTAAGCCAAGTCATGGAAACCCCGCTGCCTGCGCAGCACCGATGGGCGGCCTCAGTGTGAGAAGGAGCCGATGAGCAGCCCTCTCGCTGTTCATAGTTTGATTTTTCTTTCATCAATCTGCAATTAGTTATTGCAATAGGCGATCCCAAATCCTGTTTACCCATCGGATCACTGATAGGTAGCATTTGTTCGAACAGGCCAATTCTGCTTTGCTGGACACCGCTCCTTCTGACTGCGTATGTGTTGTCGGGCTGCGATGCCACGTCGCCGTCGGTTGACGCGGACATCCCCACGCTCACGGAAGAGGATGTGGAGACCGATGATACCGACGATGCGGGCGACGGTTCGCTCGATGACAGCGGCGAGGACACCGGCCCGGACGGCCCGCTCCCGCTGGCTGCGCTGAGCGGTGGTGAGATCGTCATCACCGAGATCATGTACAACCCCGGGCAGGCGAACGAAGTCTGCGCCTTACATGAGCCGGGGCTGGGCATGCCACCGAAGCGGAGACTGGTCGCGCCCAGACGTTCTGTGTCAAACTCGCGTCTGGAAGGGCACCGAAACCACCCCAATAGAGAAAGCGAGCCCCGATGCAGACAGCCGTGCAAGAGGCCGAAGCCCTCAACGAGGCGCTGATTTATGGCGACCAGACCACGACGTTGGCGCAATTTGCAGCGGCAGCGCCGCGGCTGGAGGCGGCGCTGCACCGGTGCATGACCGAAGGGGACGTCGTCTCCGGGCTGCGGCTGGTGGGCGCGATGAGCCGCTACTGGTGGATGCAGGGGCTGGCCGAGCAGGGCTGGACGTGGACGCAATCTGTCCTGGAGGCGGCCACGGGTCACACCGAAGACGCGGTGGCCTGGGCGTCCGGGCTCTCCGGAGCGGGCGCGCTGGCCCGCGCACGCGGCGACTACGCCCAGGCGGGCGATCTCTTCTCCCAGGCGCTGCGCCGAGAACCCGACCCGCTTCGGCAGGCGCGGTTGAAAGACGTCCTGGGCATCATTCGTCGAGAGCAGGGGCGCCTGGACGATGCCGCGACGCTGCACACCGCCGCATTGGCGGCGCTCCCGGAGAACACCGCTGAGGCCGCGCTGGCCGCACACAACCTCGCCGTGGTAGCCTTTCTTCGCGGTCAATACGACACGGCCCGCCGCAGTCATCGGCGCGCGTTGCAGCAACGGCGGACGTTGGGGGACACGCTGGGCACCGCCAGCTCGCTCAACAACCTCGGCGTCATCGCGCTGTTTGTAGACGCTGATCCCGACGCGGCCAGGCCCCTGCTCGATGAGGCGCTCTCCCTGCGCCGTTCTTTGGGAGACACCTGGGGCATGGCCGCCTCGATCAGCGCGCTCGGATGGGTGGCGCTGCTCAACGAGGCGCTCGATGAGAGCCGCAAACGCTTCGAAGAAGGCCTCGCCTCGTTCCGCCAGGTCGGCGATCAGCTCGGCGTCGCCGAATCTCTGGAGGGGCTGATGGCGGTCGCGGCGCGGTCAGGAGATCGGACACGCGGCCATGCGCTCCATGAAGAAGCCACAGCCATCCGCAGCAGGTTGGGGGTGCCGCTGCCCGAGCCACGACGCGCCCTGCATGAAGACGCGATCCGACGACTGCGCGAATCCCCACCGACCGACGGATCCACATGAGAGGGTGTGCGGGTCAGACACTCCGAAATGATATGATCACCCTGCCTTTATCGCCGATATCAAACCGCGCGGTCATCCACACTGAAGAAGAGAACACCGTCGCAGAGATGACGGGTCGCAGGGATTACTGCTCGTCGACCACGATCCCGATGTGCAGGCGGTAGGTCAACGTCGCCGCGGTCCCGCTGTATGGGTCGGGGAAGTCCGCGGCGTAGCCCTCCGTGGTGGTGTAGCCGGACACGCTCACCCCCGTCGTGTTCGTCACATAGCCCATGGTCGCGCTGGAGCCGGAGCGGGTCCCCTTGGCCACGATCCAGTACGCGCCCGCCTCCAGCACTGCTTCGCAGGTGTCCGACGCGGTCGCGTCGTAGTCGATGTCCAGGGTGAAGGTGCCCGCCGCCTCCGCCGTGTCCTCTGACTGGGCGATCAGATCGCCAGGCTCGCCGCTGTCGTCCGTGTACAGAGCCAGCTTGAGGTTGCCGGAGCCGCCGAGCGAAGCGTGGGCCTCGAACGCGGTCAGGTAGCTGTCGTTGCTGACCGACAGCGGCCAGGCGACCGAGATCCCGCTCGCCGCCGTGGTGGCCGTGGTGCTGGTGGTGACGTAGCCATAGTCGGCGCTGCTGAAGCAGTCCGCGCTGTTGTCTGTGCCCGGCGTGCCATAGTCTGTCGTATTGTACTGCTCGGTCGACTCCTCACACCAGATGCCTTCGACATCGTTGGCGTCGGTGTCTGCACACGCCCCGGTCGAGCCCAGGGCCAGCGAGGCCCCAGCCGCGCTGCCGCTGTAGCTCACCGC
Source organism: Myxococcota bacterium (assembly GCA_038520555.1). GTDB lineage: Bacteria > Myxococcota_A > UBA796 > UBA796 > UBA796 > JBCBLB01. The sequence goes on along the minus strand of JBCBLB010000522.1, from coordinate 2,827 downwards.
ATCGAAGCGCGTCGTGCTGTAGCTCAGCGCGAGCTGATCGCCGCCGTTCGCGAGGGTGAGCCCGCTGTAGTCATAGTCACAGTCCACCCCGCCGTTGGTCTCCGCGTCACCGTTGAGGCAGAAGACTGCGTAGCCATCAACGTCGATCACCACCGCGCCGCTGACCGTGTGCGTGCCGGCGTTATCGGTGAGCACAAGGTCTTCGAGATCCACCGCATCACCTGCGGCGTTGTACACCTCAAACCACTCCCCGTTGCTGTCGGTGACGTCCGACGGGTCCGGCATGATCTCGGTGATCACGAGGTCGCCTTCCTCCAGCTCTGAGACCGCAAGGCCAGAGCTGCAGGTATCGACGTCGCTGTCTTCATCATCGACATCACCGTCACAGTCATTATCAACGCCGTCGCAGACTTCCTCTGCGTCCGTGTTGATATCCGCGTCCGTGTCATCACAGTCGGAGCTTCCGAAGACATAGCCAGAGGGCGCTTCACAAGCGAGGACGCTGTCATCAGCGTCACCGAACCCATCGCCATCATCGTCCGCGTGGAACCGATCCGTCCCAGCGGTATCCGGGTCGAGGCTGCTGTCGTCATCATCAACGTCGCCATCGCAGTCGTCATCGCTGCCATTGCAGACTTCTGCCACGCCGGGGTTGATCTCAAAATCCCCATCGTCGCAGTCGGTGTTGTCAGAGACGTACCCCGATGGCGCATCGCAGGTGAGGGTGCTTACGTCCGGATCTCCATACCCATCTTCGTCTTCGTCGAAGTAGAACCGATCCGTCCCAGCGGTATCCGGGTCGAGGCTGCTGTCGTCATCATCAACGTCGCCGTCGCAGTCGTCGTCGCTGCCGTTGCAGACTTCTGCCACGCCGGGGTTGATCTCAAAATCCCCATCGTCGCAGTCGGTGTTGTCGGTGACGTACCCCGATGGCGCATCGCAGGTCATCACTGACGAGGTGCTGTCGCCATACCCATCTTCATCGGCGTCTTCGTACCACGTCTCGCCGGTCGATGCGTCGAGGCTATCGTCCGCGTCGTCGATGTCGCCATCGCAGTCGTTGTCGTCTTCGTCACAGACTTCGACCGCGGCGGGGTTGATATCCCGGTCTGAGTCATCACAATCCGTGCTGTCTGAAACATACGTTACAGGCTGAACACAGGCCATCACCGATGAGGTGCTGTCGCCATACCCATCTTCATCGGCGTCTTCGTACCACGTCTCGCCGGTCGAGGCGTCGAGGCTGTCGTCCGCGTCGTCGATGTCGCCATCGCAGTCGTTGTCGTCTTCGTCACAGACTTCGACCGCGGCAGGGTTGATATCCCCGTCTGTATCATCACAATCCGTGCTGTCGGCGACGAAACCGTCCGGGACGAGGCAGGCGAGCGTGCTGTTGGCAAGATCACCGTAGGTGTCTTCGTCAACGTCGGCATAGAAGGTCTCACCCGTCGAAGCGTCGAGGCTGTCGTCCGCGTCGTCGACGTCACCGTCGCAGTCATCATCGCTGCCGTTGCACACCTCAGTGGCATCCGGGGAGATGGTCGGATCCGCGTCATCGCAGTCGGTGGGGTCCGAGACGTAGCCGTTCGGCGCCTCACAAGCCTGGACCGCATCTGCAGCATCGCCGAAAGCATCCGCGTCCGCGTCCGCGTACCAGGTGCGGGCATCGATCGCATCACCCTCATCGACGGTACCGTCGCAGTTGTTATCGATGCCGTCGCAGATCTCATCGGCGTCCGGGGAGACGGTCGGGTCGGCGTCATCGCAGTCCACGTCTGCGGTCGCACCATCTCCGTCCAGGTCGGCGATGCCCGGGTCAGTGCCGGTGTCAGACTTCTCACCGTCACATGCAACAAGGGCAAAGTTCAAGAAAAAGACAGATAACCCAGAAGACCGCACGTTCACCTCCACAGTACGACCAGGATAACCAGGGAAGTCAAACCCCTGTGCGACGTTCTCATACCAGCGACCACTCCGCCTGGAGTCGCGAGAAGCGATGGCGTAACCACAGGTTACAGGGTGGGTATACGTACGATGGTCTATCGAAGGGAGAGAGGATGAGCGTGCTACAACCACTCGGGCCTGATCTTTGGGAGGTGACGGCTGACGCACCGCTCGGTGCGCTGCGCAGCCCGGTGCGATCGGTGATCGCGCGGCTTCCAGAGGGGCTGTGGGTCCACTCCCCGATCCCACTCACGCCTGCTCTGGCCGACGCGGTCGAGGCAGTGGGACCGATCGCACACCTCGTCTCACCCAACCACAGCCACTACCTGTTTCTCCCCGAGTGGCAGCAGCGGTTCCCAGACGCGCGTGTCTGGCGACCGCAGATGTTGAATACATCTGAAGCACTGTTTGAAGGCATAGACCAGCAAACCATCCACGGAGTCCCAAAGATGGAGGAGTGTGTGTTCCTCCACCGGGCGAGCAAGACCCTGATCGTGACCGATCTGTTCCTCAACGTGCGCACCCACCCCAACTGGATGACCCGCGCAGCGTTCGGAATGCTGGGCGCCTATGGCCGGCCAAAGCAGGCGTTCTTGTGGCGATGGCGGACGACGGATCGAAAAGCAGCCCGCGAGAGCCTGGAGACCATCCTTCGCTGGGAATTCTCTCAAATTACCGTCGCCCATGGGGAGATCGTCCAGGAAGCACCCGCAGAAGTGCTCCGCGCAACCTGCGCCTGGATGCTGGCCCCCTGAACCACACGCCCAATCCCCGCCCCCACCTCAATGGGTCAATGAGACCGCGCATGGTGAGCACAGGATAGCCGGGATTATGGTCGTTTACATCATCATATGCCAGAAATGCACGCCTAAATATAATCATC
>JBCBLB010000334.1:0-10445 GCA_038520555.1 Myxococcota bacterium | reverse complement strand
GCCATCCGGCGATGCAACTGTTCTCGCATCTCGTCCGCGCTGTGCGGCAGCTCCGTACGCCGCAACGGTGGACGTGCCGCAGTTGATCCACCGGATGGCCGAGCTCGATAATGGAGATCCCACACATCCGGGTCGGACAGAGACCCAACGTCAGATGGAACACATCCGCCTGATACAGTTGGAGCGCGAATTGGATGAAGCGGGTGACGATATGGGCGCCATCCACGATATTGCGCGTCGAGCCCATGAAGAACGGAGCCGCGCCGTTGGAGAGTCCGGGGTGATCCGGCAACCGGTCATCCGGATCGGCCATGACGCCGATGAGGACGATGATGATCCAGTCGTCATCCCACGTCCCCGGATCTTTCCTGAGGAAGGCACGCCGGCACCGCCTGCAGAGTCCGTCGATATCGGCAACCGCTCCATCACCCTCAACCAACAACAAGACGATGGCTCGGTCCATGGAACACAGGTGAGCGCTGGTCGAGATGGGGCCACCGTTCAGCGCAGCCAACACGGCACGGACGGATCCGAGTCGAGCGCGAGCCTGGGCGTCAATGTCGAGCACCGTGGGGATCGGATCACCGGTGGGACCGTCACTGGCGGAGTCGGTGTGGGCCGGGTCAGCGGCTCCTTATCCGTGGGGGGCTCATACTGGGCGGACCCCCCACGCCGTGCCGGGGCGCGCTTTGTGGTGCCCTGGAATGTGATGGTTCGTGGCGGCGGTGAATTCGGACTGCGGCTGCTGAGCGCAGGGTTCTCCGTCAGCGGAAATGGCATGATCGCCCGATCAGGGACCGATATCTTCCCCATCGAAGACGGCGATGTCGCGCGTGCCTACGCTGACGCCTGTCAGTTCCAGCAATCCTTCGAGACGCTGGATCTCCACCGGTTGGAGGTGGAAATCTTTGACCTTTCCAACCAGGAGCGGGGCGGTCTGGACTGGTGGGTCAGCGAACGTTGCCCGGTCGGAACCCAGCGAACGATCACCGTCGGCGGAGAAGTTGGAGGAAGCCTCTCCGTTCAGGTTGTTCAGCTCGGTGGGAACATCCGGGCCTCGGGAACCGGTACCGTGAAGAAGACCGCACACCATGAACAGCACCAGACCTTCGAGGTCTCTGTGGTTTACCTCTGTGAACGCGAGGTGTCACCTGGTGGGGATTTTATGGTGGGTCATCGCGGGGGCTTCGGGTTGTGGGATAACGCAGACATTCACCGCGAAGTACACACCTATGAGGTGACCACACCTGCGGGAAGTACTGCTTTCCACGCGCACCTCGCCCAACAGCGTGTGATGAATGAGACCATGACCGGGGTCACGCTGAAGTCCCATACTGTTGAGGATGGTGACGTCCAGACCGAACACACGGAGCTTCTTCTGGCTGGATTCGACGGCCGGAGTGGTGTCACCACTGAAACGAGCACGAATGCCGCGGGAGAGCAGCGGACCCTGTACCGCGCCTACAACGAAGGCAGTGGAAGCGCCGTAGATGGGAGTTATTTCCGGCACAATATCCAGTTTGAAGCGCCCACTGGCGATGAGGCGCGCTACAAGTTTACGCTGAACCATCACGATACAGAGGCGGGGAGCTCAGGAAACTGGGTTGTGGTGGAGGAATACTCTCAGGGTCAGATACAGTTGTTTCATACACGATTCCTTGAGAATTATGAACGTTCTCACCCTGAAACAGTTCGAGGCAATCCGGATACACATCCTCCGGCCGCCACTGTCTATGATCAGACGTATCGAGCGTTGTCTCAAATCCCGACCGATGCCAGCGGCAATGCGCAACGTGCGCCGATCATCGCCATGCTGGTCTCTGAAGACGGTGAGCGCGGATATCGGACGATCCGCAACCTGACCGGCGGCCCTCTTGTGTCTTCGACCCGATTGTTTGATGAGGAAGGAGAGGATGAGAATTTCCTCCAGAACACTGAGCGTGATCGGCTGCTCGGTGGCTTCGACGCAGACAGCCAACGCAGCGGGGGCCGGATCGCAGAATGGGAAGAACAGGTCGCTGCCGCAGAAGCACGAGGGCAGGCTGTTGAGAGCAGCTTGATCGCAGCCATTGAACAGCAGCGAGATCAACTCCAGCAGCGCCGTGATGCGCTCACGGATGCGGGTCGGTACCGCGACACCCCCTTCAGTCGTGCGTCGCTGCTCGATGAGTATGACCAGATCATCGCGCGTCTGGACCGCTTACTTCATCGCGCCGAGCATGCTGGGGAGGAGAACGTTCATCGTGATCTCAGCGCCGAGGATTTCAACCGCTATCAGGCCGTCCAGCAGGCCGAGGCTGACTGCGATCGGGCGCAGACCCGGGCACAACGGACCTCCCAACGGGCGCTTGCCGTCCGCAATCCCAACCTGGAGAGTCGCACCGGCGCACGGTGGGCGGGTGCCGAGGAGCGGATGCAGACTGGACGCACCACCCGGTCCGAAGCCCAGGCCGTGATGGCGCGTGTCCGCCGTCAGGAGGCCGCCCTCAGCCCCACCACCCGCTTCTCAGAAGCGCAGGACACCTTCGAGCGGGCTACCGTGGCGTTTCGGGCTGCTGCGGATATCTATGATGAGCTTCTGGTGACCTATTCAATGGCGCGGGCCAGACGCGAGCAACCCACCGAATCGGGCACCGAGCCCCCCCCAGCCACCACACCGGCTCCTGATACGCAGCGTATACGGCGTCCTTCTCAGGAGACGCTCCATGAAGTCGCACAGTTGACTGGGTTCCCCGAAGTGGATCTCGATCATGCACTTCGCCGCAATGGACGATTATTCGAACGATATCCGTTGATGCGGCGTGCCTTGTCGTATGGCGAGCCGCTGCCTGCGCGGCTGGCCGTGGCGCCTCGTTGGGAGCGCCGGATCCAGGATGCGCTCGCTGTCGCACGTTACCAACGCCGCGAGGGTTTGGAGGTCGATGGAATCGCAGGTTCGCAGACACGCCAACGCCTGCTCGCCGGTTCAGAAGGGGACGCGGAAATGCAACAGGTCGTCTCGACTGCAGACCGCGAGCGCAGGCCCTCCCCACCACAACGCTCAACTGAAACGAATCACACACAGGATGAGTCCACCCCAACGACTGAAACGTCATCTACCGGAATACGCCGCGATGTCTTCGATTTTGTGGGTGTCGCGAGGCAGATCCAACACGAACCACGTCCCGAACCGGTTGTCGGGGATACCATGTTCCGGGTTCCGTACGATCGGGCCACCTACACCCACCCCAGCGGCCTGGTGACCCAGCTCACCAGTGCTCACCGCGTTCAGCAGGGTGACGAAGCCAACGCACAGGGTTTACAGCATTATGTGGTGGGCGTTCGCATCGTGACCCCCGCACCAGACTGTGAGCGGTTCCGTATCATTGCGTTCTACCATCCGGATCGGGCAGCTTTACGAGTACAATTGCGCGAGGAACCGGTTGAGAATCAACGCGGCACCCAGTTCCACACCGCCGTCGCGAAACGCTTCTCGCAGGGGGACTGAGCCCATCCTCCGGTGCACAGAGATGCATGTGGTGAAGGTGAGGGCCAGCTCCTCTGCCGAGCGCCATGCGGCGCCATAAAAGCCTCTCTAACAAAGGAGCCGGCAGAGATGTGTTCGGCTCATGGTGTGGCTCCCATCGGCTTGGCTGGAGTCGCCGCTGCGACGCAGGACCCCAGGTCGATGCAGGCGTGGTTCCGAGGCCTCATCGTGCGTCCCTCACCACCCCAGCCACGCCAACAATTCCCGCAGCACCTGCAGCGGCTGGTTGCCGGCATCCGGGGTGTGAGACGCGACACAGCGGGCGGTGTACGCCTGCCCCCGCACGATGGCGCGCCAGAAGCTGCGCTCGTCGACCGGCCTCGGGTAGAGCGCCCGGAACGCGGCCATCTCCTCAAACGTGGGCTGCTGGCGGACGTCGAGGACGTGGGTGGCGGGCAGATCCAGCGCGGCCTGCCCGACGGCTGCGGCCTCGGGGACGCGTTGTACGCTGTCCCAGTCATAGACGACGCTGATCTGTTCGCCGACGTGGCGGAAGTGCTTGGCCGACCAGTCGAGGTGCGCGACGACCTCTTCGCCGCCCGGCGCCGGGATCCGGGCCCGGATCCCATCCAACTCCGGGTGGGGTCGAGAGAAGTCGAACAGCGCGTTGTGGGGCTCCGGCCAGAGCTTGCCAGCGCCGCGGCGGGGGGGGAAATGCGCCACAAACGAGCGGGAGAGGTCGACCTGCCGCGCGAGCAGGGCGGCGAGCCTGGCGCGCCAGGCTGGCTGGTTGCCATCGACCCACGCCCCGCGCGTGTCCCAGCGCTCCACCCAGGCGAGCGGCTGAGAGAGCAGCTGCAGGGGCTCAGGGCAGGGAAAGCCGGATGCAAAGAGGTGCCGCTGGAGGGCATGGCAGGCGGCAATGTGGGCCGGGTCGGTCCCCGAAGCAAACCGCTTGAGCGCGACCGGGCCGTCGTCCCGGTGGAGACCGGCCACAGCACCGACCGACAGCTCCAGGCAGAACAGCGTGCCGCCCCCCTGCCCCTCCATCTCAGCGCGGATGACCCCGGGAGCTGTGGTGCTGAAGAATGAGCGGAGCAGGATAAGGTCGGCCTCATCGTTGAGGTCAACGCCAGGCAGGAGGTCCATGGTGCCCTCTGGCGATCAGTCGAGGATCTCGTAATCGACTCTGGGCGTTATCGGCTCTGGGGGCAGCGTGACAGGTGCTGTCACAGGACGACCGCAACACGACCGCCAGGGAGCCGCAGAGGGGGAGACGCGGCATGGGGGATTCCTCCAATGCCGGCAAGATATGGGAACAAAACCCCTATCGCTTGTACGGTTTCAGCTTCTCGCGCAGGGTGTCGATGGTGGTGGTCAGCAGGCGGGTCATCTTCTCCACGCCGGCCTCCCCCTTCATGACGTAGTCGTCGATCTCGATGACCTTGGTGGTGGTGGCGAACACGCTGTTGAGCTCGTGGTTGAGCTTGATGCCCCCCATCATGGGGATCTTGAACATGTTGGCCAGGTCGGTCTTGTACATGGCGACCAGGTCGTCGGGGTCGGTGAGCCGGTTGCGGACCTCGGCGGTGATGCTGAGGGTGGCCTTCGAGCCGAGGAGGGCCGCGCTCAGGGCGCCGGTGCCGGTCTTGCGGTCGAGGATGATGTTGACCGACTGCAGCATCGGATCGCGGATGGCCTTGAAGCGGACGACCTGCCGGTCGCTGTGGGCGCGGAAGGCGATGGAGGGATAGCCGGCCCGGGCCATCGATCGCACGATCTCGCCGACGAGGATCTCGTCCTTGGACTCCCGGATCTCTGCCTTGTGGTTGAACTGCGCGAGGATGTTGAACATCGGAGGTCTCCGAGCAGAGGGTCAGGGGAAGCGGCCACGGAGGTACTTCCGCAGCGCGTGGGCGGTGGCGCCGAGGTGCCGGCCCAGGGTGGCGTAGTCGATGTCGTACTCGGCATCGACGTAGTCCTCCACCTTGAGGAACAGCTTGACCTGCACATAGACGTACTGAGAGCTGATGTCGCCGTCGACGGAGATGCTGCCCGGCGCGTCCCGCGAGATGAGGCCGGACTTGTACTCCGCCTTGAGCGCCTGCCACACCTTCGAGAAGTTCCGCATCTTCTCGCCGTAGCCGATGATCGCGGAGACCCGGTGGCCCTGGACCGCCGCCGAGGTCAGCGAGCCGGTCAGGTGCGTCAGCCGCACGATCATCCGACTGTTGTCCTCCAGGTCCTCGAACCGCATGTAGTGGTGGGTGCCGTCGCTGCTCAGGTCGATGAGCGACTGACCGCCCTCCAGGCATGAGGTGATGATGGCGCCCACCATCACCTCGTCGATGTGGTTGGCGAACGAGTGCTGGTGGTGGTAACGCCAGCTCTCCTCGACCAGCTCGCCGAACACGGCGTCCAGCGCCTCATCCGCCGCCGCGTCCTGCGCCTCGACCAGCGCCCCATCCTGCGCGGTGGTGGCCTCAATGTCGCGGGTCACGCCGAGACCGCCCGGCACCTCCCCGTCCCCCACCTCGTCCTGCACCGCCGGAGCCGGTGCGGGCGCAGGGGCCTGAAACCACAGCAGCTCGGGGTGATCGCCGAGGCGCTTCCAGCCCTCCATGCCGTTGAACCAGAACAGATCCTCCTGGCTCAGCGCGCGGTCTCCCAGCTGCTGCGTGATGTCGACGCGGGAGAGGGGATCGAGCCGCCCGCGCGCCTTGCTGTGCACATGGATCGCGGGCTGCTCTGGAGCGGGCAGATCGGGCAGGGACATTCGGTGGCCTCCGACAGCAGGGGATCAATAACCAGCTCAGCGCGGCGTCCCTGCGGAGGATACCTGTGGACCGAGGAAAGACGGGCACCGTGAGCACACAGCAGCCTCGGTGAGGTGCGATCCAGTCGGAGACGCAGACCGGGAATTCAGATCGGCTTTTTCGTTTTCGGGGGAGCTCGGTGGGGTGGACGTGTCGGGCGGCTCCGGTTCCCCGCCTGTCTCCGGCCGCGGTAAGAACCAGGTTTCCGGTATGCTTTGGGGCCGATGAGACGTTCGGCGCAGCTCGGTGCGCACGAGAAACAGGGCTTTGAATCTCCTGTCCGCGACGGCTCCGACTTGTCCTCGGAGATCAACGAATTTCGGTCGATGCCCGGTGCCTCTTTGACGTTGTTGAACACATGAAGACCACCGTCTGTTGGGCAACGCCAGCGCTCCGCGAAGCCACAATCAATGTTCGCTGCCCTCAAAGGAAGCATCGCGAGGTGCGATTCGGCTTCGGAAGGGATCAAACCACTTCTGCCGACCCTGAAAAAAATCACCGACTCTCTCAAAATCCCACGCAATGTGCTGATTGTCGACCCACCCCGTCCCCTGTTCGCTGACCACAAGCACGGGCCTGCTTTGGGGAGAGGGACCATACACCAAAAACTCCGCGACGATTTGAACAAGCGTTTCTGCAGGGAGGTGAACCCGTTTTGAAGACTCCGACGGGTGCGGGCTGGCCCATACATCCTGGGTTATTCGACCGCGTAGCGGATATGCACGATGGTGACGCGTGAGGTCCGGTCCCCAGTAATGATCCTCGAAGCCATCAATACACACAGTGTCTCCCTCTCGGGTCTCAAAGTCACGGCTCACGCCGACTTCACGAAAACCACCGCCGTACAGCGTTCCTGCGGCTTGTTGGCCGGGTTGTTGCACCTCTTTGCGGGCCAGCCGCTCCACGCGACCTGTCGCCCCCAACCCCCAACGCTCGAGCACACCCGACACATGGCCGACTTCCGTGACGGATTCATGCCACGCAATGAGTAGCTCCTCGCGACCATCTTGATTGATATCGACGACAACAATTTCATCGAAGAGCAACGCAGAGCCCCATCCAGAGGACGTGGCCAGGATCACCGGTGGATCCGACTTGCGTTGCAGAATCAGCGCAGAATCATCTCTACCGGGGATCAAGTCATCCCCGACCTCATTGGCTTCCCGCACGTTGACGAAGCCCACAAACAGATCATCCACCTCTCCGTCCCCGTCAAAATCAATGCGCTTATCCGCAAGTCGGCGTATGTTCCACGGAGTAAAAGCGTTGTCTCTGGCGATATCGCGACCGTTCACCCAACCGGTCCGACCGTTCGTGTCACGCACAAGGTGCCGCCGTACAAAAATCGTATCTTCACCCGAGTAGGAAAAGATTCCGCCAGTGCTTTGCGACCACTCTAAACCAAATGCGATGATATGTACCCGCTCGCCTGCAGAAATCGTTCGACCGGTCCGCTGACCTCCGGAGGGCTCTCTGAATAACCAACTCTTGCGAAGAATCAACCCTTGAACTGGTATATCATCTGTGTGTTCAATGTGTTTCCGTTTGGGCGGAAACGGTACCGAAGGAAGTGAAACGGGCGGCATCGCTGATAAGGCAGGACCATTTTCGGGCACACACCTGAGCCCAGAGAAGGGCGGTGTCTCATCAGGAACGTCTTCTTCTGCACATTGTGAACTGAAAAACGACAGGAGAAGAAACAGATGCGCGCGAACGGTCAACGAACGGAGAATAGAGAACATGATTCACCAAAGAATTTGTGATTGACTGCTTATCCGACTATTCTTTTCTACAATTTTCACTTGCAAAAATGGGTAGAAGTCATGAATGCCCTTCTGTCGCAGTTCCCCTTGCGCTGAACCGCAGATCGGGAATTCAGATCGGCTTTTTCGTTTTCGGGGGGACGGTGGGCGTGTCGGTCGGCTCCGGTTCCCCGCCTGTCTCCCGGCGAAACCCTGGTGGATATCCTTGAAGACCCGTCTATGATGGTTCGGTATTGTATGATGGGTGGGTTGAAGGCATCAACCCTGCTGTTGGTGATGCAACGACGAGGCGCACTGAGCGGACTTCATTCTTGAAGCAGCTCATCGATTGCATCGTTGGGATCGAACATTCCAACAATTATCCGGCCGTCGTTCGCGGAGCGCTCGGCGGCACGGCGCTGGACGCTCGCGTAAATCTCGACCGGAACCGCCAGGCACTCCCCCTGCCGCGCACGGACACGCGCCTCGACCACGTTGGCGACCCGATGAACGAAATGATCGCAAGCCTGACAGTATCGAACCCGTTCTTCCCCGGTTTCGGACAGATCCGCCCAGGTCTGCTCGCAGGAACGGACCAGGCTCGGAATCCCCGCTCGTTCCGAATCCCCACACTGCAGAATTTGTCGCTCGTTTACGCTCATTCGATGCTCCCTCCCCGAATGTAGCGTATGTCGGGGAGGTGCGCGAAAAGCGGCCTGGCTACCAGATAAATACAGCCGAGAGGGGGAAAGTATCATAGAAGCCGCGACTTCGAGCGGATGCCTCGCTGATTTGGGCGCGATGCTCCTAACCATCTTCATCTGGGGAGGAACGGTCCTGGTATTCAACACCCTCAACCTGAAATTGAACCGTTTCTGGATGGTCACCGGTCTCATGACAGCGGGATGTACGGGATAACCCAACCCATCCGATTCCGGAGGAGAAGTCGAATCGCGTGGCATCACCCGCGCAGGACACGGCACCGGGGACGATCGGTGGGGAGCAGTGCGATTCCCCATTGACGGGCCTTTTCAGCCGAACGCCGTGAGCTATAACGTCGCCGTCGAGCACATCTTCGGCGTGGTCTGCGGCGCAGACCGGGAATTCAGATCGGCTTCTTCGTTTTCGGGGGGGGGCGGTGGGGTGGGCGTGTCGGTCAGCTCCGGTTCCCGCGATCGACGGCCAGCCGGTTCGCGCAAGCGTCGTCGGGGACGTGCTGATCGGGGACGTGCTGATCGGGGACGTGCTGATCGGGGACGTGCTGATCGGGGACGGGGGCGACGGACCCGGTCAGTCCCAGCTGAGCTCCACCTCGTCGCCGTCCTCGTCGTGGGACAGCACCCGGACCCCGCAGTCCAGCAGCGGGACCAGGTTCGCGAACGCTCCTGCCAGCTTCGAGAACCCCACGCGCACCCCTCGGATGGGGCGCCCGTCGGACAGCCGCTTCATGGAGACCTGCTCGGCCAGCATCGCCAGCTCCCACCAGGCGATCCGCCCATCAGCGCCGACCACGGTCGCGTACTCGACCTCCCCCGTCGAGGCATCCACCCCCACGACGTCCAGTCGCCCCGGTGGCGTCGGCGGGGACGGCTTCCGGGGAGGACGCGGAGGACGCGTGAGACCGGGACAGGCCTGGAACCACAGTGCCTGGTTGTGGATGAGGGCCGCCGCCTCGAAGGCTTGGGGTTCGACGACGTCCAGCAGGCGCGTGACCAGCACGCCACCGGCCACGCGCTCCGCGTGCACCCCATCCGGCCACGTGACACTCTGCGGATACCACCTGTTGATCCAGTCCTGCCTGGCGTAGGCGGCATGCCTCCCGCCCATCAACGGCACGCTGGCGAGGTGACGCTGGCCGCCCCACAGGTTCTCGATCTCCGCGAGCTGCACGTGGGGCGCCACGGCTCGAAGCAGCCCGAGCGCCGCCGACAGCACCGAATCCACCCCTGGACGTCGAACATGGGCGAAGCCCGAGATGGCTCCATCTGACGCGGAGTGCAGGATCACGGCGGACCCACTCGCGTAGTCGACGCTTCGCTCCGGCCTGGCCTCACGGCGAGACTCCGTGACGCGGTCGCCCTCTGCGGCTGCCCACGCCTCGACGCCACGCCACAACGGCTCCACCCCCTCGACGGCAGCCACCCATTTCACGATCCCGCTGGCCACTCGTACGCCTCGACTTGCTGTCCGGCCCATATCTTCGACCCGCCGGGGCACCACTGCCTCGCGACCACTTTAACGGGTCGAAACGAGAGGATCCTGACGGCGACGCCTGCCGGTTCACTCCCGAGACCCTGCCGAAACGCATCGACGAGCGCGTGCCATGAGCCTCCATCCGCCGGCGACGTTGGAGCAGCTCGATGGGTTCTTCAACCAGCTGTGTCGGCCACCCTCAGAATGTGCCACAGCTTCTTGAGCGTC
>JBCBLB010000648.1:0-5484 GCA_038520555.1 Myxococcota bacterium | reverse complement strand
GGGACGCTTCAGCCCCGATGACCACGTTAGCGGGGTCAGGTCCGATCGGGGCTGAAGCGTCCCACCACGCCACCCTGTAGCCCTTCTCGGAACACCGCATTACCCCGGCTTATCGTGTACATTCTTGAAAGAGCGGGTTCGAGCTTCGCTGCGAAGGTCGGCAACCGATGAGGGTTGCTCATGCGAGACACCCCTCCCCGTAACCCACCGCGCGTGGAAAGACCACTTTAGCGGCGTCGTATTCACCCAGAGATGTGAGCGACGTCCTCCACTTCGTGATCCGTCTCAAACGTGCTCAAAGCCGTCCATGATGTCATCGAAGCGATGATACAGGGTGTGGTATGGCGATCGACCCACTTGCATTCGACCCCGATGACTTCCTGTTTCGTGACCGCTGGGTGGCGCTCCTGGCGAGCGCCCAGCACCCATCGAACCTGCCGCGCCTACATGCGACCCTCACAAACATGACGGAGCAACAGCGCCATGTCCCGCTGCTCGATGACCTCGAAGGGCATTCATCGCTGTGGCGGGTGACATCGATCACACACACCTACGGTGAGCTCGCCTCTCAGGACGTCGAGACGCTTCAAGCAGAGTGGGGAATCGACTACTCCGACGTGAACACCATCACGTTCAATGCGGTGCACAATGCCACCGTGACGTACAGCAGAACCGCAACCGACATCCACCGCGCGCCTGGGATGTGGACGTTTTTGGAGTTGAGAGACCAACAGTACACCGATGTCGACTGTTCGACTCTCCCCTTGCCCGCCATCGAGGACATCCTTCGTCCACAGACGCGGTTATTGGAGCATGCGCCTGGAATGTTCGCGGCGCAGCTCGGGCTCTACGGTCCAAGACAGGCGAACGGCTTCTTCCCGATCGCGGACACGTCCTACGACGGCGAGGTCCTCCAGCGCGATGAAGTGGGCGACCTCATCTTCTCAGACGAGGTCCGGTATATGGGTCCGAAGTGGCTGGAGCGCCGAACGTTTTTGATAATGGACGGGGTCTATGTAGACATTTATGTCACCCGATACCGCCTGTTCGCCAACCTGGGGGTGGCGTTCTTGGAGCCCGAATCGATCCGGCGGATTTCAGAGTGGGAGGCGTTGTTGGAACGTGGATATTCATGAAGCCCCCGAGCCGGCAGCGGTGGCTCTCGGTATGCGCGCAGCTGGGCGTGATTCCGCTTCCTTACGCCAATAACGGGCATGGAACCACCGAGTGGTTCGCCGATGTCCTCACACCTGGCGCCGCGATCGATCTTCGCACACCGGGGTTTGTCGCCCGCGGCACACATGGCGCATTGCGGCTGATCGACGCCGAAGAAGGGGATTTTGTTCAGATGGCGCCGCTGTTGTTGATGACCGATGTCTGCATTCGCGCGCGCCTGACGACGCTGGGGGTTCCGATCCCGTCGTATCTTCTGGGTGGCCCCAGCGCGCCGGACATTCACGACCCGGCATGGGTCGGGTTTATCAGCTGTTCGCCGGTGAGATCGTTCGACGCCCACCCCGCCCTCCACGGTCGGTCCCTGGTCCGGATCCTGGGCATCTTCTCTCTGATCGCGGCGGCGATAGACTGGATGGGCCGCGGAGACGCGGCCGACTATCGATATGACCTTGGGCTCTATGGGGTCGTCTGGCTCTCTTTCGAGGCAGACGGCGGTTGAGCCGGGCTACGAGCTGCAGGACAGGGTCGAGCATCCGGGCTTGTTCCGGGCCCAGTCCGGCCGCCGCGCGGCGAAGCGTTCTCGTCCGGGCTGCTCATCGTAGGGCCGCCGCATCACATCGAGCAGCTCGGTGACGCGCCGGGTGTCCCCGGCCTGTGCGAGGTCGATGGCTTCCTGGGCCAGGTAGTTCCGGAGCACAAACCGAGGATTGGCCTTGTTCATCGTGGCCGTCTGCATCTCACGCGGGCGCTCCTCAGCGTCTGCGCGGGCCAGATACCGACGCAGCCACGCGACGATCTGGCCTTTCTCTTCGCGCATGCCGGCGGGGTCGTAGTATGCCGGCGCGAGCGGCGCCAGCAGGGTCGCATCATCGGCCTCCCGGTCAGCCGGCGCGAGGTCGGCGAGGTGGCGATAAAAGAGGGTCATATCGGTCTCTGTGGCCTGCAGGACCGCGTTCAGGTCCCGATACAGCTCATTGTCCCCCTCACGCAGGCTCAAAAACCCCAGCTTGTCTGCGATCATCTGGCGGTATCGGGTGTTGAGCGCCTCGCTGTATCGGCCCAGGGCGCCCTCCAGGTTCGGGATCGACATATCGAGGGGCAGCAGGGCTTCGGCCAACCGAGCGAGGTTCCAGCCTGCCACGGAGGTCTGGGTGCCATACCGATAGCGGCGGCTCTGGAAATCTGTGGTGTTGGGTGTCCAATCTGGATCGTAGCCTTCCAGCCAGCCGTAGGGGCCATAGTCGATGGTCAGGCCCAGCGCGGACATGTTGTCGGTGTTCATGACGCCATGGACGAACCCGACCCGCATCCAGTGGACGACCATCTCCGCGGTGCGTTCGGCCAGCTCGGCGAGCCAGGCGAGGTACGTGTCCTTGGAGGGCGGCCCGAGGTGGGGGAAGTGGGTCACGATGGTGTCATCGAGCAGGGTTCGGAGGGTCTCGACGTCATCGCGGGCGGCGTGGATCTGAAAGCTTCCGAAGCGCAGGAACGAGGGCGCGACCCGACAGACGATCGCGCCGGGTTCGGCCTGTACGTTCCCGTCGTAGAACATGTCCCGGCGCACCGGGTCGCCGGTGGTCACCAGGCTCAGCGCCCGGGTCGTGGGCACGCCGAGGTGATGCATCGCCTCGCTGCACAAAAACTCCCGGATGGAGGAGCGCAGCACGGCCCGCCCGTCTGCCCGGCGAGAGTACGGGGTTGGACCGGCGCCCTTGAGCTGGAGTTCAAACCGCGCGTTGTCGTGGACGACCTCGCCGAGGGTGATGGCGCGCCCGTCCCCGAGCTGCCCGGCCCAGTGGCCGAACTGGTGGCCGCCATAGCAGGCTGCATAGGGCTCCATCCCGGTCAGGATCTGGTTTCCAGCGACGGCTTCGGTGAACAGCGGACGCGCCACCGCCGCCTCAGAGAGGCCGATCTGCTTCGCCACCTCGGGCGCATGGGCGACCAGCGCAGGGCCAGAGACCGGGGTGGGGCGCACCCGGGAGAAGCAGGCCCGATGGACCTGCCGCGGCAGGTTGTCTTCGATGGGATCGGCGGGCAACGTGCGGACGAAGCGGTCATCCCAGACCAGGCCGAGCGAATCGTGCGTTGGAGACTTCATACTCGGCTCTACCCTGACCGCCCCACAACGAAAGTGGGCGGCGTGAAGATGCCGGTCAGTCGATGGGGGTGGGGGTGCTCGACCACACCCACAGCCGCCCGCTGCGGCCGACGCCATCTTCGGCGCTGATCAGCAGCTCCGGGCAGCCGTCTTCGTCGAGATCGTTCAGTCCACCCAGGCTGGTCGCGAACGGGTCGTCGTCTTCCGTGGCTGGGGGGGCGGTCAGAAACAGATCCGCGCCCGAGAGCTCGACAAACGGCGCCGGCGCGCCGTCGATGCGAAACACCCCGATCCCGGGGCTGGCGATGAACAGCTCATCGTCTTCGTCCGCGTCCAGGTCTGCTGCGGTGAGGACCGCCGCGCCCAGGCGGCCATCGTCGACGGTGCCCCGGATAATCGACGAGGCGTCGCCCGCGGTCAGGGTTTGTCCGTCGAGCAGGTCACGCTCACCGAAGAGGATAAAGACCGCCCCCTCGTCGCTGTATGCACCGCTGACGCCGAGGATCGCGTCGTCATAGCCGTCGCGGTTCAGGTCCACGTCCCCGGCGGGCTGAACGATGTCGCCATACTTCTGCTCCAACGTGAGGAACGTCAGATCGGCATCGTCGATGCTGCCATCGTCGAGCCGCCGCGCGCCCCCGGCGAGGATCCACATCCGCATCGAGATCTCAAAGTCCAGCTGGCCATGTCCGACGAGCACCTCTTCAAACCCGTCCCCGTCGATGTCCCCACCGCGCGCAGCGCTCCGCCCTATCCCATCCATAGCGTCGAAGCCTTCGATGGTGACCGCCTGGCTGGACAGGTCGAGGTCTTCATCCACGGGCCCATAGAGGAGGTAGACCCGTCCCGTGCCGCTGCCCTCCAGCCGTGGCGCGCCGATGAGCAGATCGCCCACCCCGTCGTTGTCCATATCCATCCCGCCGGCCGCGCCCTCTGCGATGTTGTCCTTGAGGGAGCCGGTCAGCACAACGGTCTGGTTGGGCACCGCCGCCGAGCCGCCGAGGGGACCGGGCAGCAGATAGACCGACTCGGTGTCGCCGTTGATGTAGAGCGGAGGGCCCGCGATGAGCAGCTCGTCCTCACCATCCCCGGTCACATCCCCCACCGTCTCCAACACACCGCCGATCCGATCCAGATCGCTGCTGATTTGAACCGTACCCGCGGCGTCGAGGGCATCTGCACCGCGCGCCCATTGCCCCAGCGGCAAGCTCCCCCCTTCACGACGCCCATAGACGATCTTGTTCCCGAAGAGGAGGGGTGGGGTGGAGGCGCCCGGCAGCTCCTGCTGAAGGTCTGGCGTGGACGCAAACGTGCACACCGCATCGACGGGGTCAGCGGTGTCTTTATGATGCTCATCGTCGCAGGGCGTGTCTTTTCCGTCGCAGTCCTGGTCGAGCCCGTCGCCGCAGATCTCCTGCGCGCCCTGGAAGACGCGGACATCATCGTCGTCGCAGTCGCCCTGGTTCTCCGTGACGCCGTCGCCGTCGAAGTCATGTCGAGGGTTATACAGGCTCATTGCGCCATCATCGGGCAGACAGGCCATCCCCAGGAGGATCCACACCATGTTCTCCACCTCACCGCGATATCGATCTATCTCGGACGCCGGCGCATCCAGCAGAGTTCTTTCTACACATGACGCACAGGCCCCACACAAACATGGGGATTACGCCCGTCTGTCTGTTGTCGGTGTGTGGTAGTCTGAAGCGTCATTCAGACGGCGGAATGGCGAACAGAGGTCCGACAGATGGCTCCATTACGGGCTCATCCCCTATTCGAGCGCGTGGTCGCGGTCTGCGACGGGGTCGTTCTGTTCGCCACGGTGCATGTCCTCGTCAACCTCGTTTTGCGGGTGCAGCAGGGCACGGTGACGGCGCTGTGGGTGTTCCATGTGGTGGTGGCCTTATCGGTGCTCCCGATCCCCTTCTCTCGCAAGTGGCTGAAAGGCGCGCAGCGCGGCCAACTCTACAGCCTGTGGATATATCTACAGACGGCGACCACGCTGTGGGTGTATGGCTCCACGGTGGGGGTGGGGGCGATGATGGTGATCTCCGTCATGGGCGCCCTGGTCTTCGGCGGGCGAATCGGGCTGGTGCTGGGGCTGCTGGGCATTTTCCCGGTCGTCGGCCTCGCGCCCGTCGTCTCTGCCGCCCCCCTCAACGGGCCGGTTTCGATTCAGAGCGGGGTGACGTTGCTGTTGACCCTCTCTG
>JBCBLB010000244.1:0-12576 GCA_038520555.1 Myxococcota bacterium | reverse complement strand
GGTCGGTCAGGACTTCACCTACCAGATCGAGACGGACGATGCGGTGACCTACCAGGACTCGGGTTTCCACTATGTCCAGGACGTGATTCGTGTCCAGGACGCCGTCAGCGACAAGCCCCTGATAGCCGCCCTGCAAGAACATCCGGGTCCGCGCCAGCGGACGCGAGATCGACAGCTTGCCGCCGAAGGCGTCCTGGACACGAATCACGTCCTGGACATAGTGGAAACCCGAGTCCTGGTAGGTCACCGCATCGTCCGTCTCGATCTGGTAGGTGAAGTCCTGACCGACCTTGTTGTTGCCAGAGAACAGACCCGACGCTTCGACCACCCAGCCGCGGCGCTCATACACCGCAGACAGGCCGGTTCGGCGAATCACCTGCTCACTGACCGCCGCCGAGGTGGCGTTCACGTTGGCGGAAGCCAGGTCCTCATGGTGAACCAGCGTCCAGTCCAGTCCGCCGATCCGGCGCGTCGCCCGGGCGACCACAGCGGGGTTGGCGCCCCACCACAGCTGCGGGCCGATGGCCAGCGCGAGCCCTTCGAGCTGCCTCTTGCCGGTCATCTCCACACCGATCGGCGCCTGGCCGAAGTAGGTGTCCAGGTTGGGGCCATAGTTGGCCTCCGGGTATAAGCCCCAGAGGTCCCCCTCAAAGCCCCAGTGGTAGTGGCCGGTACGGTAGAAGCCGTCGACGTCAACGGTGTCCGTCACCCAGTCGACGCTCGCCTGGTAGAGCTGGACCCGATCCAGCCCCTGAAGGTCGCCTTCGAAGCCCTCAGGGGTCAAGCTACGGTTGCCCCGGTTCTCATAGCGGATGTTGTCGATGGGGTTGTTGGCGACGTCGCCCACGACGTTGACGATCGCCTCCGCGCTCATGTTGTCGGTCGGGCGAACCGTGCCGCCCAGATAGATGCTCTGCTCACCCTGGACGACGGTGTTCAAGGCCCCGCCGCCGCTCTTATACGTACCCGCTGCCGCATACATCGACATGTCGATGCGCGCCGTCGTCAGCTCAACCCGCTTGTTCTGGGTCGCGCCCAGCGCCTTGAACGCCGCGACCTCTGCCGCGTAGCTGCCCGGCTGCAGCGAGTCGAAGTGCGCGATGATCTCTTCACGGCTCGCCGAGTAGGGGTGAACCTTGTACGCGTCCCGAAGGATGAAGTACGCCGGGCGGGGCTGAAGGTCGAACGAACCGTCCGGGTTCGGCGGCGTCTTCGCCGTGATGCCGAACCACTCCTCGTTCATGTTGTTGCTGCCCTCGACGAAGTCCTCTGCATACGCACCGTTCGGCCATGACGCGTTCGTGTCGTGGACGTCCAGGTTCTCTTCCTGGCGATACTTCCACCAGCCGTCCGTCCACTGGAAGCTGTAGCCGCCGATGCTGTTCCCGACGCCGCCGTTGCCGTAGGCGTGAAGGTAGACGTCCTCCCACTGGTCACGGAAGTACTCCGCCTGGGTGTTGCCGTCCTCACGGCCGGCCTTGGCGTCGTAAGCGTCCGCACCAAACTCACTGTAGAAGAACGGCTTATCGAGCTTCTGGGCCACAACCGCGTACAGGTCCCGGCCCGTCCGGCCGCGGTAGACGTTGGACGCGAAGATGTCCATGTTGCCCGCTTCTTCAGCGATGATGTCGATATACTGAAGGTCACCGTTACAGATCGAGACCGGGTGGTTCTGGTTGATCGCATGGATCCGATCGATGATCTCGCCGTACAGGCTGTACAGCGCGCGCGCCTTCGCCGCGTTCTGTTCATCCTTCGGCAACGCCTGGATCTCAAACGAGTCCCAGGACAGACCGTAGTTCGCCTCATTGCCGAGCATGATGCCGACAACACCCCGGGTGTTGGTATACCGAGCAACCGAACTGACCGTCTCTTCGATCAGAACCTCACGCGTCCGCGGATCCCCATAGTTCGTCTCCGGAATCCAGACCCCGTCGATCTGTGCGCCATAGCGACCAACCAGCGGGTTGACCAGGGTATAGACCCCATAGTTGTCATAGATCCATTCGACCCAGCGCGGCGGGATGTCGTCGTACTGACGGATGGTGTTGGCGCCCATCCCGGTCAACAACGACATCTCCTTGCGAAGCTGCGCCTCGATGAAGTCGTCGGGTTGCTCCCAGAATTGGTAGCTGTAGTTCGTGCCAATGGGAACATAGGTCCAGTTCAGGCCGAACAGGAACGTGTCCTGACCGTCGACCTGCAGCTTCCAGCCGTTGTCGTCTTTGACAACGGTGACCTTCTGCGGATCGGCGAAGGCCGGCGAGGAGACCGTCAAGCCAACGGCCATCGCCAGCAGTGAGCGGGTAAACGAACGCACGATCACTTCACTCCCTTGCAGGAGCGATCATCGATCTTGAACGAAGCCGTTCGGGGTAAGCGGTCAATCTTGCGCATGGGGATCCTCCTGCTGGAAGCGCGTGATTCGAAGCCGTTCAGAACCCACTCCCGACCCCCACCGAATGGTGCGTCGAAAGAAGATTTGCAAGGTTGCTTTTCACAACCGTGCCTGCGGTTGCGGGGGGGCCGCTTTTGTTCTGGGTCCGAACTAATGAACATCAACTCATCGTCCGCCGTCACCGCAGGGCTTGTCAACACCCAGTTCCCAGGAATGACCCAAAAAGAGGACATTTACGGCAATGAAAGCCGAAGTCACCTACTCTTTGTAAGAATCCTGAACAAAGGAGCCCTCCCCCATTTATCGCGCAACCCACCACATCCAACCTCAATCATTCGCGAACCCACGCCCAATCAATCGTTGACAGGCTCCGACACAGGCGGAACCGACGCCAAGCGCTGCAGATGATCCACCGATCGCTGCACCTTGCGCCGCGCCCCCCGATTCTCGGTCGCTTCCAGCGCAAGTTCAAGCGCCGGAAGCGCCTCCGTCGTCTCCAACATCCCCAGAATCTCCGCGCACACGCCCATCAGGTGCTCCTGAGGCAGCTTCGAGATACACACCGGCGCCAACGTCTCATCCAGATCAGACAGGCTCTGCCGAGCCTCCATCGACAACGCCATATCTTTGAAGCCCAGGTGCGAAATCATCAGCCGCACATGCCGCCGCAGATCCTTCGCCGCATCGATCTGCTCGGGCTGGCGCCCATGCTGCAATGTCCGAAGCAACACATCCACATCAGTGGTCGGCGCATACCCGCTCTCGCCATCTCGGGGCCCCACCGGCCCCTGGCCGACCTGATCCTGCTGGCCCCGGCCCAACGGCGACGGTTGCCCCCAGGCCGGCGCACCCGCCAACAGCATCCACAGCAGCATGACCATCGTCTGTGCTCCCCTCTCCTCACGTCAACCCTCACTCTATCGGTGAGGTCCCCGGACGAAAAGGCGAGCCGCCGCTGCTCAATCGATCGTGACCTCTCCCGAAGAGTCCTCGATCACTTCTACGCCGCCCGCGTTGGTGACATCAATGTCCCCGCCCGCGTCACGGATGGAGACCACGCCGCCCACGTCAGAGACGAAGATGTCGCCCCCCGCGTCCTCGATCCAGACGTCGCCGACAACCCCACCGACGATCAGATCGCCGCGGCCATCTGCGATGTCGACGCTGTCGACCCCTCGAACATCCAGGTAGTCCCCACCGGCGTTGATCAGAGCGCCCATCGACGTCGGAACCGTCACAACGATCGACGTCGGAGACCGAAGCGCGTCCGGATAGCGCACCTCAAGCACAGCGACCTCTCCCCCTTCGACCGACAGCTCGAGCGTCGGGGGATGACGGAGGTCGGCCACCCCCTCCACATGGGCCTCGATTTGATCCCCCGGCGATCCGCGCACCCATAGCGCGCTGTCTCGGGCGTTGATCTCCAACATCGGCAGGCCCACAGCATAGACGCTCGTGGCGCCGCCCAAAGGGGCGCTGCAGCCCACGCCGAGCGCGATGATTCCGATGATGATCGTCCGTTGCATGATCGCCTTCATTTCCTGCCTCCAGGGGTAAACTGTTCGTCATCGGGAATGCCGATGGAGCCGGGGTCCGGTAAGGACTCACCCGTCTGAATATGATCTTACGTATTTCTTCCCTGAAACCGGACTACAAAACTATTGCTTCTGATCGGAATACTCTTTCGCTTCCTCAAAAGACCTGGTTAGCTCAGACGCTTCGCCCAACTCAGTCACGGCGATGATCTGACGAACCTCTTCGAGGAGCTGCTCTGCGCGTTCCCGTTCACCCACCGCCCTCTCCAGCCAGACCCGGCGCACCAGCAGCTGCCCCAGATCGTATGGCTCGTCGAGTCGCCTCAGGACCACCTCTGCCTTCGAGAAGAGCTCTCTCGCCGATTCAACATCCCCCCGCCGCGCGGCCCCCTCTCCCAACCCAGATAAGCAGTAGGCCATCAGGCTTTCGTCACCCAGATCTTCGGCGACCTCCAGGCCTTCACGAAGATACTGACGCGCCTCAGGCCGATCCTCATGCAGGTTGCCGAGGTTCCCCAGCCACAACCCCTCATACTCCCGGTCGCCGAGGTTTCGGGCAATGACCAGGGCAGCCCGCAGATGTTCATCAGCGGCTTGCTCATGGGCTTCGCCGCGTGCCATAAACTCCACGCCGAGATTGCCCACCCACAGCCCCTCATGGAACCGATCGCCCAGCTCCTGGGAGATGCGAAGCGCGTCGCGGTAATACGCCTCTGCCTCAAGCGGCTCTCCGAGCTCGGCCACTGTGCTGCCGAGGTTGCCCAGCGACAGCCCCTCTAAAAACCGGTCCCCCCGACGACGTGCGATCTTCAGGGCTGCCTCGTGTCGCTGACGGGCCAACGCATAGCGCCCCTGCATCCGATCCAGCGCCCCGAGCTTATCCAGACAATATGCCTCTAACGCTATATCTCGATGAGATCGCGCGTTCTGCAGGGCCGCCGTCAGGTGGACTTCGGCCTCGGAGTATTGGCTCTGTCGACGCATCAGGTTGCCCAGCCGGCTCTCCCAACGGGCAGCCCGTCTTTTGTCTCCCAACGACTGCGCGAGCGCGAGGGCCCCTTCAAAATGAAAGCGGGCCGCGTCGTAGTCGCTTCGGCTGGCCTTCAGCTGCCCCAACGTGCCCACCACGTCGACCAGCAATGGCGACGGGGTCGCAGACTGAAGCGCCTGACGCGCGGCGAGCAGGGCAGCCTCTCCGGCGCCGACCGAGCCCCGCCGGGCGACCACCGCCGCGAGCGCGAGGGCGATCTGGGCGATGTCCCGGGGGTTTGCATATCGGAGCGCAGCCTGGAGGTTGTCTCGCTCCACAGACAGCGCCCACCACTGCGCCGTCCCCCCCGCAACCGTCAACGCATCCAGGGCCTCTGGGCGGCCGAGGTGGGCATAAAACGCCGCATGTCGGGCGCGCGCCGCGTCAGCATCTGCGCCGGTGAGCCGCTCGCGGGCGTAGTCCTGGATGCTCATCAACATCCCGAACCGCCGCTCTCCGAGCCCATTCTCAGACATCGGCTGGATGAGCGACCGATCGACCAGCGACTGGATCGCGTCGACGGCCCATGGCGCATCCGGAAGGGCGACACCATCGTACTGCTCCAGGTCCAGCACGTCCTCTGCCGCCTCCAGGGTGAAGCCCCCTTCGAACACGCTGCACTGCGCAAACGCTGCCTTCTCCCAATCTTCCAGCAGATCCCACGACCAGTCGATCGCCGCGCGCAGGGTGGCCTGGCGATCGTCTGACCCCGGCCGATCGCCAGAGAGCAGCCGGAAGCGTTGGCTCATTCGTTGGAGCATCTTCGCCGGGCGCATCACCCCGATCCGGGCGGCGGCCAGCTCGATGGCCAGCGGCAGCCGATCGAGGACGTTCATCAGATCGCGGACCGTCTCGTGGTTGCTGGCATCGACGGCGAACCCACGGCGGCGGGCGCGGGCACGCTCCGTGAACAGCACGATGGCCTCGTCTTCGTTGAGCGGCTGCAGCCGCATCACCTGCTCACCGGGAACGCCGAGCGGGATCCGACTGGTGACCACGAACCGCGCCCGCCCCGCCCGCTGCATCCAGCGAGACACCGACGCCGACGCGTGCGCCACGATCTGCTCGAAATTATCCAGGATCACGAGGCACTCCCCGCGTCCATCAAGGGCGTAGCCGAGGGTGGCGATCGGGTCACCGCGCTCCAGCGGCACATCCAGCGCTTGCCCCAGCGCGAAGGCGATCCCATCCAGCTCGCGCGCCTCAGCGAGGTCGCAGAAGTAGACGCCGCCGCGGTACCGCGCCAGATCCACCCGCGCATACTGAAGCGCCAACCGCGTCTTGCCGGTCCCCCCAGGGCCCAGCAGGCTGACCAGCGGATAGGACTCCAGCGCCACCCCAAGCCGATGCAGATCCGCGCTGCGTCCCACGAATTGGTCGATCTCAGCAGGGAGGTTGTTGGGGGGAGCGCTCAGGCCCAGGAGCGAGCTTATCGTCTCCTCCGCAGAAGAGAAGGTGCTCGCCGAGTCTGACCGCGACCTCTTCAAGGCCGACACGGTCTGCTGGGTCGGGGGGGCCTGCCCGCCCCCCCACAGCTGGCGGGCAGCGACCGCCATCGGACCGTTCTCAGAGAGGACTTCATGATCGCGCGCCGGGACGATGTCATCGATCGCACGAAGCAGCACCTGGCAGCTCGAGAGCCGGGCCTGTGGGGTCCGGGTCAGAAGCTGCGCACACACCGGCCGCCAGTCTGATGGAACCTGGCTGAGGTCCGGACCCGCCGCATAGGCCTCCAACAACTCGCCCAACGAGCGCGCCTGGTACGGACGCTCACCGGTCAACACCTCAACCAGCATCACCCCGAGGCTGAACAGGTCTGCCCGGTGGTCCACAACCGAAGCGTCCAGGATCTGCTCAGGCGCTGCATAGTTGAGGGTCCCCATGATCGCGCCGTCGCGGGTCTGGCCCATCTCAGACCGATCTTTGACCAGGCCGAAGTCGCTGACCCGCGGCACAAGACGCCCCCAACGCGCCTCCAATAAGACGTTGCCCGGCTTCAGGTCTCGATGAATCAACCCCTGCTCATGGGCATGGCCGACGCCGCGGATGATCGCACGAAGCAGCGCGGCCGTTTCAAGCGGGGTGGGATGGTAGTGGACCAACAACCGATCCAGCGCCGGCCCCTCGATGAGCGGAAGGATGAGCCCGATGGAGCCACCGATCTCGATGATGTCGCGGACGGGGAGGATGTTGGGATGATCCAGCGCCGCCTGGGCTCGCCCCTCTCGAAGCAGCCGCTGCTGTGTCGACGCTGTACTCCGAAACAACACCTTGATGGCCGCCCGGACGCCCAGCACGGTGTGTGTCGCCGACCACACCTCAGCCATGCCGCCAGCGCCGAGACGACGTTCGAGCGCGTAGTGGCCGATGCGATCGCCAGGGGCGAGGATAATCATCCATCCCAGTCTATCCGACATCCGCCCACAAGGGAGAGACGCCGCATCCGGTTTCAATCAAATCGAATCAGTTTGATTTTTTGATCTTTCAAAAGAAAATCGGTTTGATTTTGTTTTGAAAACAAAGGTTGCAAGTGATCCAAAAAATAAAAACAAAAAAAGAGTGTTTCACTACCCTTTCAAAGCCTATACAATTCATGTACAAATCGCTGGTTACCTTGCATATACTTACAAGAGAGTAGCCATGGTTATTCGCCGATAACCAAGATCTTTCAATCTCCTTCGTTCCCAACCTTACACATTTGGTGATGTCACCATCACTGAGGGCTGAGCAATGCAGCAGATGTTCGCTGAGATCCCGGTTGAAGAGTCTCCTTTTGAAGAGAAAATCCGTCTTCTGGCCGCCATCTGGTCAGAGCGTCGAACAGGTACGTTGTATGTAAATTTTCCTCGCAGTGGTCATCGCTGTGTGGCCCGGTTCAGCCAGGGTGGGCTGTTCGATCGTGGGGAGTTCATGTCGCTCAACGCTGCGCTGGGCGCGGGTCACATCGCCTTCGTCGCGGGTGAGTTCGACGCGCCTTCTGACTGGGGTGCGGTGGGTCGGCTGCTGTTCCAGCGCACCCGCAGCCATCTCCAGCGTCACCCGACGGACTATCCGGGTGTGACGTACCGTTGCCTGACGCGTCGCCCGGTGCTGGAGGCGCTCCCGATCGAGTCGCCGGTTGATCTGCTGGTGCAGGCGCCGTCGGTGACTGATCGGTCAGCGCAGGAGGCGCTCCAGGTGCTGTCGTTGATGGGGCTGATCGAACCGGTGCCGACGCGGGCGCCGCTGCCTTCGCTGGGCAACGCCTTCCGGGTGGAGGGGCGGCTGATGGTCAGCGACGTGGACGAAGCATCGCTGCTTCGTCAGGCGTGGTCGCTGTTGTCGGCGGATCAGTGCGACGAAGCGGATCGGATGCTGAGCCGGGCTGCGCTGACCCGGCTGGACCAGCCGATGGTATTGGGGACGCTGGCGATCGCGTGCTGGCGGAACCCCCGACGCAGCCCAGAGGCGCGTCGGGAGCGGGCGCTCCATTGGATCCGCCTCGCTCGTCAGCTCGACGGCGGCGATCGCCGCCTTCGCCGCGTCCAGGCTCATCTGGAGGCCGAGATCAACGCCAGCCAACGGAGCGCGTAGCGCATGCGTGTCAACACCGCCCGAAACCAGATTCACCTGAAGCTCGTCTACTACGGACCGGGGATGTCGGGGAAGACGACAAACCTGGTCCAGCTCCACGAGGCGGCGCCGCAGAAGCGCCGGGGTGAGCTGCTGCGCCTGGACACCGAGACGGAGCGCACGCTGTTCTTCGACTATTTTCCGCTGAATATCGGCTCGATCGGGGGCTATAATATCAAGCTTGATCTGTTCACCACGCCCGGCCAGTCGTTCTACCACGACACCCGGCGGGCTGTTCTTGAGGGGGCAGATGGGGTTGTGTTCGTCGCCGACTCATCGCCATCGCGGGAGCAGGCGAACCGGCTGAGCCTTCGGGATCTTTACGGTACGCTGGAGAACCGGGGCCGGATGTTGTCGACGGTTCCGATCATCTTCCAATACAACAAGCGTGATGTGCAGGGCGCGCTTCCGCTTTCGGTGATGGAGCGGACGCTCAACCCGGAGAAGCGGCCGGCGTTCCCCGCCGTGGCGGTGGCCGGCCAGGGCGTCCAGGAGACGCATCGGGCGCTGATCGCGGCCGTCCTCCAGCAGCTTCGCAGCCAGGCGAAGTCCCGATCTGCGCGGGCGGCTCGATGAACTGGTCCACCCTGATCGACGCGGTCGCGGAGCGCTCCGGGGTCTCGCGAAAGGATGCGCACGCGGCGCTCACCGCTGCAGTTGACATCATCACCGAGCAGCTGGTCTCGGGGGCCTCTGTGCGGCTGCACCGGCTGGGGACGATGACCAGCCGCTGGCAGGCGCCGCGGATCCTCCGCAAGATCAACGATCAACAGAAGATCCGCTTGGATGGCCGGTATACCCCGGCGTTCCGTCCCGCGTCACGGCTGCGGGAGGCGCTGGCGAATCGCACCCCGCAGCGATGGCGTGACCCCCATCACCAGGCCGCATGGCAGCTGTCCGAAGCGCTTCTGGGCGACCTGGAGCTGTACCATGAGGCCCAGGTCCCCCGATCGCTGGTCACGAACAGCACCGATGAGGACGTGGTCAAGACCTGCCAGGTCGCGTTCGGGCCGACCTGGTCGCAGGTGGTCCGCACGTTCGAGGCGCAGACCCCCAAAGCCATCCGGGACAGCCGCAACTACCTGGCCGCAGTCGCCCGGGAGCGGTGGGCGTCGCCCCCCACCTGATGCTCACGGTAGTGTGAACAGCGCCCCTTCGATCGTGATCTTCAACCCAGAGGGCTCAAGGAGGGCGTAGTCGATCGACCACCCGGCCCGGCGGACGATCTCGTTGGTGATCGCCAGTCCCAGCCCGGTGCTGCGCTGGCGGGCCGCGTCCGCGCGGAAGGTCGCCGCGGACAGATCGGCCAGTTTGTCTTCCGAGACGCCCGGGCCATCGTCCATCACCACCAATGAGAACGCTTCATCGGTCCGCTCCAGAATGACCGCGACGTTGCCGCCCTCCTGTCCGTGGCTGATGGCGTTGTGGACGAGGTTGGCGATGGCGCGCTCGGCGAACGATGGCGTGCACCCAACGATCACCGGCCCTTCGGGGATGGCGACGGCGACGGCGCGCTCCTGATGGCGGCCCAGGGCGACGAATCGGGCGCCCAGCCGCTCGACGATGATGTGCAGGTCGGCCTGCCCAGCGGTGACCGATGCGCCGCGGCGCAGCCGGGTGGCCTCATGAAGGTTGTCGACGAGCGAGGTGACATAGGCGGCGTCCCCGAGCGCGCGGCGGGTCGCCTCGCTGTCGCCGACCTCAGCGCTGACCTCCTGGAGGGCCAGCAGCAGCGAGGCCAGCGGCGTCCGCAGGTCATGGGCGATCTCGGCGAGGTGCCGCTCCAGGGCCTGCTGGCGGAGGACCAGCTCCTGGCGGTCGGCGAGGATCCGATCGTTGCTCCGGTCGAGCACGGTCGCGATCTCAGAGAGGGCGTCGCCGGTGCCGTCCTCCTGGTTCACGTAGTCGCCGCTGCCGATGGCCCGGGCGCCGCGCTGGACCCGTGCGAGCCGCACCAGCAGGGGGTTGATGGCGAACAACTGGGTGAACAACGTGACCACGAGCATCGACAGCGCCGCGCCGATCATCAGCGACCATCGCACAGCCTGCTGCACCGGAGGCGGCGACGTCTGCAACTGAAACATGGCGCAGGGCCCCGCCTCCGAGACCCGGACCAGCCCACCATGCCGATCCCGGACCCAGGGCTCGCGACGAATCTCCAACATCCGCAGATACGTCGGATTGAGCGGCGGTGCGAAGGGGTTCTCAGAGGTACCGTCTGGATAATAGGCGTATATCCTTGCGATATTGAAAACCCCCGCGGACCACTCTGCCGGATTGCGCTCACAGACGTCGATGTTCTCCTGTGGCACGACCCATGGGGCGCCGAGCTGTAAAATCGTAGAGATGGTCCGATCCACCGAGATGATGACCACTCCGATGGCGAGCAGGGCGGTGAGGACGGCGCCCGAGAGCAATCGCGCGCGCAGCTTCATACGGCTTCCGGCTGATATCGGTACCCGATGCCCCAGACGGTCTTGATGCGCTTGCCCTCCTCACCGAGCTTCTTCCGGATCCGAGAGACGTGGCTGTCGACGGTCCGGGGGGTCCGCTCGCCGTCTTCGGGGAGGGTGTTGTCGGCGAGCTGCTGGCGGGAGACGGCGCGCTGGGGGCGGGCAGCCAGCCAATGGAGGATGTTGAACTCATGGGCGGTCAGCCCCAGATCGGCGTCACCGCGCAGGGCGCTGCGTCGATCGAGGTCCAGGACCACATCTCCGATCTCAATGACCCGTCGCGGCGTCTCCTCGGTGAGGTTGAGCCGAGAGCGGATCCGGAGCACCAGCTCCTCCATCCAGAACGGCTTGGGCACGTAATCGACGGCGCCCAGGGTGAAGCTTCGAACCCGGGCGTCCAGCTCGGTGCGGGCAGAGAGGACGACGACCGGCGTGCTGACCCGGCCGCTCATCGCCTCCAGGATCGAGAAGCCGTCTCTGCCGGGGAGCATCAGGTCGAGGACCACGACGTCGAACGGGTGCCCGAGGACCTGGGCTGCGCCCTCATCGCCGTCCATGGCGATGGTGACGTCGAAGCCTTCGCGGCTCAGCCCGCTGATGAGGCTCTGGACGATCTTCAGGTCGTCTTCGACGACAAGGATTCGTGGTTTTCTGGCGTTCATCGAACACTCCCATCGAGAAGGTTGTCGACCCGCCCCTCGAGCTGTGCGAGCTCGAGGTGGGCGAGGGCGAGGGCCTGGTTGGCCTGTTGGACATCATCTTCGGCGGAGACGCGGCGACGGCGGGCGTCGAGCAGCTCATCGAGCCGCCGGACCCCGGCGTCGAGGCGCGCGACCTCGCTGTCTTCGGTCTTGCGAGCGGCATCCAGCTTCGCCTGGGCCAATTCGACGTCCATAAAAGCTACCTCGACGTTCTGTACGGCGAGTTGAACATCGGATCGGAGACGATGCAACGTATTGTCATGCTGAATCTCAGCGGCGGAGAGGGCGGCCTGAGCCTGGTTCCGGCTGGCGCGGGCCGCGCGACCGCCGATGGGCGTCGACAGCTCGGCGGCCACCCCATACGAGGTGAAGCCGCGGTCATCGCCCAACGCGGCGAACGCATCGGCGGCGTTGTCCTCCAGCGAGGCCCGCCCGACGGAGCCGCTGACGGTGAGCGAGGGCAGCCGCTCCGCGTTGGCGTCCTTGAGGTCTGCGCGGGCGTCCTCGATATCCAGGGCGGCGAGCGCGAGGCCGACGTTGCCATCTTCCGCGAGGCGCTGGTGCTCCTCGACCGACAGCGCGGCGGGGAGGGCGAAGGTGCCGTCGCCTTCGGGGGTGATGTCCTGTCCGGGCGCCTCACCGAGCTGCAGCAGCAGGGTGTCTGCGGCGCGGCGGACCTCCTGCTGGGCCTTGAGCTGGTCTCGCTCGGCCTGAATCCGCTCGCTCTTGACCCGTGCGACCTCGGCCTGATCGACCTGACCGACCTCGAACCAGACATCGGTGCGCTCCTGGAGGGCCAACGCGCTCTCCAGGTTGCCCGCGGTCAGCGCCTCCTGGGCGACCGCGG
>JBCBLB010000011.1:0-36018 GCA_038520555.1 Myxococcota bacterium | reverse complement strand
CATCGATGACCTTTCCGGTGTCGTCAATGTCAATGGCGGCTTTCACCGTCCCTTCCAGGTTCGCCTCACGGACGGTGTCGGGCACCACCAGCGGCGGACACGACTTCAACCGTGGCTGCGTGGTGGCTGCAGAAAACGAAACCGCGGTCGAATTGGCGGCCTCATCGACGGTCATGACCTCATCGGTGGCTGCAGTCTGGAGCGTCGTCCCGGCGCGGGCGGAGAGCGTGCTGGCGCCGTCATTGGCGAAGGACTCTGCGGACAACCCCTGGACCCGCCGAAGGTTCTTGTTTCGCTCAGGCGGCCGATCGGTCGGCGGCGGTTCTGTCGGTGGCTCCGGCGTCGTGTCCTGGAAGTCGACCGGCTTGGGTTTGGGCTTCGGCCGTGGCTTGGGCTTGGGCTTGGGCTTGGGTTCGGGCTCGGTTTTTGGCTCCGGAGGCGGTGGTGGAGGTGGTTTCTCGACGACGGCCATCTCCACCCAGACCGCCTCCGGCTTCTCTTCGGGAGGCGGACGCTCTTGCAACATCAGCCATGCGATCCCGGCGTGAAACACGATCGAGGCGGGGATGGCGAAGCTGCGGATCAGGCGCTGCCAGCCGGGTGCGGTCTGGAACGGAGAGACGTTCATGGCGTCGCGGCGCCTTCGGCTTCAGGCGGTGGGGCGACAGGGTCGATGTTGATGGCGAACTTCGTCACCCCCTCCTGCTTGATCAGATCAATGAGGCTGACGACTTCGCCGTGGGGAACCGTATGGTCGGCGGCGATGAGACAGACAATGTCGCTGCCATCCGCTTGTTCAGCGAGTCGCTTCCGTTCATCGCGGATGAACTGCCGCAGCGCGGGGCCGGTGGTCGGCTCGCCGTTGAGCATCAGGTTGCGTTCCGCGTCGATGGTCAGCCCCAATGAGGTGTCTTCGGTCGCTTCCCCGGTAGATGCTTGGGGGAGGTTGACCTTGATCGACTCCTGAACAATGTAGGTCGCCGTCACCATAAAAATGATCAAGACGACCAGGATAATGTCTACAAAAGGGGTGATGTTGATGTCGACGATGGCGTCGTCATCATCCCCGCTCAGCTTCGCGGCCATCTCAGGCGCCCCGGGCCATCGGTTCGGACGCCGCGTGTCCATCACCTGCTGCCTTACCCGCCGCCTTACCTGTCGCCTTGAACCGCGAGAGGATCAGATGCGACATGCTCTCCAACTCAGCGATGATGCTCTTGTTGCGCCGCTGGAAGTAGTTGTAGAGGATGACCGCCGGGATGGCGACCATCAGCCCCACCGCGGTGGCGACCAGCGCCTCAGAGATGCCCGCCATGACCGCCTCAGACGCCTCAGCGGAGTCGCTGGCCAGGTCGTTGAAGGCCTTGATGATGCCAAGCACCGTGCCGAACAGGCCGACGAATGGAGCGTTCGAGCCGGTCGTTCCGATGGCGATCAGGCCGCGGTCCAGCTGGAGCTTCTCATACTTGAGGTTGCCGGCGATGACTTCCTCAGCAGCGGAGGCGCCATCGCGGGCGCCGGCCTCAAGGCCAGCGCGCAGGACCCGGGCTTCCAGGCCCTTCATCTCAGACAGCGTCTGGCTGAGCTGGCGGACCGAGCCGCCGCCCAGGAAGTCGGTGAGCGCCTTTTGGAGCGCCGCTTGTGGGCTCTTGTTGAGCGCAAGGTAGATGCCCCGCTCTGCCGCGATGGCGATGCACATCAGCGACAACGCGATGAGCAGCCATAGAACCCACTCCGCACCCATCAGGGCGAAGGACATCAACCGCTCTTGGAGCATTCACCGCCTCCGTTCCGCATCGGACCGTGATTGATCGGACCGTGATTGATTAGCGGTCCTCTGTTCGATCGGTGTGAAGTTGAGATGATTTTTTACCGACCGGTCAGGTACTCGTCTGCTGGATTAACGGGGCTTCTTTGCGCGTCAATTCCCTTCACATGCTCCCTGCAATGGGCTGCCGGCCTTCACTTCCGGCACGCCGCGCCACTTCTGACCGCCCTGACCGCTGGAGAGCATCACCGCGTTTCCAATATCGATCCAGGTTTCTGCGTCCTTGGGCTGGGTCGGCCCGGATAGCAAACATCCATGGGGACTGATGAACCAGACCCCTCGGGAAAGCCCTGCGCGGGCCGGGGTCAGAAAAATGGCGTGGAAGCGATCGTTCAAAAACGACGTGACATCGGCGTCTGCGGCGATGCGATCCAGTGGGCCATCCGGCTCTTCGACGAACAGCGCGACGACTCGGCCATTGCTGGTCGCTGGGCCCTTCCAGCGAACATAAGGCGCCGTTGACCAACGAGGGAGATCGTCCGGTCCCGGCGTCGGCGCCGGTGACGGTGGATCCGAACAGCTGGACAGCAGATTTAGACCGCAACAAAGAAAAAACGCAGCATACCAGGGCATGCTGCGTCTCAATGTGAGAGGCGACGACCGGATTTGAACCGGTGAATACAGGTTTTGCAAACCCGCCCCTTAGGCCACTTGGGTACGTCGCCAGAGCTTCCCTCTCTTATATCATTGACGGCGCCCTGCAACCGCCCTGGCAAGAATTCCCGGCCGGTCGACGCCCGCTACGATATCCATTGGATCGATGAGGGCTCTGTCTGTGGTGATCATCGCCTGCGATGAAGCGGATCGCATCGAAGCCGCGATCCGTTCGGTCGCCTTCGCCGATGAAGTCGTTGTCCTCGACAGCGGCTCCCGGGACGAAACCGTCGCCCGCGCCCGCGCCCTTGGCGCCACCGTCATCGAAACCGATTGGCCCGGTCATGTCACCCAGAAGAACCGGGCCATCACCCATGCCACCCATGACTGGATCCTCAGCATCGACGCCGATGAGCGCATCAGCGAACCCCTCGCCGCCAGCATCCAGCGGGCTCTCCACGATCCGGCCGACGCCGTCGCCTTTCGCTGCGCGCGCCTGAACCACTGGCAGGGCGCTCCGCTCCGATATGGCGGCTGGTACCCTGACGCACGCGTCCGATTGTTCCGCCGAGATCGCGCCACCTGGGGCGGTCATGACCCGCATGACGCCCTCGAGGTGGACGGCTCGGTGGGGATGCTTCAGGGGGATTTGATCCATCACCCTTATCGCTCGCTGTCCGAGCACCTGCAGACCATCGACCGCTATACGTTGCGCCATGTCGAAGTCGCCGTCGCCACAGGGCAGCGCGCCCATTGGTGGGACGTCGTCTTTCGGCCGATTCTACATATTGTAAAGACGCTTCTATTGAAACGAGGTTTCCTGGATGGCGTCCGTGGGGTCTGTGTTTCCGGTCTGGGGGCGACCTATGTGTTGGTGAAGTGGGCCCGACTGTACTTCGCGCAGCGGCCCCCGGGATGAGGCTCGCTCTGCTGGTTCGGACGCTCGGGACCATGGGCGGCACCGAACGGTTCGTCTACGGCCTCGCGCGGTCGCTGCTTGCGATGGGCCATCGGGTCGACGTCTGGTGTCAACGCGTCGATCAGGAGCTTCGCGGCGTCGCCGTTCACGCCCTCGGCGCTGGAGGCCGCGGACGGATCTGGAAGATGTGGTCAGCGCATCGGGCCGCGCTCCGGATCCCCGCCGATGACTATGACCTCGTCCTGGGCTTTATCCGCGCTGGGCGGCCCGGGCTGTATCGCGCCGGCGGCGGCTGCCACGCGGCCTATCGGCGGCGTCTGGGACGCACCGGCCTGGCCGACCAGATCGAGGAGCGCATGGATCGCGCCGTCATCTCCAGCGCCCGGCGGATCATCGTCAACAGCCGCATGGTCGCCCGAGAGATGGACCGATGGTACGGCCTGCCCGAAGCCCGGACACGGCTCATCTACAACGGCGTCGATCTGGAGCGGTTCTCTCCATCGGTGCAGGGGGGGCGGGGACGATTCGCGGTCTTTCTGGGCAACGGGTTCGCACGAAAAGGCCTCGCCACCGCGATTCGCGCTGTGGCTCGGATCGAAGGGCTGTCGCTTCAGGTGATCGGCCGAACCGAGCGGCTCAACACGTATCAAAGACTCGCCGAAGAGGTGGGTCTGTCGGATCGTTTGCGGTTTATGGGAGCGCTTGAGGAGCCAGAGATGATGTTGCGGCGCGCGGCGGTCATGGTCCTCCCCACCCGCTACGATCCGTTCGCCAACGCCTGCCTGGAGGCGCTGGCCTGTGGGACGCCGGTGGTGACGTCGCGCGCCAACGGCGCCGCTGAGGTGCTGCCCGACGCGTGGATGACGGTCACCGATCCAGAAGATGTCGACGGCTTCGCTGCCGCGATGGAACGCGCGTTGCATGACCGGGGGGTGTCTGATCGCTGCCGCGCAGCGGCTGAGCGCTACCCCGCTCACCACGCCCACCATGCGCTGGCAGCGGCGATCGAGGAGCTGACCCCATGACCCTGCGACGACGACTGCGACGGTGGACCGTCTGGATGCTGGGCTTCCTCACGGCGGCCACGGTCCTGCTGGGCGCCTGGGGGCTGTGGGCGTACAGCCGCTACATCATCGACGCACCCGGCGTCTACACCGCGCACATCTCTGAAGACGCGATCAAGGCGATCATCTCGCGAGAGTCTCCGGTGCTGTACCGGGACGGCCGCACCCCCATCGGCGTCTTCTTTGCAGAGGAGCACCGCCACTACGTCCACCACGAGGAGCTTCCCCAGGACTGGATCGACGCCATCGTCGCCGCAGAGGACAAGCACTTCTTCTCTCACTACGGCGTCGACCCGGAGGGCATCGCCCGCGCGATGGTCCAGAACATCCGCGCAGGGCGCGTGGTCTCCGGCGGGAGCACGCTGACGCAGCAGACCGCCAAGAACCTGTACTACCGGCCCGATCGATCCCTGCGCAGCAAGTGGGAGGAGATGGTCAACGCCCTCCGGTTGGAGCACCGCCACTCCAAGGACGAGATCCTCGAATACTATGCCAACCAGTTTCACGTCTCGGCCAACGGACGCGGGCTCGGTGTCGGCGCCCGATACTTCTTCAACAAGCCCGTCGCCGATCTGGACCTGTTGGAGTGCGCGTTCCTCGCTGGGATGGTCAAAGGGCCGGCCAATTATGACCCGTTCATCGCGCGCTCCGTCGAGCGCCAACAGCGCGCCCGCGCCCGCGCGAAGACCCGGATCGGGTACGTCCTTCAGCGGATGCTCATTACGGATAAGATCGACAGAGTCGAGCATGAAGCGCTCATGGCTGAGCTGGACGCGCGGTTTGAGGAGGGCCGCTTCTTCAACCGTGGGCAGTTCCGCTATGACACCAATGTCCTCCTCGATGAAGTCAACGCTCGGCTGTCCGAGGCCCCCTTCCCCGAGCTGTTCGAAGCGCTGAACATCGACAACATCTCGACGGCCGGCATCCAGATCGTGACCACGATCGATGAGGACGCACAGCGTTCCTCGACCTATGCGTTGTGGCACCACCTCTCTGAGGTCGGCCCGGTCCTGGAAGCTGCGGGCGCCGCATCGCTCCGGCTGCCTGATGAGGCCGCGCCGAGCGTCGATCTGACGACCCCGCCGGTGGTCCACGAGTTCTACCCGGGGCAGGTTCGGCTCTCCTCGGTCGAGGAAATCATCGTCGACCTTGGCGGACATCACTGCACCGTAGACGTTGAGGGCATCGATCGGATGGCGGCAGTCCTCGCCCGAGCAGAGAAAGGCGAGCGCTGGCGGCGGGCATCGAAGAAGCATCGCGTCGCCATCACCGATGCCTTGCCGGTGGGTGCGACGACCTGGGTGTCGGTCCGTGGCGATGGGATCTGCGATCTGGAGCTTCGTCCTGAGCTTCAGGGCGGAGCCATGGTCCTGGATCGGGGCCGTATCCGGGCCATGGTGGGGGGAAACGACAACCGAAATTTCAACCGCGCCGTCACCGCGCGTCGTCAGTTCGGCAGCACCTGGAAGCCGGTGATCTATGCGGCGGCGATGCAGCTGAACTGGCAGCCGACGGATCGGTTGGACAATCGGGAAGGCGGTTTTCCCTTTGAGGGCGTCTGGTATTTCCCACGCGCAGCGCACCGCGCGCCACCGGTGATGTCTCTGGCGGGGTCGGGGCCGGCCAGCGAGAACCTGGCCAGCGTCTGGCTGCTCTACCACCTGACCGATCGGCTCAGCCCGCGCGCGTTCGACGAGGTGGCTTCTCTGGTGGGGATGGCGCAGGCTGAGACGGAGTCCGATCGGGATTACCTGCTCCGGATTCGCGATGACAACGGTGTCATCAGCACACGCGCCCGCTACGCAGAATTCGCATGGTCCGCCGAGCGGCTGGCGCTGGTCCGCGATCTGGAGGCCGCTGAGCCGGACCTCGCCTTAGCGCTTCAGAGTCTGCTCTACGGTCGCACCGCAGAGGCCGAGGCCAACCGCACGAGACGTCGCTTCGGCGGCGCCACAGAGGCCCGCCGATTGAAGGCGATTCGATACAATCGCGGCCGGCTGGCGCCGTTGGCCGAGCAGTGCGCCCAGCAGGCCGACCGATTGATCGCCTTCTCCGCGCGCGCCCAGGACGCGAAGGCCGCGGCGAGCGCTCCAGACCGCCGCCCGCGATGGCCGTTTCGCTCCTCGCCGCGGCTGTCCCCGGGGACGGCGGCCTCGATCGAGATGTTGACCCCCATCGAAGAGCTCCCGCCGCTGGAGGACTTCTCCGCGCTGCGGATCATCTCGCCCGCAGAAGCCGTCGAAGATGCCGGGGTTCCTCAGGCTGTGATCGGCTGTGCAGAGGATGAGGTCGAAGGCTGGCGACCGCTGATGGCGCTGGACCTGGAAGCCCTGGGACGTGCCCAGATGGTCCTCTCCAACAAGACCGTCGCGGACATCTCGATTGAAGATCGCCTGACGGTGGGGGTGGTTCGTCGTCTGGAGGGCAACGCAAAGCGGCGGGAGGCGGTGATGCAAGGCGCGGATCCGTACTCGCCGGAGGTGTTGCGGTTCCATCCTGACTATCGACTGCTTGTGGGGATCCGCTACGTCTCGACGATGGCGCACCGGTTGGGGGTGAGCACGCCGCTGCGGCCGGTCCTCTCGATGCCGCTGGGGGCAGCAGAGATCAGCCTGGAGGAGGCCGCATTGCTGTACCAGGGGCTGCTGACTGGGGAGACCCACCGGTACCCGGGGCTGGAGCGGATGCCGATGGTCGGAGGGTTGTGGAGCAGTGAAGAGGTCGCCGACCAGTCCCGGAGCACCCAGCTTATCGTCCAGATCCGCGATCAGAACGGAGAGGTTCGCTACCGCGCCGGTCTGGAGGGCGACGCGGTGGTCGATCCGGTGGCGGGTCGGCTGACTGGCGGGATCCTGCGCAACGTGGTCCGGGCAGGGACGGGGCGTCGCGCAGAGGGGGCCGTTCGGGTTGACGACATCCCGGTGCCGATGTTCGGGAAGACCGGGACGACCAACAGCTTCCGTAACGCAGCATTCGTGGGCGTGGCGCCGATCTGGCGGGACGAGGGGTGGCGCTGGGAGGATGCGCTGACGGTCGCGGTCTACGTCGGCTACGATGACAACCGTGAGATGATCCGGGGGAGCACGCGGCTGGCGGGGGCATCGGGCGCGCTGCCAGCCTGGATCGGCATCTACCAGGGGCTGGCCCGTGCAGGGCTGCTCGGGCGCCCGGTCGAGAGGGCTGAATGGAATCCAGGGGACCACTACGCATGGGTTCCAGTCGATGAGGCCGGGCTGCCCGTTGCGCCAGACGCTGATGCTGCGGGCCAGGTGCTGGTCTGGGGAGAGACGGGGGATGAACCAGGGGCGGTGCGATCGCGTCGGCGGTTCGCACCGACCCGCCCTTCTGAAGAGGCCCCTCCGCTGCCAGATGATCAGCCTCTGGCCAGCGACGACAGGGAACAGGACCTGGACCTCGAGGAGATCTGGATCCCCGAGATGGGCGACCCCGACGCTCCCCGGCGCATCTCACCCTGAACCCCAGCCGGTTACGCTCTCCGACGTTCACGAAGCGGAGGAGGGGCGCGATGAGCTTATGGCTGGCGATGGCCCTCGGCTGTGTCATCCCATACGGTGAGCCGGTCGAGACCGCGGTGACGTCACCACAGGCGACGCCGGTGCAGTTTGCAGGGGTCGAGGCGGATCTGGCCGCCCTGCTCCGCACATCGACCGATGCCGACCAGATCGCCCGGCTGGAGGTCGCCCAGGCCCTCGTGCGGGACATCAAATCCCAGGATCCAGAAGCGCAGCGGGTGGTCTTCGGCTACCTGCTGGATGTGTTGGCCAGCGAGCGCCGGCTGTCGGATCCAGGAGTGCAGGCAGAGATCCATCTCGACACCACGATCATTGAGACGGACGAGATCGCCGTCGAGGAGGAAGTCCTCGACGGTGAAGAGGAGGCGCCGCGGTTGGCGGCGGTGGACACGACGGCGATGCGGCAGCGGGCGCGATCGATGCTGGCGATGGACGATCCGGCGGGCGCCATGGCTGCGCTGTCTGCGTGTCAGGGCGAACCCTGTTGGCCCGAGGTGGAGGAGCTGTGGTCGCATGCCGAGGACGTGTTCATCCGCCAACAGGCGGACGCCGTGATGATGCGACTTCGAGAGATCCTCGACGAGCGGGACCCGGTCTCACGGCGGAACCGGTTGGGGGGACTGCGCAGCGAGGTGGAAGCGTTGTTGGAGGCACACGCACAGGCGCGGTATGCACCTGAACTTGAGACGCTGTTGGAGCGGATCAACGCGGAAATCACAGCAGCGGACGAGGAGTAGGGGTGGCCACACAGCTCCTGGCGATGGCGCTGGCGACGTCGGACATCGCACTGGCGATGGCGGTGTTTGTCTTGATGGCCCGTCCGGAGCGGGCGATGGGATGGCTCTGTCGGCTCAATGGGATGCGAGAGCTCTGGCTGTCAGGACGGCTGACCGAGCAGGATGAGAGCCGGCTGCTGGCCCTGGCGCACCGGCTGCGGTGGCCGATGCTCTGGCTCTTGTTTGGGTGGAGCTTCGTTTGCGGCGCGATCCTGACCTGGGCACAGCTGGCCAGGTGAACGAACCGGGTTGACAGCGGATGGGAAAATGTATACGTGCCATGTCGTTGCGGCTTCGTAGCTCAGTTGGTCAGAGCACACGGTTCATACCCGTGGTGTCGGCGGTTCAAATCTGCCCGAAGCCACTAAAATCAAGAACAAACCCGAACTTTTCAGTTCGGGTTTCTTCGTTGAGGAGCCGGTCAGGGGCGGGAAGGGATGAACTTTCTTACAGACGGGTTTTAGTTTATGAAATCGATGCCGATGTCATCGATAGAGAACCAACCCCCCAAGGATCCGTCTCGCCGGTGTTCTCCTGTGGCGTTCACTGTCTGTGTCTCAAACTTCGGCGACTGAGGGATCTTCTGGGGGGTGTTTTTTATTTTCCGCCTGCACGCCCTGGGTGGGCTCACCGGTCCAGCTGAAGCCGGCGCGCATGAACCATAAAGCGGAAGATATAATCAAACAGCTCGACGAAGTTCATCGCCGCATCCAACGATGGCCCCCAGGTCGTCAGCCCATGGTCGCGGATGAGAAACCCGGGCACCTGTGGCGGCTGCTCGGCGAACACTCGCTTCAGCTGCGCGGCGATGTCCGGCACATGATGATGGTTGGGCAGCACGAGCAGACCGACGTCTGGATCCGGCTCCCATCGACCCAGCCCCTTAAGCATCTCCAGACGGGGAAGGGGGACGAACAGCGCGTCGGTGAACCGCCCGACGAGGTTGGCTTCCACGCTGTGGATGTGAAGGCATGCACGGGCGTCGGGGAACCATTCGTAGATGGCGGTGTGGATCGTCGTCTCCGCAGATGGTCGATCGGACCGCGCCAGCCGCTCAAGCACAGCGCCATCTGCGTCGACGCGGATGAAGTCGGTGTCGGTCAGCTGTCCTTTGTTCCGACCGCTGGCAGTGATCCAGATCGAGCCGTCATCGGCCTTCGCCGACAGGTTGCCAGCGGTTCCGACCATCCATCCCTGTTGATAGAACCGGCCGCCCAGCGCAGCCAGCCGCCCCCGGGGATCAGGCACGGATCTGGGTTTCGGTGTAGCGGGGCGTCCAGCCGTCGGTGTTGGTGAAGTACCGCACCGCCTTGATCCGGCGCGCGTCGGTGACTTCGAACCAGTGCTCGGTGTTCTTGGGGACGTTGATGTATTCGCCAGGGTGCATGGTCAGGCGCGCCTGGCTGCCGTCAGGGTAGATGAAGCCGAAGACACCCTCACCGTCAATGATGTAGCGGACCTCATCGTCGTCGTGGGTGTGCGGCCGGTCGAACTTCTGGAGCAATTGGTCCAGGCCGGGGATGCCGGGATGAAGCACGATCAGGTCCCGGGTCTGGTAGCCGTCAGACTGCTGAAGCTCCGCGAAGTAGCGGTCGTGCCCTCGGAGAACGATCTCTTTCTGGTCGTCGCTCAGGGCGGCCTGGGCGAGCAGCGCCGCCACTTCCGGGTTGGTGGGCCATCCCTTAAGCTGCACGCCCAGCGGCGCGAGCTTCTCTGCGATGATGTCCAGATCGCTGGTCTCACCACCGTTAAACTGAAGGTGTGCCATCGTGATGCCTCCTTGCCTCATACATCAGGCGTCATCCCGCAGGTTTATCCCGTTCGCGACGTCGACCAAAGCGATAGCACCTCATCGTCCACCCGCTCAACAGTGACCTGCCGCCAACCGGCGACAGTGACCAGCTTCTGGCCGGCAGGCGCCCGGTCAGAGAGCACCATCCATCCCCGCCCGCCGTTCGCCAGGTGGTGGGGCAGCTGGTCGAGGAACCGCTGCATCACCCCCAACCTGCGCCCCCCGTACAGCGCCATCCCATACATCCGGCGCCGGGAACATCCGGGAAAGTACGGCGGGTTGAAAGCGATATGATCGAACCGGTGGCCAGGAAGGGAAGAGAACAGATCGCCGCTGCGCGCATCGAGGATGCCGTTGCGTCGAGCGGCCTGGACCGCGTTCGGGTTGAGGTCTGAGCAGATGACCCGCGCACCGGCCTGCTGGCAGAGGACGCCGACGACACCAGAGCCGCAGCCCATGTCGAGGAGCCGCTCACCCCCGGCGACCCGGCGGGCGAGCTGCCGCCCGAACCATGCGCCGCTTCGGAAGAGGATTGGATCGAGGACCCCAGGTGGGATGTGAAGATCGTGACCGTCGATGGTTACAGTGTGAGAAACCAGATGATGTCTCAGAAGCCGTAGCTGGAGCCGAGCGCGAGATCGTAGCTGGGACCAACGTTCGGACATAACCCCAATATATCTCAGCGTGTATCTCAGCGTGTATCTCAGCGTGTATCTCAGTGGATGATCGGATCGTCGTCGTCTTTGGGGTCGGGGCGGTGAAGCCAGATGGGGCGTCCGGCGGTGTCGTCGCCGTTATCGCTCGGGCCTTCCCCGTCGCCGTCGATGACCTGGAAGCGGTTGAGGCGGCGTTCGGTTTCCCGGTGCTTCATATTCGCACGAACCCGTCGCAGGCTGAACATGGACAGGTCCGGGATGCCGTAGCGCCCCAGGGCGAAGCCGGCCGCCATCCCGCCAAAATGGGCAGTATAACTGGAGCCGCCTTCCTGGCTGATGAGGTACAACAGCTGGATCCCGACGATGATAAGGACGAAGGTGCGAATCTTCATCTCACCGAGCAGGAAGAAGTTGGCGGACTGGTTCCACAGGCGGGCGCCCCAAAAAAGCGTGATGCCGTAGATGGCCCCAGAAGCGCCGAGGTGAGGGGCCAGCCAGAGCGCGCCGAGGAAACTGCCAGGGACCACCGCTGCGGCAAGGCCGCCGACGATCAGGGTGGCCAGCGCACCGCCGAGGCCGGAGAGGACATAGATCTCATAGGTCTTCCGGGTGCCGACCATCTGCTCGACGTTGGTGCCGAAGAAGAACAAAAACAGCATGTTCCCCAGCAGATGTCCGACGCTGGCGTGCATGAACATGTAGGTCAGTGGCTGCCAGATGCGTCCACCGAACAGCGCTTTGGGCGGATGAAGCATCAGCTCTTCGAACAGCCAGCCCAGGCTGCTGCCCCGGAACAGAGCGTAGATGACGAACACGACGACGTTGATGATCATGAGCTGCTTGACGCCCGGAGTCATCCGGGGGCCTGCAAACATCGAAGTTCCCGAGCCGCGTGCCAAGTTGATCTCCCTGGAATGAAGAGAAGTTCGTATAGGGGGGTCCTAACCTGAAGGACATCGCATACATTTTCTCAGGGCATTTCGTGACGGCCTGTTGATAGACCGATCCTTCGGTAGTGAACGGAATTTCGGCTGAAACTCTTGACAGAGAAACAGGCGTTCAGTAAGAGTATATATGGCCCCTGATGGTGCGGGCCAACAGGTTGGAGAGCTACCCATGGAAGATCTGTCGCCCCGTCAAAAAGACGTGCTCGATTTCATCCAGTCCACCA
Organism: Myxococcota bacterium; assembly: GCA_038520555.1. GTDB lineage: Bacteria > Myxococcota_A > UBA796 > UBA796 > UBA796 > JBCBLB01. The sequence continues at coordinate 23,685 of JBCBLB010000011.1, read as the reverse complement.
TTGCACAACGAAGTATCCCCCCAACATATCGCGAGATCGGGGACGCGCTTGGCATCTCTTCGACCAACGGGGTCGCAGATCATGTCAAGGCGTTGATTCGGAAGGGCTACATCAAGAAGGCCAATCGGGGGGCGCCGGGCGGTGTCGCTCGTGGCTTGATGTTGACCAGCAAGTCTCAGTCCCGACGGCGGGGTGCGGTCATCAGTGTTCCGCTGATCGGTACGGTCGCAGCGGGTTCGCCTATCCTGGCGGAAGAAAATTATGAGAAGACGCTGCACCTCGATCGCACGATGACTGCGGGCAACGCGACGACGTATGCCCTTCGGGTTCGGGGCGATTCGATGATCGATGAGGGCATCCTGGACGGTGACGTGGTCATTGTGCGTCAGCAAAATACTGCACGAAACGGTGAAATCGTGGTCGCGATGGTCGACGGTGAAGCGACGGTGAAGTTCTTCTTCCGTGAGCAGGGCCGCATTCGTCTTCAGCCGGCGCACCCGACCATGGCGCCCATCTACGCAGATGACAGCAGTGATACGGTGATTCAGGGGATCGTGATCGGGGTATACCGAAAGTACAACTGAATCGATGTCATCCTGAACAGGTCATCCTGAACACGGTAGGGTGGGGGTGGTGAACTCACCCTCTCCGACTTCCCGGCCTGCAGGATTATGGGCAGAGATCGCGTTCTCCTTGGCGTTGATCACACTGGCGACGATTCTTCTCAACGCGGGTGTGATTGGGTTGTGGATGCAGAGCGCAGAGCAAGCGCGTCGAACAGAGCTGACGCTTGCGCTCAGCCGCACTCTTCAAGCTCAATTATCGGCCGCAGCGACCTCAGCTGGGGACGCAGGAATGCGCCGGGTCCTCAAAGAGCATGACACCGTCAACCTGGATGTTGACGAACTTTATGTGGTCTCTCCTTCGCTTGAACCCATCGCGTCCATTGTTGGTCAGCCGCCTCAGGTGACCGATCAGGGTTTGCGGGCTGCGCTTCAGCTCGGCCGTCCCTACACAGAGACGGTTGGTCGGCGGGCGTTGGTGGTGACGTCGCCCATCATGGTTCGGGGCAAAGCGGCGGGTGCGCTCCGGGTCTCTGCGCCATTGCGGGCGCTGAATGCGCCGGGTCCGTTGCTTGTCGCGATCCTGGGGTATACGGTATTTTCGGGTGGTCTGGTCGCACTGTTCGGGTTTGTGCTCTTCCGGCGCCGGTTACTGCAGCCCATCGCGACCCTGCGTCAGGGGACCGCTCGGATCGCCTCTGGTGACTTCGGGCATCAGGTTCAGTTGGACGCAGCGCGCGAGCTCCAGGAGTTGAGCGCGGATTTGAACCAGATGAGCGCCTCGCTTGCCCAGCAGCTGTCGCGGCTGGAGACGGCGAGTCAGGCCGTGGCGCGGACGGAGCGGCTGGCCGTGGTGGGACGGCTTGCGGCAGGCATCGCCCATGAGGTGGGCAACCCTCTCGCAGCCGTGTCTGGCTACGCGGAGTTGCTGGAGCAGGGGCTCGGCGATCCAGCGCTGGAGGCGGATCTGGTTGGTCGAATGCGGGAAGAGCTGTCCCGGATCGATCGCATCATTCACGGATTGCTCCGTTATGCCCGGCCCGGCGCTGGAGAAGCGGGAGCGGTGCGGATACAGGATGCGCTGGAAGGTGCCGCTGAGATCCTGCGGATGCGCCCTGAGGGGCGGACGGTGTCGGTGGATATCTCAACGCGGCCGTCCACGCTGACGGCCTGGGTGTCAGCGGATGCGCTCCGGCAGGTGTTGCTCAACGTGCTGCTGAACGCCGCCCAGGCTGCATCTCAGACGATTCGATTGCGTGCGTGGCGGATGGATGATGGTTGGGTTGTGGTTCGCTGTGAAGATGATGGGACTGGTTTCAGCGATGTTGCCTTGGAGCACGCGCTAGAGCCGTTCTTTACAACCAAAGACATCGGGCAGGGGACCGGAATGGGGCTCGCCATCAGTGTGCAATTGATCGAAGCGGCGGGTGGGCAGCTGTTCGTGGGCAACCTGGAAGCGGGGGGCGGCATGGTTCGTCTGCTGCTGCCCGGTGAGGAAGACCTCGGTTAGGTTCGGAGGGCGCCCATCAGATCCGGTCCTCAAAATCCATCGCTATCTTCCCCGGAACAATCCAACGGGGATCGGTGTCACGAGACATCACGCGGGCGAATCATCAGCAGCGAATCGACAGATCGCGGAGCGTTATGGCAGACGATATTCAGCAGATCCGAGCGTTCCTGACACGACTGCAGGGACGGGAGCGGGTCCTGCTTCTCGGGAAGGGCATCCTGGTTGGGCTTCTGGGACTGTTGGTCGGTGCCTTGCTGATTGCAGTTCTGCTGTCCGCTGGTGTGAGCCGTCATGCATCCATCATCTTCGCGGTGCTCAGCGTCCTCGGTGCGATCGGGGGGCTGATCTGGTCGATGTGGGGCTGGCGTGCTGCGGGTGAGACCCACCGTCAGGCCCGGCTGGTCGAAGGGCTGGTTCCAGAGCTGCGCAGCCGACTGCTGACAGCGATCGACTGGGAGACCAAAGATCGAGGCAATGTCTCTGAAGCCCTGCTGGCTCGTGCGGTGATGCGGGCCCGGGTGCTCGCCCTGAAGGTCACGCCTGCTGAGGTGCACTCGACCCGCCCGCTCAAGCAGGCGGGGGCGCGGTTTGGTGGTGGGGTTATCGTCGTGTTGTTGGCTGGGTGGCTGCTTCCGATTGGACCCTGGGAAGCGATCGAGGTTCTGCTTCGCGGTCGCGCTGCGGTCGCCGCCCAGACATTGGACGAAGCGTCCCTGAATGAGAGTGGCGAATTCGCGCTCGTCGGGGACATTGTCCTCTCCTATACCTTCCCGGAGTATACCGGGATGGACACCCTCGAAGTCCCCAATTCGGATGGGACGATTCATGCGCCGCCGGGCACCCGTGTGCGCATCACCGCACGAACTGCAGAGGCTTACGAAGCCGCTGCCATCCAGATCAACGATGGAGAGCCCAGAGAGGTTCGTCTCGCTGGTGGGCGCGACATTGAGGCGACCATTGAGGTTGAGGGGGAGGGGAGCTACCGCTTCATCTTAGTCCGGGGGCAGCAGCTCGATCAGAGCCAGACCTTCCGGATCGTCGTGGATGCCGACGCTCCTCCGGTGGTCTCGATGGAGAGCGATAGCCAGGTCGCTGCGCCTGTTAACCAACCGCTTCGGCTGCAATGGAAGGCCCAGGACGATTTTGGCCTGGAGCGGGTCGTGCTGGAGATCGAGCAGGATGGTGAGGTGCGTGAGTTCGAGCTGCGTCGTCCTCTGGATGGCGATCCGGAGCTGTCGGGCAGCGTCTTCATGACGCCTCAGGAGCTGGGCCTGAAGTCCGGTAGCAAAGCCAGGATGCGCATCGTCGCCTACGACAATGACTGGATGGCCGGTGGCAAGCGCGGTGAGTCGGTCGAGGTTGAGGTGGACGTCCTCGGTCCCCAGGCGCAGGGCCGCCGGTTGGCCGGCTATATCCGTGAGCTGCGTGACGCGCTGGTTCTGGTCCTCGCCGACTACCTCGTCGAGGATCTGCCCCCGGCGAGCACGCAGCAGGGGATGTTGCGATGGGCCGAGTCCGCACGAAAACGGTATGATCCCGTCCGCGACCTGATGAAGCGGCAGTGGGGCGATGAGACCCCCTCCTCAACCGACGGCAAGCAGGTGTCCGAAGTTCTCGAGAGCGGCGCCCGGCTCATCCGGTTCACCGTGACCACGTATGATCCGTCCTCTGGGCGTCGGGTGACCGCCCGCGACGCGGAGACCTTCGCAGCGCTTCATGGGGAACAGCTCCAGCAGCTGGAGCAGGCGGTTTACCTGTTGGACATGATGCTCCAGCGGGTCGGTCTCCAGCAGCTCGCCGAGAAAGCTGCAGAGTTGGCCGAAGAGGCACGGGAGCTGACCCAATTCGCCAAGGAGAACCCTGACGCTGCAGCGTTGCTTGCACGGCTGGATCAGCTGCAGCGGCTGATGAGTCGGCTGGCTGAGGCGGCCTCGCGGTTGGATAACGGTCAGACGCAGGAGTTCGTCAACTCCCGTACCAATGAAGCCAGCAACCTGATGGATGAGATCCGGAAGGCCATCTCGGAGGGACGGCTGGAAGACGCCCAGAAGATGCTCGATCAGCTGGCGGAGAACCTCAAGCAGCTCTCTGAAGGGCTCGGTGAGCAGATGAGCCAGCAGCAGCAGGGCGACAACCAGATGAGCGAGCAGTTCGACCAGCTGATGGAAGAGCTGGACCAGCTCGCTCAGGAGCAGGAGCAGCTGGCCAACCAGCTCGCCGAAGCGCGCCAGCAGGAAGACGACCAGGCACAAAGGCAGGCCGAAGCCTGGGAAGATGTGCTTGAGCTCGCCATCCTCGCTCGAGACAAGTCCACCGAAGCGACCGAAGCCGTGGGGGATGGTTCGGGCTGGCGGGTGCAGTCGGTTGGTCGGATGAGCCGATTCCAGGCGGCTGCTGCAGATGTCGTCGACGCCGTGCGCGCCCGGGATGTGGAGGCGACGGTGGAGCGGGTCGAACAGGCGCTGCGGCAAAGTCAGATCGCCGCCGCCGCCATCGACAACGAGCTCAAGCGGGCGCGCCCGCGTCAGGAGGCGGTACCCGATGGTGTCCGCGTGGCGCTGGAACGCACTGGAGAGGCGGTTGAAGCCCTGGAGAAGATCCTGGAGCTGATCGAGCAACAACTTGAGAACCAGCAGCAGGAGAGCCAGCAGATGCAAGAGCTCGCCCAGCAACTGGCCGAGCAGCAGCAACAGCTCAATCAACAACAGCAGAAGCTTGAGCAGCAGGTCCGCGGCCTGGAGCAGCAGATGCCCACCGCCGACGGATCAGCGAGCGAGGCGATGCAGCAGGCCGGTGATGCCATGCAGCGGGCCGAGCAGCGCCTCCAGCAAGGCGAGTCGATGCCTGGTGAAGGCCATCAGCGTGATGCAAGCGGTCGTTTGCGCAGCGCTCGGGATGCCCTGCAGCAGCAGATGGCCCAGTATGGGCAGATGCAGCAGCGAATGCAACAGATGCAAGGCCAGCGCAGTGGGCAGGGTCAGCAGCAACAGCCACAGGATGACAAGGGGCAGGGTCCGAGCGCGCGAAGCTTCGAGATCCCGGCGCCCGAAGAGTTTCAGACCCCCGAAGAGTATCGGCGTGCCCTGTTGGAGGGCATGGAAGCCGATGTTCCCGACGAGTACAAGGCGCTCAAGAAGAGGTATTATGAAGAACTGGTTCGCCAGTAAGGTCGTCCTGGCCGCGATCCTCTCGTTGACGCCCGGTCCGGCGTGGGCGCAGAGCCCCGAGGACGGGCTCGCCTGTCTGCGGGCGACCGACCTCCGCTGTGCGCAGAGGGTCCGCGACGAGTTGTTGTCTACCACCCCCAATGATGGCAAGACCCTTCAGCTTCACGCCCGCACGCTCTTCCATGAGGGGCGCTACGACGAGGCCGTTGAAGTCATTCAGCAGATCGAGGAGATGGGTCTCGAGCCAGACGGCTACGCGCCGTATGTCGCCACTGCAGAGGCGGCCAGCGGGCTGCTATACGCTGAAGAGACGGGGCTGTCTGTTCGCCACGATCGGGGTGTTGAGCGGATTTTGTCGCAAGAGGCGGTTGAGACCCTGCGGGCTTCTCGGGCGACCTACGACACGCTGTTCGGCGGCGGCCCCGATCATTCAGTGGTGCTCGATATTTATCCCACCGCGTCTCGGTTCACCGGTGCCTCTGGGCTGCCGCCAGAAGCGGTTCGGACCACTGGCGTCGTCGCTCTGTCCAAGTGGAACCGGCTGCTTCTGACCAGCCCGCGGGCCCTCGCCCGCGGCTACAACTGGAAGGACACGATCGCTCACGAGTATATCCACCTCGTGGTCGCATGGCGGACCCGCGATCTGGCTCCGGTCTGGCTCCAGGAGGGGCTGGCCAAGCACCTTGAGGGTGAGTGGCGTCAGGGGCGCGCAGAGTATCTGTCAGTCCACCAACAGTCTCTGCTCGCCGACGCGATTCAAAAGGACAGCTTTGTGCCGTTCGAGAAGTTCCGCCGCTCGATGGCGTACCTCGACAGCGGCTCTGAGGCGGCGCTCGCGTTCGCGCAGGTTGCGACGATGGTGCACTTTTTGCTGGAACGCGCCGGCGATCCGGCGCTCGTCAAGCTTCTTGATCGCGTTCGCGACGGCGAGAGCAGCGAGGACGCGGTCGCAGATCTCGCTGGGTATGAAGACTTCACCGCGTTTAAAGATGGCTGGAAGGCGTTCATCCGCGACCTTCCGCTGGTTCGCGAGCAGCTGGCGACGCTGCCTGTGGTTCTCGATGGAGAAGGCAGTGAGTTCGACAGCGACCCGATCCTTGGTCAGCGCATGGAGCTGGTGAAGTACGCTCGGCTGGGAGATCTGCTTCGCGAGGCCAACCGGCCCGCGGCCGCTCTGATCGAGTATGACAAGGCCACCGATCCCAGCACGCCACCCTCACCGATGTTGATCGCGCGGAAGGCGACGTGTTTGGAGATGATGGGCAAGACCGCACAGGCGCTCACCCTCGTCGAGGAAGGGGTCTCCTTGTACCCCGAATTTCCGCTGCTTCAGGTCACTGCCGGCAAGCTCTATGAGGAGATGAGCCGGCCCGAAGACGCGGTGCGTGCCTGGAAGGTGGCACACGATCTCAACCCGTTCAACCCCGAGGTTCAGCAGGCGCTGACACGGGGCTACGCCGCGCTGGGCGAGCCGGATCTGGCAGAGCGCCACGAGCGCTACGCACAGATCCTCGCCACTGGCGGCGCGGTCGACTGACCGCCACCCCATCCCAACTTGAACCGCTCGTAGGAGGAGCTGTTGGAAGACGACGCCGCGTTGTTTGATGAGTTGCCCGCTGTCCGCGAAGCCTTGATGGAAGCCATCGGGCAGCGGATCGTCGGTCAGGTGGATGTGATCGAGCAAATGCTTGTGGCCCTGTTTGCACGTGGTCACTGCTTGTTCGTCGGCGTGCCTGGCCTTGCCAAGACGCTGCTGGTCAACACCACCGCGCAGGCGCTGGGCCTTGCGTTCGGCCGGGTACAGTTCACCCCCGATCTGATGCCCGCAGACATCACCGGGACTGAAGTACTGGAGGAAGATCGGAGCTCGGGTCGCCGCTCGCTGCGGTTCATTCGCGGTCCGATCTTCACCAACCTCCTGCTCGCCGATGAGATCAACCGGACACCGCCGAAGACGCAGGCTGCGCTGCTCCAGGCGATGCAGGAGCGGAAGGTCACCGCTGCTGGGCAGACCTACGCCCTTGAGCCTCCGTTCCAGGTCTTCGCGACCCAGAACCCCATCGAGCAGGAAGGCACCTATATCCTTCCAGAGGCTGAGCTGGACCGGTTTATGTTCTCGATCAACGTCGACTATCCCTCTGAGGAGGAAGAGATCGAGGTTGTCGAGCGGACGACCGGCGCCACTCCGGGACCGGTCGAGCCGGTCCTCGACCGCCAGCGGCTGCTGGCGTTCCAGGAGCTGGTGCGTCGGATGCCGTATCCCGACGATGTAAAGCGGTACGCTGTGAAGCTCTCTCGCGCCAGCCGTCCGCAGGATGGCGCCCCTGACTTCGTCCGTCGGTGGGTGCAGTGGGGCGCGGGTCCGCGTGCCAGCCAGTATCTGTTTCTGGGCGCCCGGGTTCGTGCCGCGCTTCAGGGACGAGACACCACAGATGTCGAGGACGTCAAGGCGGTCGCCCACGCTGTGCTCGGGCACCGGATCGTGCGGAACTTCCAGGCAGAGGCAGAGGGGATCCGCTCGGCAGATGTCGTGACCCGGCTGCTGGAGACCATTCGCCTGTGAGCGCCACGCCCCAGATCTGGGCCCCGGAGGTCCTCGCCCGGCTCAACCAGCTCTATGTCCGCGCCCGACAGCTCGTCGCTGGTCTGGCGCATGGTCCGCATCCGTCGGTTCGAATCGCACGAAACGTCGAGTTCGCGGACTACAAAGAGTACTCACCGGGGGACCCGATCCGCGATCTGGACTGGCGGGTGTTTGCGCGCAACGACCGCCTGGTGGTTCGGAAACAGCAGGCTGAGACCGAGCTGGCGGTGACGTTCATCCTTGACGCCAGCGGCGATATGATCACCGGGGAGACCGGCCATCACCGATTGCCCGCCCTGGAAGGCTCGAAGTTCAGCGCAGCCGTCGTGCTCATCGCGACCATGGCGTATTACCTGCAGCGTCGGGGAGAGCCGGTGGGGCTGGCGATCCTGGGGGGGGAGGGGGTTGAGCAGCCCTGGATCCCGCCTCGGCGGGGACGCAACCACCTCGCTCGCCTGTTCGCTGCGCTCGCCAGCATCCGACCCGCGGGGACAGCGGTGCTGGCCGACGGGCTCGCTGCGCTCGGGCAGCGGATGCGTCGTCGATCGATGGTTATCGTCGCCAGCGATTTGATGGAAGAGCCAGAGCAGTGGGGACCTCAACTCGCCGCGTTGACCCGGCGACAGATCGACCTGCGGGTCGCACACATCTACGACCGCCGTGAGATGGAGCTCGACTATCGGAGCGCTTCCCGATTCTATTCTCCGGAAGGGGGAGAGGCGCTGCCCGTTGAGCCAGGCTCGGTCAAAGCGGCGTACCGCGAGATCGTTGATGAGTACCTCCAAGAGGTGCGGACATGGTTGGCGAAGCGCGCCGCCCTGCACGTCCGAATCGCAACGGAAGAACCCTTGGATCGCGCGCTCACCCGTCTGCTGCAGGGAGTGTAGATGACCCTGGGCCTGCTCGCGCCGCTCGCGCTGGGACTGCTCGCGTTGGTCGCTGGACCTGTCCTGATCCATCTGATTCGACGGCGTCCCGCGGAGCGACAAGCCTTCGGCGCCATGCTCTTGCTGCGTCGTCTACAACGGCGGCTCCGCCGCCGCAGAAGGCTTCAGGATCTCCTGTTGTTGCTGCTGCGGATCCTCGCTGTCGCCCTCATCGTCTTCGCCACCGCGCAGCCGGAGCTGCGGTGGCCCGGCGATCCGGAACAGCTCGGCCAGGCCGGAGCTGTTGTTGTGGTCCTCGACAACTCCATGTCGATGGATCAAGAGATCGACTGGGCAGGTCCTGAAGAAGACGTCCCTGAAGCCCAGGGAGACGACACAGAAGCAGAAGAAGTGGATTCAACCCGCCGCACCCTGTTCACCGAGCAGCGCCAACGTGCCGTCGAGATGGTGATGAACCTGCCGGATGGTGTCCTGGTCGGTGCCGTTGTGATCGGAGACAGCGCGGGCGCGGTGGTGCCGGAGTTGACGGCCGACCGGGGCGTCGTCGCTGCTGCCATCCAGGAGACCCGACAGACCCAGGGGCGGACCGATCTGGTCGGCGGCCTGCGCCTCGCGCGACGGATGCTCGGGGGCAAGGGTGGCGAAGTCATCGTCTATAACGATGAGGCTGGCTCGATCGCGGTGCCCGCCGCGCGGGAAGAGATCGGTCTGCTGTCTGCACAGGGGGGAGCCCTGCTGCCTCGGCCCCTGCAGGTCGAACAACCGGTCAACGTTGCGATCCTCTCCGCGGAGTATGGCGACGGACCCGAAGGCGGCTCGGTTCGGGTCGAGCTGATGAACTATGGGTCTTCGAAGGTGGAAGTGCCTTGCACCGTCCAACTGCCCGACGGCGCAGAGATCACGACGTTCGTAGCGCTGCCCCCCGAAGAGACCGCTGAGACTGTGGTGACGGTGCCACGGGTCGCAGAAGGTGGCGTGGGCATCGTTCAGATCGGGGATGGCGCCGTCGCAGAGGATGATCGCTACGCCTTCCACCTGCCGCGGATCGGCGCCAGCCGGGTCCTTGTCGTCGATGGTGACCCTGGTCTGACCCCGACGGACTCTGAGGTGTACTTCCTGGAACGGGCGCTCGCGCCCTGGGGCGCCCAGGCGGCCTCGCGTGGTGGGGTTCGGCCTGATGTGACTGCCTCAGCGGGCATTACTTCGCTCGATCCAGAGGTGCACCGGGTCGTGTTCCTGGCCAACCTCGCAGATCCCGGTTCGATCGCTGGGCGGGCGGTGGACTTCGTGCGCAAGGGCGGCGGCCTGGTCATCGCCATGGGCGATAACGTCACCGCTGAGCGGTACAACGCGGCCTTCTCTGAGCTGTTGCCCTCCAAGCTGCGTCGGCCACGATCGCTGACCGCCATCGGTGAGCCAGGCATCCCGACCGCCCTGCCCGACACCGAGAGCGCGCTGTTCCGCCCGTTCTCCAGAGGTGGGCTGAGTGCTTTTCGAAAGGTGACCTGGAACCGTCTGTTTACCCTTGAGCCGTACAATGAAACCGATGATGTTCAGACCCTGATGACCCTGGAGGGCGGCGTACCGCTCCTCATCGAGCATCGGGTTGGTCAGGGTCGAGTGCTGGTGATCACCGGGACGCTCGACCTGGGGTGGGGCAACCTGCCGCTGCAGGCGGTGTATATGCCGCTCGTCCAGCGGTTGGTCAGCTACCTTGGCGGTGAGACGGGTGGAAACGGTGAGCGCATCACGGGACTGGTCGGTGACCCGATCGCGGTGCCCCTCACCGAGACCGCCATCGATCTGACGGTCGAGGGGCCGAACGGCCCCGTGCCGGTGCGGGTAGAGAACGGGGCTGTGCGGTTCCGCCCCGAGCGGGTGGGCGCATATGCGGTCAAGACCCCTGGCGCGCCGCCGCTGGCCTGGGTCGCGGTGAACAGCGATCCGCAGGAGTCCGACGTGCGCAGCGGGCCCTCGCTGATCGAAACCGCCGCAGAGGTCGATCCCGAGAAGTTCCTCCACAAGATGGGGCTGGCGCCCTGGCTGCTGTTGGCTGGGCTGATCATCGCCACCTTACAATCCGTTGTTGGGTTTTTCCTGAAGAACGAAGAAGAGGAGGCCGCCAATGTCGAGGCCTGAAGGATGGAGCCGCCGTAACGCGCTGCTGAGCGTGTTGGCCGCGATGCTCGCGCCGAACGCCGGCTGGGCGCTGGGCAAAGCCAGCCAGCTCGACGTCGCCGAGCTGATGCTGGATCGCAACACCTTGTCTCGACCCGGTGCATGGCAGCGGGTCCTCTTCGAAGTCAGTCAATCCACCAGCATCGAGGCCAACCCCCAGACCGTGGTCCTCTCGCCAGAAGATCCTGCGCTGTTCGAGCATCCGTTCTGTGTACTCACCGGGGATGGCCCCTTGCCACCGCTCACGGATACGGCAGCTGCGCAGCTTCATCGGTACTTGTCCTATGGTGGGTTTCTGTTCATCGATGACGCGACCGCGTCACCGAACGGCGAGTTCTCTCGTTCGGTGCGGCAGATGGTCGCCCGGCTGTTCCCCACCCGTCCGTTGTCGCCGCTGCCCACGCAGCACTCGGTGTTTCGGAGCTTCTTTCTGCTCGATGTGCCGTTCGGGCGGACCAACATGCAGGACTACCTGGAAGGCGTGACGGTGGGTCCGATCACGCCGCTGGTGTACTGCGCCAATGACCTGTCAGGCGCGCTCGACCGTGGGCCGGACGGCCGCGATCGGTATCCGGTCGTCCCCGGCGGCAACTGGCAACGACGTGAAGCGCTGAAGTTGGCCATCAACCTGGTCCTCTACTCGCTGACATCCAACTACAAGCACGATCAGGCGCACGTCGCCGAGTTGATGCGTGAAGGACGGCTGGAGTAGTCATGGAATTCTGGTTGGGCGGAGCACTGGGAGAAGGCGGGGCGTTGATCTGGACGGCGCCCAGCTGGCAGATCGGGCTGTCCATCAGCCTCGCCGTCATCGCGTGGCTGGCGGCCCTGCTGACCGGGCGGGGCCGTGGCGGCCTTCGTGTGATCGAGCTTATCGCCTGGGCGCTCGCCCTCGTGGTCCTCACCGTCGCGCTGTGTGAGCCGGTCTGGCTGGAGGACTCCGGACGAACGGAAGAAGGCAAGGTCGTTGTCCTCATCGATCGCAGCGCCTCGATGGATGTCCGTGAAGAGGGCGTGTCCCGGAGCGCGTCCGTCGATGGGATCCTGTCCACCGTGCAGGGCACGGTGGGAACGTCTGTCGAAGTGTTCTCTTTCTCGGATGACGTCCAGGCTGGCGTCCCCGCCGCCTATGATGGCCAGGGCACCAACATCGGGGTCGCCCTGGCCGCGGTGGCGGACCGGTACCTTGGCCAGGATCTGCGAGGGATCGTGCTCATCAGCGATGGCATCGATCGGGGCGCGCTCCGCAAGGACCTCGCTGAGGTCGGCGAGGATGTGAGCGCTGCCGTGGCCATCGCTCCTGAGCTTCCCGGGCCGCTGACCGTATACCAGGTCGGCTCGGCAGAGCGCCTGCATGATGAAGCCATCACAGAGGTTGTCACAGGCGGGTTCGCGTTTCTGCGGACCCCGTTCACCCTGACCGCTCGATTGCGGGGCACGCCCGGTGACACCCTTCCGGTCACCCTCAGCCGGGAAGGCCGTCTGGTCGATACCCGGGATGTCACCCTGGGTGAAGATGGCAGCGGTGAGGTGAACTTCCAGGTCACCCCCACCGCTGTTGGTCGGTTCGCCTGGGAACTGGCCATCCCCGTGGACCCCGCAGACGCGGTGCCGGGCAACAACACCTACCCGGTCGTCATTCGGGTGGTTCGGGATCGAACCCGGGTGCTCCAGGTCTCTGGGAGCCCCTCCTACGATCAGAAGTTCCTCCGTCTGTTCCTCAAAGAAGATCCCAGCGTCGATCTCGTGAGTTTCTTTATTCTCCGAACCCGAGAAGACTTCGGCGCTGGCTGGAACGCTGACGAATTGTCGCTCATCGCGTTCCCGTATCAGCGGCTGTTCAATGAAGAGCTGGAGACCTTCGATCTGGTGGTGCTCCAGAACTTCAACTATGCGCCATACTTCGAGTATGAGGCGATGGCCCTGCTGGAGAACATCGCCAGCTATGTGCGTGATGGGGGCGCGTTGGTGATGACCGGCGGCGATCGGAGTTTCGACCTGGGGCGCTATGGCAACACCCCCATCTCGTCCATCCTCCCGGTCCGGCTGGGCGTGTCCAATAAGATGGCCAGTGAAGAGCCCTTCCAACCTCAGCTCACGGCTGCAGGTCGCAACCATCCGATCACCCGGATCGTCCTGGAGCGGGACGGGGACGCGGATGCCTGGGACACATTGCCGAATATGGACGGCTTCAACTTTACCGGCGGGTTGGTCCCCGGCTCGGCCGTGCTGCTCGAGCACCCGACCGCTCGGGAAGCATCGGGCGAGCGGGTGCCGATCCTCGCGGTTCGAGAAGTGGAGGAGGGCCGGGTGATGTCTCTGGCCGTGGATGCGTCGTGGCGGTGGTCGTTCTCGGAGGCTGCGGAGGGACGAGGCAACCAGGTGTACCTGCGCTTCTGGAAGAACGCCCTCCGATGGCTGGTCGCCGATCCAGAGGACCGCCGAGTGGTTGTCGTGCCGTCTCGGGAGAACGTCTTGATGGGCAGCGAGGTCCGACTGACGGTGAAGGTGCGGGACGCCGGCTATGGGCCGGTCGAAGGGAAGACGGCCAAGGGCGTGGTGGTGATGCCCGATGGGACCGAGGCGCCGTTTGAGGTCATCTCTGGGCCGACTGGTGAGGCGGCGACGACGTTCACGCCGACCATGCAGGGAGCGCACCGGGTGCGGGTGCAGACCGGCGCCGCCGCAGCCGAACGTGGCGAGACCGTCTTCGCCGTCTCTGCGCGCGATCCAGAGTTGCTGGACATCGTCCCCGATGGCAAATTTCTGTCCCGGTTGGCGGAAGCATATGGTCCACAAGGCCGCTTCTTCGGGCCGGGTGACGATGGCCAGCCGTTGCTCAACGATGGCGCCGAGCGGAACGTGCCGGAGAAGCGTGAAGTGGCGCTGGCCAGCGCACCGCTCATCAGCCTCTGGTTCGGTTTGTTCGCCTCTTTGGCCTGGTGGGTGCGACGACGCGCAGGTGGCCGGTGACGCCTACCCGGCACGGGGAATGCGACAGCAGATGGCGGTTTACTGTGACGATGGTGTGTCGTGTTTCTCGACTGTGAGGAGCGGTCAGGGGCGGTCTGGTAGAAGAGCGTGCAGATCTTCGCCTTACCATCGGGGGCTTTTTGATGCGTCCTTCGGCCCTTTCCTGGTAACGTAAGCGCGGGAGGTAGGATGATGTCGAGCAAGCTGCCCGAAGAGCAGCACTTCGGCCGACTCACAGACCGGGTCATCGCCGGTCGGTACCAGATCGTTCGACAGATCGCCAGCGGCGGGATGGGGGTCGTTTACCTCGCCGAGCACATCGATCTGGGCCGTCACGTCGCCCTGAAGATCCTCAAGCACCAGACCGACCCCGAGCACGCCGCCGCCTTCCAGGAACGGTTTACCCTGGAAGCCCGAACCCTCGCCAACCTTGATCATCCCAACATCGTCACCCTCTATGATTATGGGCGAACGGACGACGGGCGCTTCTTTCTGGCGCTGGAATACATCGACGGTCCCCGGTACACCGATCTGATCCGAGACGGGTTGATGAACCCCGAGCGGGCGATCCGACTGCTTCTTCAAGTCTGCCGGGCGCTGCGGTACTCCCATCGCCGCGGCGTCATTCATCGCGATCTCAAGCCCTCCAACCTCCTCACCCAACGCGATGATGAGGGTCACGAGATCGTGAAGGTGGTCGACTTTGGTCTGGTCAAGGTCCTCGAAGACGATCAGAGCCTGACCCAGGCGGGGCTGATCCTGGGTTCCCCGCACTGTATGGCCCCTGAGCAGGTCAAGGGCGAGGGCGTCGACGCTCGCGCCGATATTTATGCGATGGGGGTGCTTCTGTTCCGCTCGCTCACCGGTTGCTGGCCGTTTCATGGGGAGACGTCGACCGCGACGATGATCGCGCATCTCAACACCCCGGTTCCCCGGTTCGCCGATCGGAACCCTGACGTCCAGGTGTCCGAGAGCCTTGAAATCATCACCATGCGATGCCTCGCCAAAGAGCCGGACGATCGGTTTGCATCCGTCGGTGACCTGATGCAGGCGCTGCAGCTGAGCATCGGCGTGTCGCCCGACGAGTTCGCCTCGACGTCGCATATGTCGGTGGGCACCCTCGTCCACCCCCCGGTCATGGAAGAGACGACCGAGCAGACCCGTGCGCCTGTGGCCCCTCGCTCCAACGGCCTGACTTCCCTCGCCATCGTTGCCGTTGTCGCTTTGTTGCTCAGCGTGGGCGCGATCGCCTGGATGGTGGGACAGATGGGCCGTGTGGAGCCGGTCCCCACGGCCCCAGAGCAGGCCGCGACCCCTTCGACAGCCCCTGCCCCGCCCGCGTCTGTTGCGTCGAGCGCGCCAGATGCCCCGTCGGACGTCGCCGGGGATGCCGACCCGATCCCGGAGCCCATCGTGGTGACGCCCCCGGTGGCGCTTGAAGCGGTCAAAGTCGCCCCCCAGCCGACGACGCGGCCGACCCCCACAGCCCGAACCGTTCGGACGCCGAATCCCAAACCACCGGTTCAACCCAAAACAGAGCCAGATGCCGTCCGTGACCCCGTGGCGGATCCAGCCCCTGTTGTTGAAGAAACGCCGGAGACGCCCGCCGAGCCCCCTGCCGAAGAAGAGCAGACCCCCGAAGGGTATATGGAGCTTCCCGACGATCTGTTCGGCGAGCAGTGACGGGTTCGATTGCGGTAACATGCTTGCGGGCCTGAAAACGCGAGCATGAGATGAGCGTGCACCATGATGTGCTCCGAACATTGATCGTGGGGGTTTGTCTGTGCAGCGTGGCCTACGCTGCGCCGAAAGATGACGCCCGGCGATACTTCGTCGCGGGCCTGGAAGCGGCACGAGCCGAGCAGTATGAGGTCGCCCTGGAGAATTTCCTCTCTGCCCAGGCTGCGTATCCCCACCCTGCGACCCTCTACAACATCGCCCGCGCATACGCTGACCTGGAGAAGCTCGACAAAGCCATCGAGTACTACGAATTGTTCGCCCAGGCTGAGCCTGAGAAGGCCGAAGATGTCGAGCCGATCATCCGTGTCCTCCGTGCACGGATGAATCAGGAAGTCTCGGAAACCCCTTCTTCAACCGGTGGAACCGTCAGCGGCGCGGAGCTGGAGCGCCTCAACGCCCTCGCCCGTGAGCTGGCCGCGATCACCGACGCCTTGCGACAGCAGGCCGACGCTGAGCCGCCCGGAGATCCCTCGACCGAGACCGGGGATCCCGGCGTGGACCGGCCTGAGGGTGCAGAGGGTGAAGAGATCCTCGAAGAATTCCTCTCGGAGGCATACGAGCGGGTCGTCGTCACGGCGTCTCGGTATGGACAGAGTCCGCTGGATTCCCCCTCAACCATCTCGGTCATCACTGCGCAGGACATCCGGACCTCTGGGGCGACCAATATCCCGGACCTGCTCCGTCGGGCCGTCGGTGTTGAGGTCATGTCCCTGGCCGCTGCGCAGCCTGAGGTCTCCATCCGTGGCTTCAACCGTGAGATCTCCAACAAGGTGCTCATCCTCGTCGATGGACGGAGCGTCTACCAGGACATTTTGGCCACGCCGTTGTGGGGATCGCTTCAGATTCCCCTGGATCTCATTGACCGGATCGAGATCACCCGCGGGCCGGGCTCTGCGGTTTATGGTGCCAACGCGGTGACCGGCGTGGTCAACATCATCACCAAGATCCCCGGTGAGGGCAAGAACATCGTCCGCGTTGAAGGCGGTCAGCCCGGCTACGGCAAGGCCAACGCGATGACCACCGGGCGTTCGGGGCGGAATTCGTACCGGTTCAGCGGCGGCTGGCACTCCACCGGCCGATGGTCCACGGAGATCGATCCCGAAGAGACCCCCGCCATCACCCTGTTCGGGGAAGATGACGATGTCTCTCTCAACGTGCTCCACGCCACCGGGCGCGTCGATCGGACCTTCTCCGATCGGGGGCTGATCTCGGCCTCGGGTGGTCATCTGGAAGGGGCGACGGAGTTCTATACCATCGGCGCCCTGGGCAACTATGAGTTGAACAACGTCAAGTCCAGCTATGCGCAGCTGGACGTGGGGTGGGATCCTGTCCTGCTGCGGGTCTTCTATAACGGACTCAACGGCAATGCCGGGGCATGGTACGGCTACAGCGAGCCCAAGCAGCTGCCCACAGTCGTCAACAGCGACGTCCTCGATGCAGAGCTCAGCGGGGTCTTCGACTTCGAGACGGGGACGGTCACCCACCGCCTCAGCGCCGGCGCCGGCTACCGCTACAAGAACATCGCCTGGACCTACCTGGACGGGGATGGGGCGCCCATCATCGAGAACCACTTCCGGGCCTTCGTTCAGGAAGACGCCCGTGTCGGGGATGTCAGCTTCGTGGGGGCGCTCCGGTTCGACCGGCACCCCCTCGTCGACCTGCAGGAGACCATCTCTCCACGTGGCGCGATCGTCTGGCGGATGCGAGAGACGACCAGCCTGCGGGTGACCAGCGGGACCTCGTTCCGGAACCCCTCGTTCGCGGAGTCCTATATCGACCTGGAGCAGCCCAACGCCAACCCCCAGGACGGCATCTATGTGACGAGCTCGGGGAACCAGGATCTCGTCCCTGAGCGGGTGTTCACCGCAGAGATCGGTGTCCGCGACGAATCATCGAACATCCACACCGCTGACGCCACCGTCTATGTCAACCGTGTCAGCAACCTCATCGGGCTCACCGATGTCGTCCCGACCCTCGACTTCTACGATGACGATGACAACGGCTACCAGGTCGGGCTGACCGGGTTCGGCAACCTGGAGTCGATCTACACCGGCTACGGCCTCGAGCTGGACGGCCACCTCTTCCCGGTCACCGGCCTCGACCTTCAGGCCAACCTCCACCTCCAGGAGATCATCGAAGACGACGGCGCTGGCAACATCCTCGACGATCAGTCTGCCTCGCTGGCCAAGTTCAACGCCAACGTCGCCTACAGCACACCGTTCCGACTCGACGTCTCCGCGGGGGTGCACCTCGTCTCGGCGCAGACCTGGCGGCTGCGGGACTTCAGCCAGGAAGATGGCTCTCTCATCGAGTCTTCCATCGACATCCCCGCCCGGGCGATCCCCTATGGGCGGCTCGCGGTGCGGCTGTTGGACGATGAGTCTCTGGAGATCGCCGGGGTGCTGTGGAACCCGGTCGGGCTCGTCGAGGAGGAGCGGTTCCAGGAGCACCCCAAGGGGCAGCTCGTCGGCGGACGGGCCTATGGCTCGGTTACATACCGATTCTAAGCGGGAGAATTCGACCATGGTGTTTCTGATGCTCGCCGCCTGCGCCTACGACGCCCTCGTGACCGATGGCATCCCCCAACGCAACACCCTGACCGGCTCCGTCATCGCCTCCGGTATCGACGACGTCGCCCCCACCATGCTGCTGCTGTTCGCCGCCGATGATCCGCCTCCGCCGACCGGGACCGGCGCACCGGAAGGAACGGCGTTCTCCACCGTCGCGCCCCGGTCCTTCGACGGCGGCGATGGCTTGATGCAGGCGCCCTTCATCCTCTCCGAGATTCCCGACGGGGACTGGATCGTCTCCGCGTTGATGGACACGGACCGGGACTTCCATCCGCTCTACTCCACCAACGCTGGCGCCACCTGTGGGGACTACATCGGTCAGTATGTGCGCGCCCTCGATGACCTCTCGCCAGGCGTCGTCAGCGTCAGCGGCGGCGAACGGGTCGAGGGGCTCTCGGTCCTCGTCGCCCAGCCCATCCCCCTTGAGCGGCCCGCCTTCACCTTCGATGTCCTCACCGTCGATCAGACCGATCCGCTCCCCCAGTTCACCGTCTCCGCCACAGGCATCCAGTCTGAGCTGCTGACCCTCAACAATCCCGGCGAAGAATGCGGCGTCATCTTTTCGACGCGGTTTTTGGATGAGGACCTCGACGGTGACCCGGATCCGCATCCGGTCTATGGAGCGACCAACCCCCAGGCCTTCGCGGCGTGGCCGAAGGTGTTTTTGGCGTATATCGGGGACGATCTCGAAGCGGGCGAATCGTATGCGACGGAGGCGATCCTTTCGCCGACCCTGTTCGACCCGGAGATCGGGTTCGCGCCCATGCCGTTGACCCAGCTCGAGATCGTCTTCGTCCCGGTCGCCTCCCACGTGCTGCCTGATGGGTCTGAGGAGTTGGTCCAGGCCCCGGATCTGCCCACCGGGCGGTGGAGCGTCACCCTTGTCCTGGAGACCGGGCAGACCTGGACGCTGCCCAATGAGCTGCCGAACTTCGCCGCCCAGGACGGCTCCAGCTTCGATCCCATCCCCCAGGGATACGCCCTCAACCTGGAATGAGCAGCGTTACCTCCAGACCGCCCTTCGTTGAAGGATTCGATGATCTCGCCCTGGTCGGCGGCTTAAAATGACGCCTCCAGGTTGGCGCGCTCGGAGACATCGGAGAACATCAGGGGCCGTGTGAAACACGTAACTTCGGAAGTGCCTAATTTTCAGACGTTGGGAACTGGAGCATCCAGCCGAGTTGGCGAGCGGGCCACCCGCTGCGGCGCTCATGGCCGCCATCGTGGAGGCACATGCGCACATCTGCGTCGCCGTCACAGGTCGTCCAGACCGTACAGGTCAGCGGTCCGTTGGTTTCGGTCACGGTCTGATCTGTGCACCCGTTGACGGCTCGCCATACGCTGACGCCATCTTCGACCGCGCCCTGCGCGGTCGTCTCTGAGAACGACCGCCCCATCCACGGCCAGGTCTCATCTGCGGTGCCATGGGTGTGCTGCATCGGCATCGGCCCTGGGTCGCAGTCGGTGGGCATCGGATCCCAGAACGTCCCAGACATCGGCGCGATCGCGGCATAGTCGTCGCTGCGGTAGCAGCCCAGCAGGCTGGCCATCGACCCTCCGATCGAGAACCCCGACGCATAGATCCGTGCCCGATCGATGGGCCACCGGGCACCGACGTCCGCGAGGACGGAATCCATGAACGCGAGCTCGTCCCGTTCCCCCTCACGCAGCCGAACGTTCCACCGTTGGTCGCGGCCGATGGGCAACAACAGGGCCACGCCCGCGTCGGAGAGCTGCGCCATCAAGTCGCCATCGGCTCGGATCGCTGATGGGGAGCCCTGGTAGCCGTGGAAGTAGGTCAGGACCGGGAGAGCGGAGGTTTCATCCCAGCCCGCCGGTGTCCAGAATTCATAGCGTCCGTTGGAGACCGAACAGTCGCGGTCGTCTTCACATGGGGCGCAAGCCAGCAGTCCGATCCACAGCCAGGTCATACACATCCAATGTAGTGTGGTGTCTATCGATCGGGCGAACCGTACGTCACTACAGTGATCTGATCCGCCACTCAGCGCTCGGTGATCGGGATGACCGTTCGGTCCGCGACGCGCTCTTCACAGGAGATGATGGTGTTGCCCAGCCAGGCGTCCCACTGCGCATGATCGGAGACGTCGACGCCCTGGCTGCCGGCGATGGTCTGTAGCCACCGCTGCAGGGCTTCGAAGAACTCCGCGTCCATCAGCTCAACATGCTCAAGCAGGTGTTGATGAAGCACCCGGTAGACCAGCTTCATCTCGGACAGCTCAAAATGGGCGAATCGATCCAGCGTTCCCATGAGAGGCTCCTGTTGTCTGAGGGCTCTATCCCGACCATGCGGCCCTGCTGACAGCATCTGTCAGCACCCACACAGGTGTTCAGGCTGCTGACACCACGCTGTCAGCAGCTCCTGGATACCCTACTGGTGCCCGTTGAGAAAAGATTCATCGGGTTGAACGCGGAAACATCAGGAGTCATGTGATGGAAGACAAGGTCATCTGGTTCGAGGTCATGGGCCAGGATGGGGACAGCATGCAGCAGTTCTACAACAAGATGTTCGGCTGGCAGCTGAACTTCGATAACCCCCTTCGCTACTCGATGCTCGATGGTGGAAACGGCGCGATTCCCGGTGGCGTCGGGCTCCATGATCGGGGCAGCTGGGCGACCTTCTATGTTCGGGTGCAAGGCATTGAAGAGCGAATCCAGCGCGCACAGGAGATGGGGGCGCAAGTAATTCTGCCCATTCAGACCACCCCGGACGGCGGCAAGATTGCGGTCGTAACCGATCCAGAGGGGCACCCCATCGGGATGGTGCAGACCGCATCCTGAACATTCGCTATGAAAGGCATCAAGATGAGCTTTCAGGACGCCGATGAAAAACACGAGACGTCACACATCGTCTCATTCATCAACTAACCCATCCAAGGATCTGACCCTCTCCCTACACGGGACGAGGGTTTTCCCTTTCCTCCAACCCAATCAGGCGGCGTTGGAGGATGGCTCCGGGTCCGGTGCGGTCGAGCGTTGAAAGAGGACCTGGGTGGATCCGTTCAAAAATCAGTTCACGGCTCCCGATTTCGCCTTCCATTGTGTCAAGGAGGTGTGGTACGGTTTTCGGACGGAGGTAAAATGTCAGCTACAACGACCTTTTTTCAGCGAACACTGACCCAACGCTCCGGAGTCCACGCGCGGGACGTCATGGTCAAGCGGGTCTACACCGTCACTCCAGATCAGCGGGTCTATGAAGCGGTGAACATCCTGCTCAAACGACGGATCTCCGGGATGCCAGTCGTCGATAACGAGCGCCGTGTGGTCGGGGTCATCTCAGAGCGAGACGGGATCCAGGCGCTGATGCGTGCCGTCCACGATCGCACCCCACCCTCAACCGTCGGCGATGTGATGACGCCAAACCCCAAGACCATCACCGCAGACACGCACCTGATGACGATCGCGCACCGCTTCCTCACAGACAACATCCGCCGCTTGCCGGTGGTCGACGCGGAGGGACGCCTGGTCGGACAGGTCAGCCGCCGGGATCTGCTGGCCGGGGCGATGCGTATCTTTGATAAGGCACCCAACCGCGACGCGGCCATCCTCTATCTCAGCGCCCTGAATCGAGACCGACCGGTGTAGACGTTCCAGTTGAAACAGGAGATGAAGAAGCGAACCCCGCGTCAGTTTCTGGTGTGGCCCTCTGGTTTTATCAGAGGGCCATCATTTATCACCATTCCCACTTAATGGCTTACGAATCGTATCTCCGATGTCTTCGATTCCGTATGAGGAACATTTCTATGTGTTTTATTGTTATTGCATAGAAAAATTCTATACGATATTCGGGTTAATTTGATTCGACATCGAAACCAACAAGGTGAGATTACAAGTAACAACAACTTCTGAGCCGGGTATCTTCACCAGAGACGATGCTGATCATAGTGGTATTCAGCGATACCATATTATGGGTGTAACGGTTCAGGAGTTGTCTTCTTCGTATCTTATCGGGATGTCTCCGATCATCTGAACGCTGTGTCGCGATGCCTGACCGGGCATTATCTCTCAACGCATCCTGCGTTGGCTTAACTCCGTAAAATTCGGGAGGTCTATCGATGTACCGACGACTCGTCGCCGTGCTCTCTGTGGTGCTGTTCTCTGCGGGCTGTACAGTGGTTCGTCCTGGTGAAGTGGGTGTGAAGCGGACCCTTGGACGTCTCGACGACCGGATCATCCCTTCTGGCCCCAGGGTCTTTAACCCTCTCGTCACCCGTGTGATCAAGGTTCCAATTCAGACGCGCAATATGGAAGTCAACCTCTCTCTGCCTTCGAAAGAGGGGCTCAACATCAGCGCAGAGATCTCGATTCTGTACCGGGTCAAGCCCGAGATGGCGCCAGACATTGTTGAGACCATCGGCCTCAATTACGAACGCGTCGCCATCATGAGCGTCTTCCGTTCTGCCGCGGCGGATGTCTCTTCTCGATACCTTGCGCGTGACATGTACACCAGCGGTCGGTTGGAGATCGAGCACGAGATCGCAGATACCATGCGGAACCTGCTGGGCAGTCGGGGGTTTGATATTGAAGCGGTCCTGCTGAAGAGCATCTCGCTGCCGAACAACCTGTTCCGTGCCATCGAGTCTAAGCTTGAGGCGGAGCAGCAGGTGCAGCAGATGGCGTTCGTCCTGGAGCAGGAGAAGCTGGAGGCCGCTCGGCTGCGCATTGAAGCCGAAGGCATCCGAGACGCCAACGCGCTTCGCGCGGAGGGTGTGGCGGAGCAGCGTCGGATCGAAGCGCAGGGCATCCGGGACGCCAACGAACTGATCGGAGGTGGCATCGATGAGGACCTGATCCGCTGGCAGACCATCGAAGCCTTCCGCGAGCTGTCGACCTCCAGCAACACCAAGGTCATCATCACCGACAGCGAGTCGCCGCTGATGATCGACGCGCCGTAGAGTCGCCTGATGCGCCGTGTCGGTCTCTGTTCTTCGGAAGCCGGTGCGGCGATGCTTCCCGGTTTATCTCTGCTCGACGTTATCAGCGCCGAGGTCGTGTCTTCAGGGAAGAGCGCCCCCTGCGCGTCTCCCATTCTCTGTTGACAAGAGACACCATGTCTCTTATTCTTCCCCATAAGAGACATGGTGTCTCTTACGGGGAAGACAGCTCCCGAAGCCTTTATGTCTCTCAATAAGCTTAGGGAGCTGTGTTTTAGCGGGGAGGTATGAATGCTGCTTCGAAGGATCGTGATCGTCTTCCTTGCCATGGCGACAGCGACACAGGCGGTTGGTGAAGACATCTCGTCATCTACGCACACCGTCGGCGTCGCCATCAGCCCCGCTGCTCCGCTCGCCCAGGGGTACGACTTCTCCGTTCTCTACAACAATTCATCCGGTTGGTCATTTGCGCTCATTTTGCGTGGTGGGATGAACCTTCCTGATATTGGTGAACGTCAAATGTTCGCCGAGTTGGGGGATGTGCGTGTCAACATCGATCGCACAACCGTCATCAACCCTCGATATTATTTCTTTGGGCGCGAGGGGCCTAATGAGTGGGTT